>DASVKO010000078.1:0-40623 GCA_036385355.1 Dermatophilaceae bacterium
CAAACGATCTCCAAGCGTATTTTCGAGCCCATGGAGGTGTGGCCGCCGTCCACACCAACTTTCAACTGCAACCAGTTGCAACCAACTGCTGAGCACAAAACACAGCTAGATATTACGGCTGAGCACGCTTGGTGCGGGTTCGAGTCCCGCCCTCGGCACCAAGTTCTCAGACCCATCACGTTCTCAGACCCATCACGTTCTCAGACTCTGATCTGCGGCAGCTATGGCTGGGAGGGCGCGTTGATTGTCGTTGACGGCGGGTTGGCGGCCCAGCCCTGCAGGGCGAGGGAGAGGCCCAGAATGGACGCACCGGCCACGAGCAGGACGGTCAGGGACAGGACGACGGCGAAGAAGATATTCATGACGAATCGCGAGGTCATCTTCACGGCGTGCACGATCATGGGCACACCGTAAATCCTCACCGTCGCGAGCACCAGATCTTCTGGCTGCGAATATTCGCGGGCGCTAATCCCGAGGGCCCCGTCACGACGGCGAAGCGGTCGGTAGGCTGACCTGCGTGACCGAAAGCGCCCGCCCCCTGCCGACCCCGCCCGCCCACCCGCCAGTGCATGGTCCCGCAAGGACCCGCATCCTGGTGGCCGAGGACGAGGCGCTGATCCGCCTGGACCTTGCCGAGATGCTGGTCGAGGCCGGCTATGACGTCGTTGGCCAGGTCAGCAACGGTGAGCAGGCGATCGCCCTCAGCCGTGAGCTCAAGCCGGATCTTGTGCTGATGGACGTCAAGATGCCGGTGCTGGACGGGATCAGCGCGGCCGAGCAGATCGGCAAGGAACGTATCGCCCCGGTCGTGATACTCACGGCGTTCAGCCAGAAGGAGCTCGTCGAGCGGGCCCGCGACGCCGGCGTCATGGCGTACATCATCAAGCCGTTCACGCCCGCGGACCTCGACCCGGCCATCGCCATCGCGCGCTCTCGGTGGGTCGAGCTGCACGCCCTGGAGTCCGAGGTCGCGGACCTGGGAGAGCGGTTCGAGACCCGTAAGATCGTGGACCGCGCCAAGGGGGTGCTGATGGCCCAGCTGATGATCACTGAGCCGGAGGCCTTCAAATGGATTCAGAAGACCGCGATGGACCGTCGCCTGGGGATGCGTGAGGTGGCCGCCACCGTCGTGGCCGGTATGAAGGACGGGGCGCCGGGCGCCTAACGCACCATCACCACGAGCTGGGTGAGCAGCGGCGCGACGATGAGCGCTGGCAGCAGGTCGCCCACCGGGACCTCACGAATCCGCAGCAGCCGCAGTGAGATCCCCACCAGCAGCAGCCCTCCGGTGGCAGTCAGGGCAGCGATGTGGGCCTCCGGGAGCATGGAGCCCAGGATCACTCCCAGCAGCGTCAGCAGGCCCTGTACGACGGCCACTGACAGGGCCGACAGCAGCACGCCGACGCCGAAGGACGACGCGAAGGCCATGGCGGCGAATCCGTCCAGGACCGCCTTGAGGGTCAGCTGGTCGATGCCTCTGCCCAAGCCGTCCGACAGCGACCCCAGGATGGTCAGGGGCCCGACACAGAAGAGCAGTGAGGCGCTGAGCCAGCCCTCGATGAAGCGTTCCCGGGCTTCGTGCCCCTGACCTGCCTCCTGGGCCCCGACCAGCTTCGGGCGACGCGCCAGCCGGGCCTGGATGACTCCGGCCAGCTCCTCCAGCCGGCCCTCGATCCGCAGCAGTGAGCCGGTGATGCCGCCGATCAACAGGCTGCCGAGCACGATCAGGATGGGCGCTCCCACACCGACGGCGGACGTCAGGGATGCGTCGGTCACCATGAACGCCGACAAGCCGGCCATGAGCAGGGTCGTCAGCCCCAGACAGTCGGTGACCACCCATCGGGTCCGGTCGGGGAGTCGGTGACCCACCGCCATACCGAGCAGGGACCCGATGACGATGGTCGCCACGTTGATCACGGTCCCGAGACCGGGGAAGGCGCTGTGCATGTGTCGGTCCAGTCCTCAGACGCGGCCGGGCACCGTCAGGCGCCGGGAGGCGTCGGACGGATCAGGCAGGTGATCCGTGAGGTGCACACGCGGTTGCCGTCCTCATCGGTGATCAGGACGTCGTAGGTTGCCAGAGTCTTGCCCAGCGACAGCGCTGAGGCCGTGCCGGTGACGAACCCTGTCCTGGCCGCCCGGTGGTGAGTGGCGTTGATCTCGATGCCCACGGCGATCTTGCCTTCACCGGCGTGCATCATGGCCGCGACGGAGCCCAGGCTCTCCGCGAGCACGACGCTCGCGCCCCCGTGAAGCAGCCCGAACGGCTGGGTGTTGCCTTCGACCGGCATCCGCCCGACGACCCGCTCCGCGGTCACCTCGGTCAGCTCGATCCCCATCTTCTCGCCGAGAACGCCGCCGTGCATCATGTCGAGTCTGCTCATGACCTGTTCGAGCTTGTTGTTGTCCATCAGCCTGCCCGTCTGTTTGTCCGTCTGTGGGGCTTAGGCTGCCATGCGTGAGCCGACTCCTCCTTATCGACGGTCATTCCATGGCCTACCGTGCCTTCTTCGCGCTGCCGAAGGAAAACTTCTCCACCAGCACTGGCCAGTACACCAACGCTGTCTACGGCTTCACCTCGATGTTGATCAACGTCCTGCGCGATGAGGCGCCCACCCATGTCGGGGTGGCTTTCGACATCAGCCGGCAGACGTTCCGGATGGCTGAGTACGCCGAGTACAAGGCCGGTCGATCGGCGACGCCCGATGAGTTCAAAGGCCAGATCTCGCTGGTCCACGAAGTGCTCGACGCGTTGCGGATCCCGTACATCGAGGTCGATGGTTTCGAGGCCGACGACGTGCTGGCGACCCTGACCACGGAGGCCCTCGAGGTGGCCGGCATCGACGAGGTGCTCGTCTGCTCGGGCGACCGCGACGCGTTCCAGCTGGTCAACGACAAGGTGACGGTCCTCTATCCGGTCAAGGGTGTCTCCGAGCTGGCCCGGATGACCCCGGCGGCCGTGGAGAAGAAGTACGGCCTCCCCCCGCAGCTCTACAGCGACCTGGCGGCGCTGGTCGGCGAGACCTCCGACAACCTGCCCGGCGTCCCCGGAGTCGGCCCCAAGACCGCGGCCAAGTGGATCCAGCAGTATGGCGACCTCACCGGCGTGGTCGCCCACGTCAGCGAGATCAAGGGCAAGGCGGGTGAGTCCCTGCGCGAGCACCTCGATGACGTCCTGCGGAACCGCCGGCTGAACCAGCTCGTCCACGACGTCACCCTCGACGTCACGGTGGAAGGCCTGGAGCGTCAGTCGTGGGACCGGGAAGAGGTGCACAAGGTCTTCGACGGCCTGGAGTTCCGGGTCCTGCGTGACCGGCTCTTCGCGACCCTGGAAGCAGTGGAGGTGGAGGCGGACTCCGGCTTCGACCTGCAGGGTTCGGTCCTGTCCTCCGAGCAGGTGCCGGCCTGGCTGGCCGAGCACACCGTGGCAGGCGCGCGCGTGGGGGTCCATGTCGACGGCACCTGGGCGCGGGGGACCGGCGACGCCCGGGCCCTGGCCGTCGCGACGGGAACGGGCGCGGCGGCATACATCGACCTGGTCAGCCTCGACCCTGTCGCCGAAGGCGCCGTCGGGGCCTGGCTGGTCGACGCGGCGCGTACCAAGGCCATGCACGATGCCAAGGGGCCGATGCAGGCCCTGTCAGCGCGCGGCCTGCCACTGGCCGGGCTGACCAGCGACACGGCGTTGTCGGCCTATCTGGTGCGGCCGGACCAGCGGTCCTATGACCTGGCCGACCTGGTGCTGCGCCACCTCTCCCGCGAGCTTCGCAACGACACCGAGTCCGGCGGGCAGGGCCTGCTGGACTTCAGCGCCGACGGCGAGGCCGAGGCACAGGCTTCCATGATCCGGGCGCGTGCCGTACTCGATCTGGCCGGGGCCCTGGACACCCAGCTCGAGGAGACCGGGGGCGCATCCCTGCTGGAGCGGATCGAGCTCCCCCTGATCGACGTGCTGGCGGCCATGGAGCGCGTCGGCATCGCTGCCGACGTCCCGGCCATGGAACAGCTTGAGGCGCACTTCGCCGGGCAGGTCCGCGACGCGCAGGGCGACGCCTACAACGCGATCGGCGGCGAGCAGATCAACCTGGGCTCGCCCAAGCAACTGCAGGTCGTGCTCTTCGACACCCTGGGCATGCCCAAGACCAAGAAGACCAAGACCGGCTACACCACGGATGCCGACGCCCTGACCGATCTCTTTGCCAAGACCCAGCACCCCTTCCTTGAGGCGCTGCTGCGCCATCGTGATGCCTCACGCCTGCGGCAGACCATCGAGGGCCTGCTGAAGTCGGTGGCCGACGACGGGCGCATCCACACCACCTACCAGCAGACGATCGCGGCCACCGGGCGCCTGTCATCGACGGACCCCAACCTGCAGAACATCCCGATCCGTACGGAGGAGGGGCGCCGGATCCGCGAGGTCTTCGTCGTGGGACAGGGCTTCGAGTCGCTGATGTCCGCCGACTACAGCCAGATAGAGATGCGGATCATGGCGCACCTGTCCGGTGACGAGGGCCTGATCCAGGCGTTCAGGTCCGGGGAGGACCTGCACAGGTTCGTGGGCTCGAAGGTGTTCGGGGTGGCGCCGGCCGAGGTCACCGCGGCCATGCGTTCCAAGATCAAGGCGATGTCCTACGGCCTGGCCTACGGCCTCTCGGCGTTCGGGCTCTCCAAACAGCTGTCCATCCCGACAGGCGAGGCCGCGACCCTGATGGAGGAGTACTTCACCCGGTTCGGCGGTGTCCGCGACTACCTGCAGGACGTTGTCGCCCAGGCGCGGGGGACCGGCTACACCGAGACGATGCTGGGTCGCCGGCGCTACCTGCCGGACCTGACCTCGGACAACCGGCAGCGCCGCGAGGCGGCCGAACGGATGGCCCTGAACGCTCCGATCCAGGGCTCGGCGGCCGACGTCATCAAGCTGGCCATGCTGCGCGTCGACACTGCGCTCCGCGAGTCGGAGGCTGCCTCACGCGTCCTGCTCCAGGTGCACGACGAGCTCGTCCTGGAGATCGCACCGGGTGAGCGCGAGCCGGTCGAGGCTCTGGTCCGCAGGGAGATGGGCGCGGCCATCGAGATGAAGGTCCCGCTGGAGGTCAGCGTCGGGGTCGGCGGGTCCTGGCACGACGCCGTCCACTGACCGACCGGCATCCACGGAGTCTGTCCGTTGATGAGCGGATGAGTTCTGTCTGTCCGTGAGCGGACAAGCGCCGTGACTCGCCGATGCATGGTCCTCCCCTTCGTCATGCTTATGGTCATGACCGCACCAGCACCAGAGGCGCGAACATGAGGCGACACTGCGAACGTGCCGCCGGTGCCTTCACCAGATCCTCTGACGAGGGTCCCGGAAGTCAGCCGACCAGAGCCAGTCTCAACTTCGCCTGCCCAAGTCGGGTGGATCTGCTGAACCTCGGTTCTTGGTAGATCACCAGTTACGACATGGAGCCATCTCAGAGTGGGGGCTGGCGGCTCGCAGAAGCGGGTTGCGGCAAGGCCACGATTGGCGTCTTGCGAATCAACCTGACAGCCGCCGGGAAGTCCGAGGTCCTGGTGGGGCCAGGCTGGCGCAGACTCAGCCCATGATCGACGAGTGCCCATTGGGTACTGTCCGTCCATGAGCGGACAGACGGTCGTGACTCGCGGGGGTAATGCCTCACTGGGCATGCTCACGGTCACGGGAGTCATTCTGCTCGGAGCCTGTTCCCCAGCTGGCAGTGGTGCCAGGCGTTCGCCAGAGCGGCAAACCGCAGCCGGCACCCTCAAATCCACGGAAGTATTCCGCCCGTCCACCCTATCCGTGGCTTCCCCGGGGAAGGGCGGGGCATCGACAGGGCCCTTTTCGAGTGCGTTACCGGTGAAGCCGGCTCCCTACGGGGTGGTCGAACCTTCTCCGGGCGCACCCCCGCTTGGTTTTGGCCAGCCGGTCGCTTCAAGGGAAGCTGTTCTGAACAACCATGCCCGCCCGCGTGTCGACGGCGAGAAAGCAGCGAGAGACATTGCCAAGCTCGTGCTGGACAGTCGGACAGGCAGGTCGCGGGGAGAGGTCTTCGGGCCGATCTCGTCACCGACCCTTGACGCGCAGACCTGCGCGCTTCTGGTGAGACGGCTCAGCCCATGATCAGGTCTCCTGCGCGGAGCGCGTTCCTGGCGGGCCTGGCGGTCACCATCGCGCTGACGGCCCTGGTCACCTGGAGGGCTCTCGCACCGGGATACCTGCTCTACCGCGACTTCGTGGCGGTGCCGGATCCGGTGCTCAACGCCGCGGCCTTCGGTGCGGGAGGGGCGCCGCGGGCGGTGCCGCTGGATGTGGTCACAGCCGCGACGACCTGGCTCATCCCTTCCTGGCTGGTGCAGAAGACCCTCCTTGTTGGGCCGCTGTTACTGGCGGGCTCCGGCGTCTCGTTCCTTCTCCGTCGCAGAGGTATCGCGGCCACGCTCGTCGGCTCGGCTCTGGCGGTCTGGAACCCCTATGTCGCGGAACGGCTGCTCCTGGGCCAGGCGCCGACGCTGCTTGGCTACGCGATGATCCCGTGGTTGATCGCAGCGGTTCGCTCGCAGCGATCGCTGCGTGCGCGAGTCGCGCTCGTCACCCTCGCGGCCCTGCCCGCGGCTCTCACCCCGGTCGGGGGAGTGATGGCGCTGCTGACGGTCATCACAGCCGTTGCCAGCCTGATGCAGCCGACCCTGGAGCTCGGTGGCGATCTACGCCCGCTCGGCGACCCCCTGGTGCATACCGCGGCTTCGAGGAAGCGGCCCCTCACCGTCTTGCGCCGCGCTGGCGGGGGCTTCACCGGCGGGTGCCTCGCTGAGACAGGTCTGCTCTGCCTGCCTGTGCTCGTCCTGTGGATGCCATGGGTCGTCGCCGGACTGCGAGCCCCGAGCCTTGGTGCGACGGGGTCGGGCGCGACCGCCTTTGCGGTCGTGACGGACTCGCCTGCCGGCGTGGTCGGCTCGGTGTTGACGCTGGGTGGCGTCTGGGCGCCCGGCGCCTGGCTGGCCTCACGAGCCACCCCTTCCGCCCTGCTGGCCGAGCTGGTCCTGGTGCTGGTCGCGATCTGCGCCTGGTGGGGGCTGCGGCGCGATCCGAGGCTCCGCCGCACAGCCGACCTAGCGCTCGCAGCATACGCACTGACGGTGTCTGCCGTTCTTCTTGCTGCCGGGCCTGCGTCGTCGTGGTGGCGGTCGCTCCAGGTGGTGCCGGGGGTGGCGATGCTTCGGGACACTCATCGGCTCCTTGGCTTCGCGGCGTTGTCCGTGGCCCTGCTCTGCGGCCTCGCGGCCTCTCAGGCAATCGCGGCGCTGGCACGCTGGGGCAGGTCGCGCAGCTGGCTGCCGTCTGCCGCCGGGGTGGTGGCGCTCGTCAGCATGGGGCTGCTGTCTGCTCCCGATCTGGCGGCCCGGCTCAACAGCGAGCTTCGGCCAGTGGCTTTCCCGGGGGAGTGGGCGCAGGTGGTCGCGGCGGTGGATGCCCCACAGCCCGGCGGCTCGCCGGCTCAGGGCTCGGTCCTGATCTTGCCGTGGCAGCCCTTTCGACAAACACCATGGGCGGGGTCGCGGCCATTCCAGGACCCTCTGCCCCTTGCACTGGGTCCGGATGTAGTCAGTGCCCGCGACCTGCTGGTGTCCCATGGGGGGCGGGATCTGTGGGTTGGCGGTGAAGACCCGCCGCAGGCAGCGCAGTGGCGACGCGGCCAGGTCGACAACGCCGGTCTGCGCCGGCTCGGGATCAGCTGGCTCGTCGAGTGGGTAGACAGCCCCGGGGCCCTGCCGACCGAGCACACAGGGCTCACACAGGTGCTTAACGGCGCGCACTGGCGGGTATGGCGGGTCGGCTGAGCGGGTTTCTTCCGTGTTGGCCTCGTTCTGCGCTCGCAGATCGGTTAGGCTCCGGTCACTACTTCTTGGAGGACCTGATGCCACTGCCTCGCCGCTCAGACCAAGGTTTTGTCGCGTCCACCCTTGCCATCGGGGTGCTCAGCATGCTGCTGGGAGGCGGCGCGGCCATTCTTGCCGTGGAGGCTCTGGTCAACAGCGCTGGCCCCAACGACCAGATTGCCGTTCAGAACGGCCCCAGCGGCCCTGTCGACCCTGCGAAGATCCTCGTCTACGGCAGCGGCGGCTGAACATCGCCCGAGGATGCAGCCAGCCCTGCGCGTGCCGAGAGTTCCACGGCGTCGGTAGTTGGGGCTGAGCCGACGTCCGTAGCTGATACGGGCAGGCCGTGTCTGGCAACATGCGTCAGGAGATCTTCCCAGCCCGTGGTTGTCCCTTCCCAGGTGAACCGTCGTGCATGATCGCGAGCCGTGGCACCCAGGGTGTTCCGCAGCGGTTCGTCAGACAGCAGCAACGCGACGGCAGCCACCATGGCGTCGAGGTCGTGCACCAGCAGACCCGTGCGGCCGTCCTCGATGGACTCTGAGAGCCCTCCGGCTCCGTGGTAGGCAACTGTGGGGACCCCGTGGCTGGCTGCGTCCACGACGTTGAGACCCCAGCCCTCCTTGATGCTGGGTGCCAGGGCGACCCACGCCGCGGCGAGCTCTGCGTGCTTCTGCGCCTCCGGGATGAAACCCAGCTGGTCAACCCGGTTCGAGACGCCGCATGCCTCGGCATGCGCGCGGACGTTGGGAGCCCACCACCCATCGCCGATGATCCGCAGCCGCAGGTCCGGGTGCGTGTCGGCGAGTCTGGCCAGCACCTCGATGGCGTGCTCGACCCGCTTGTGGGGCACCAGGCGGCCAAGGATCACGATGGTGGGATGAGGGGACCTGGCCACACCTGTGAGCAGCGGCTCGTCCGTGCCGTTGTGGATCACCGCGATGTTGCCCGGGTCGACGCCGAGCTCGGCGAGCTCGTCCTTGGTGCGACCCGAGACCGCGACATACTGACGGCCGCGGTATACCCGGGGCGACAGCCGGGACTCAATCCCCCAGCCGATCCTGGCAGCCACAGGGCCGAAGACCACGGGCCACTGCTCCCGGTGAACGTGGTGCACCAGAGAGACCACGGGTGTCCGGGTTGCCAGCGGCGAGAAGAACGGCAGGCCGTTCTGGACGTCCACCACGACATCGAACGGGATCTCCGTGCGCTCCAGCCTGCGAAGCCCGCGCAAGCCTTGCGGATACACCCCGACGCGGCCGCCGCGGCGCCGGAGTCGGACACCGTCGACCGTCTCGTCCCGTGGCGCCTGCCCGTGGTCGGCGCACAGCAACGTCACCTCGTGGCCGCGGCGGACCAGTCCGGTCGCGACGTTGGCGGCATACCTTTCGGCGCCTCCGCCGTCGGGATGCGTCAGGTCGCGCCAGTTCAGGATGGCGATGCGCACGTGTGCTCCGAGGTCTGCGGCTGGTTTGAATTGTTACCGAAGGGTAGCCGGGTTAGGGTTCGAAAGTGAGCTCCCGGGACATGTTGCACCGGTCGCCGTCCCCGGAAGTGAGCGCTCCGCCAGCCGACGATCCCACGAGTGACGTGGTCTGGCGTTCGAGAGTCCTCGTCATGTGTATCGCGCTGACGGCGCTGACCTTTCACCAGTCGCCCGGCCTCGTGGTGCCCGATACGAAGCTCGACATGACCGCTGACCCGGGCAGCTTTCTTCTTCGGGCACTGCACCTGTGGGATCCGGCGGGCGCCTTCGGCCGGCTGCAGGACCAGGCATACGGCTACCTGCTTCCGATGGGGCCGTTCCACTGGGTGCTGTCGTCCTTGGGCGTGCACGCGTGGATCAACCAGAGGCTGTGGTGGTCCCTGATCCTCTGTGTCGCCTTCGTGGGTGTCTGGAGCCTGGCCCGCGCGCTCCGGATCGGTGGGCCGTGGGCCCAGCTCACGGTGGCGCTGCTGTATGCCCTGAGCCCGCGGATCCTCTCCGAGGTGTCGGTCAGCTCGATCGAAGTGTGGCCGATGGCCGTGGTTCCCTGGGTGCTGCTGCCGCTGGTCGTGCCGTCGCCTCGCACCTGGCTGTGGCGGGTCAGCCGCTCGGCACTGGCCTTTGCCCTCATAGGAGGCGTGAACGCGGTGGCGACCGGAGCCGCCCTCATCCTGCCGACGCTGTGGTTCCTCACCCGGCGGGCGGACCGGCGGACCGTGCTGGCCGGGGCCGGCTGGCTTGGCCTGGTCAGTGCGGTGTCGTTGTGGTGGTTCATGCCCCTGTTGCAGCTTGGCAGGTACGGCCCGCCGTTCCTGGACTGGATCGAGGACGCGGCCGTGACGACCGGGACGGCCAGCGTCTTCGAGTCGTTCCGCGGCATGTCCGCGTGGCCCGGCTTCCTGGCCGGCGCGGGCGGGCCGAACTGGCCTGCGGGCTGGCAGTATGTGACGACCCCGTTGCTGATCACCGGCACCGTGGTCGTCGCCACGGCTGGCCTGGTGGGTCTGTCCCTGCGATCGACCCCGCATCGGCGTTTCCTGGTGATCGGGGCGGCTGTCGGCCTGATGCTGCTCACCCTCGGTCATTCGGGTGTGGCAGGTTCGCCGCTCTCCGGCCCTCTGCAGGGCCTGCTAGACGGTCCACTTGCCCCTTTGCGGAACACGCACAAGTTCGAGCTCGTCCTGCGGCTGCCGCTCATGCTGGCGGCGGCCCAGGCAATGACGGTCGCGGGTGCGCGTCTGCGCGCCATGACAGCGCCGCGCCTTCTGGGGCCGGTGCTGGTCACGAGCCTCGTGATTCTGGTGACCGCCCCCGCGATCGTGGGTGGCATGGCGCTTCGCGAGGGCTACGTCGCCATCCCCGCGCACTGGTATCAGACGGCCGACTGGCTGGACCATCAGAGCGCAGCGGGAACCGTGCTTGTCGTCCCGGCGGCTTCTTTCGCCGACTTCACCTGGGGATCGACCAAGGACGAGCCGCTGCAGGCGCTGATGCGCCGGCCGCTGGCGGTCCGGGATGCGCTTCCGCTGGGATCAGCCGGCTCCACGAGAATGCTGGACGAGATCCAGCGCCGGCTCGGCCAGGGTATGGGCGGTCCTGACCTGCAGGCCCTGCTCGTCCGCGCGGGAGTGCGCTATGTCGTGGTGCGCGACGACCTTCGGCTGAGCGCGCAGGGGGATCCCTTGATCGCCGTCCATCAGAGCCTGGCCGAGTCGGGGATCTCCCGGGTGGCAGACTTCGGGCCGCCCGCGGGCAGCGCCGTGGAGGGCCCGGCTTTCACGCTCGACGAGCGGACGTTCGTGCCCTACCCCAGCGTCGAGATCTTTGACGTAGGTGCCATCCGGGACGTGAGCGTCGTCCCCCGATCACAGCTGGTTACCGCGACCGCCGGGCCGGAGGACGTTGCAGGGCTGGCCGCGCTGTACGGCGTGCACCGTGCTGCCGTGCTCGGCTCGGATGCCCGGGGTCATGACGACCTCCTGGCGGGGGCACCCCACGTGCTCACCGATGGGCAGCGACGGCGCGAGGTCTTCTTCGGCCGCGCAACACACAACACCTCGCAGGTGCTGGTCGCGGACGATCCCGGACGGCAGGGTCGCAGATCTTTTGACTACGTCTCGGATGACAAGGCCGGGGTGACCACCCTGCAATGGGCCGGGGTCACGAGTGTCAGGGCGTCGTCGTCGGCCTCCGACGCGAACGCGGGCCTGCGCCTGGGCACGGCGTACTCGCCTGGGGCTGCGGTCGATGGCGATCCGGGCACTCGATGGGTCTCCGGGAACTTCGGCGAGGCCACCGGCGAGTGGCTCGAGGTCACCTTCACCAAGGCGGTCGACCTGCGAAGGATCGGGCTTCAGCTCTCGGCGGACACGCCGATTGGCGCGACCGCGCGATCGGTGGCCGTGAGCACGGACCGGGGCACCCGCTCAGCCACCGTGGGCGGTTCTGGGACCGAACAGAGCGTGCCGACGCCGGCCGGGCTCACCCGCAGGGTCCGGGTGACACTCAGGGCCGTGTCCGCGGGTCGGGTGAACGGGTTCTCGATCGCTGAGCTGAGCATCCCGGGGGTCACCCCCGTCGCGAGTCTCAGGCTCCCCCCATCGAGTGAGGGCCGCGTCGATGCCATCGTCCTGCGGGATCAGCTGCCCGGACGCTCGTCATGCCTTCACGTGGGCGATCATCCGCTGTGCCGCGCGTCCGTGGCCCTCCAGAGCGAGGAGCCGTCCGGGCTGCGACGTGAGCTCAGCCTGCCTTCTGGACGGCCTTACACGTTCAGCGGAGAGGTCCTTCCCCGGGACGGCCTTGCCCTCGAGAAACTGCTCGCCAACCCGTTCGCCATCTCGGCTACGGCGTCATCGCGGGCTGTCAGCGCGCCGGAGGGTCGCCCGGGTGCGGCTGTGGACACCAACCTCACGACCGGATGGGTCGCATCAGGGCTGGACCGCTCTCCGTGGCTCAAACTCAGCTGGCCGCACGCACGCCGGGTGAACGGGGTCCAGCTGCTGAGTGAGCAATACCTGGCGGCGTCGCGTCCGTCCCGCGTCAGGGTGCAGTTCGACTCGGGGGAGGCGGTCTCCGGCGCGGTGGACGACCAGGGCTACGTAAGGTTCCCCGCCCGGTCCACCCGCACCCTGCGTATCGGGTTCACCAGGGTGAGCCCGGTCATCAACGCGGAGCGGGCCACCGGCCTGCAACAGACCTTGCCGGTCGGCGTCTCGGAGGTCCGGGTCCTTGCCACTGACGATCTGCGCAGACCGGTGAACCTGGCCCAGCCGACGGGAGTTCCCTGCGGGTTCGGCCCGACCCTCATGGTGGACGGCAGATCGATCCCGACCCGGGTCGAGGGGACTATGCAGGATCTGCTGGGCCACCAGCCCCTGCGCTGGGCGGCCTGCGGCTCCAACCTGGATGGCGAGCAGGTGGCCGGGAGAGTGGCCCTCGCCGCTGGGGCACATGCCATCGCCGCGGGCGCGACGGGCGAGTTCGAGCCCTTGCAGATGATCTTCACGACACCGGAGGCAGCGGCTGCCGAGCCGGCGGCACCGGTAGCGGCCTCCCTGCAGCGCAGTGACCCCAGCACCATGCAGATTACCGTGGGGCCGCGGTCGCAGGATTCCGTCGTGATGGTGGCGCAGAACTTCAACGCGGGCTGGACAGCGCGCGACGGCCAGGGCAATGCGCTTGCGTCGATCCGCCTCGACGGGTGGAAACAGGGCTGGGTTCTGCCCGGCGGTCCCGCCACAGTGGTGACCGCCCGGTTCATGCCCGACGCTTTGTACCGGCGCGGGCTCCTGGTGGGCCTGCTGGCCCTTATCGGCGCGGTCACCCTCGTGCCGCTGTCCCGGCGTCGGCTGTTCGGTCGGGGCGGGCGCGAGGCGCGGGGCAAGGCGACGATCCCGGTGGCCGTCCTCGGGGGTGTACAGCGTGAGGCGCCTGGCGAGGCGAAGATCCCGGCACCCGTCGCCATCTGCGGGGGCGCGGTCGGGTTGGCGTTCTTGGCCGGGTGGGTGGGGGTGACGGCCGGCGTCGTAGCCGGCCTCCTGGTCCTAGGCCTGAGCGGCGCGATCCCCGGGCTCAGGAGACGGTCTGGCGCCCACCTTCCGGCGCTGATCATGGCGCTGGGGCTGGCCGCCGGGCTGCTGGCTGCCTCGCAGCCCTGGCTGCAGGGCTCGGCGGGTCTTCACTCGGGCGTGGTTCAGTTCCTGACGTTGCTGGCCTTCGCCGTTGCCTGTGTGGCGGCTCTTTGGGACCGGCCATCTGTGGGAAGGTCATTCGGCGGTGGTGAGAGGTCAAAGTGGCGGTCCCTGCGACCTAGTCGCATGATGGGCCGTTCGACCAGGCGGTAGCTGAGCGTCGCGAGCACCATGGAGATTGACAAGGTCAGCCCGAACAGCGTTCCGAAACCTCCGGTGAACACGGTGTGGCCGATCAGCTGTTCGACCACGCCCAGGACGAGAACGTGGTAGGCGAAGACGCCATAGGAGATATCGCCGAGGAAGTGACCCACTCGTCCGCCGAGCGCCCGGACTGCAGCCGGCTCGCTGGCCTCGTCCGGTGAGGCGATGGCGGGAAAGACGATCATGGTGGCCAGAACGGCATACAGCACGCTCTTGGCCGCAGCCTGGCCCGGCGAAGAGGGCGACAGGTCGTAGGGGCCGGCCATGGTTGAGGTCGCCAGGGCGAAAACGGCCAGGGCGCCGGCCCACACCGTTCCGGGGCTACCCGCCAGCTTCCCCAGGACCCCGTCTGGAATGAGTCCTTCGGACCTGGCGACCTGCCACACCGCCAGCAGCATCCCGGCCCCGAACCAGCCGAGGTAGCCGGGGAGCCACAGAGCGCCCAAAGCGTGCTCGGGCGAGGCATCCAGCGCCTTCCAGAGCGGCCCCCCGACGGCGAAGACCCCGAGGACCAGCAGTTGCCGGTGGACCCCCGCACGGTCAGAGAAACCCCGGCGGCTCATGAACCAGGCGAGCAGGGGCAGGGTGACATAGAAGGCGCCTTCCGTGGCCAGGCTCCACATCTGCGTCAGTCCGGCCAGCTGGTGTGCCGGGAAGTAGATATGGATCAGCGTTGCGTGCCTCAGGTACCGTGCCAGGGTGACCTGCGGGGCTTGCGGGAGCAGGAATGATGCCAGCGCCGTGGCGATCCACAGGGGCGGCAGGATGCGCAGTGCGCGGTGCCAGAGATAGTTGCCTGTCGCCGGGCGCGGCCTTGCCCCGGCCATCGCCGTCAGGTGGGGTCGATAGAGCAGAAACCCTGAGATCACAAAGAAGAGGGCGACTCCGGCGTCGAGCCGCGAGAGCGCCCCGCTGAACGGTCCGCGCAGCGCGTCCCCGCTGTCGAACCCGACGTGGGTGCCCATCACCGCCAGGGCACCGACTGCTCGTAGGCCGTCGAGCCCGCCGAACCGACGTCGACGGGCGCCATCTCCCTGATGGGTCGCGGGGCCAGCTTCTGGCGTTGCCGTCTCGGCCCATGCTGTTTCGGTTGACGCCGTTTCGACGGACGCCGCTTCGGTCAACGTTTCCCGGCCGACACCCAGCCCTGACACCGGAACCACGGCAGGTCCTTTCGTCGGGTTTAGTCCGCCTGAGACGCCGATTCGGGCGGTTTTCGAACTCTGACACGCCGAGGCTACCCGTAGCCGCGCGCAAACCTGGGGAATCTGGCCGCGCGCCTTGCCTAGTCGCCGCCCATACTCACTGGTAAGGTCCGGCTGAACCGTCAAGCCTAGGGAGTCGGCATGCGTCGTGGAATTGGCTATCTCTGTGTCTTCTTGGGCGGTCTGTTCCTGTTGCTCGGCATCCTGGCCAAGCCTGTGATCTACCACAACCTCGCCACGGTCCCGCTGGACCAGAAGACGACTCTGAGGTCGGTAGGTGAGCACATGACGGCACTGGAGATTTCCAAGACGGGCGTCAGGGTGGTCAAGGATGCCACGCTGGAGAACTACAAGATCGTGCTGGGGATTCCCGGGAAGGCCAAGGGCAACAACGCCTTCTGGCAGTATGTGGTCGTCTCGAAAGAGGTGGGCGGGAAGGTCCTGGACCAGAGCCAGGAGGGTGTGTCGTTCGACCGGGTGAGCGGTGAGGCCACCAACTGCTGCGGGGACTACAAGTCCGCGCCAACTCCCGAGGACGTCAACGCGACCAAGAAGTTCAGGCACGCGGGGCTGTTCTTCAAGTTCCCGTTCGATACCCAGAAAACCACCTACCAGTGGTGGGACGGCGACCTCGGGCGTACTGAGCCGATGAGGTACATGCGTACGCAGGAGGTCCAGGGCGTGCAGACCTATGTGTTCCAGCAGAAGAGCGGTCCCGAGGTCTACGGCAAGCAGGCGGGTGTGCCGGGCGAGCTGTTCCACTCGAAGAAGCCGGTCGATGCAAATCTCGTCTACGAGAACACCCGCACGCTCTACGTCGAGCCCAACACCGGCGCCATCATCAAGGGTGTCGAGCAGCAGAACAAACGTCTGGAGGCCCCGGGCTACGACGCCGTCCCGACCACCATCGGCACGATCGGGTACACCGACGCGACCATCAAGCAGAACATCAAGGACAGCTCCAAGGGCTCAACGCTCGGTTTCATCAAGGGGCCGTTGACCCCGATCGGCATCGTGCTCGGCCTGATCCTGATGGGTGTCGGGGGCTTTCTTGCCCTGGGCGGCTCGAAGCGCAAGGCCCCGACAACCGATCCGCAGGCCTCCGCCGGCCGGGCCGCGGTCAAGAAGGCGTAGTCAGCCCGTCCGACACCGAGGTTCCGATGGCCGCGCTGCTGTTCACGGTTTCTCGGACACGAAGATCGCCGTCCCCGGGATGAGGGCGCCCCGCAAGGGGCTCCATCCGCCCCAGATCTGCTGGTTGTCGGGTTGCCACTCCGGCTCGACCAGGTCGAGAAGGCGGAGGCCGGCGGTGGTGAGCTCACGAACCCGGTCGCCGAGGGTGCGGTGGTGCTCGACGTACGTCGCGGCCCCGGACTCCTGCTCGACATACGGGGTCCGGTCGAAGTAGGAGCTGGTCACGGTCAGCCCCGCATAGCCGGGATCATCGGGCAGCGCCCACCGGATCGGGTGGGTCGTGGAGAAGACGAACCTCCCGCCGGGTCGGAGCACCCGGGCCGCCTGCGCCATCAGGGTGGCCGAGTCCGCAACGAAAGGCACCGCGCCGTACGACGTGAAGACGGTGTCGAACGAGCGGTCGGCGAACGGGAGGCTGGTCGCGTCGCACTGCACGAGCGGCACCGTCAGACCGGACTCGACCGTGAAGTGCCGGTTGAGGCCGGCGCCGTGGCGCAGCATGCCGCCGGAGATGTCGGTGGCGACGACGCGGGCACCCCGGCGTGCGGCATACCTGCTGCACTGGGCGGCCCCGGCTCCGATCTCGAGCAGCTGCTTCCCGCGGACCTCGCCGAGCAGACCGGCGTCGGCCTCGCGCAGGCCCTCGGGCCCCCAGACGAAGTCGTCGTCGCCGAGGAAGGATCCGTGCTCGGCGTAGTAGCCGTCCGCCTCGATGTCCCACCAGGTCCGGTTCGCCCGCGCCGTCTCGACCGGATCGGCATCGCGCCGGGCTGCCGGGGCTGCGTCCAGGCCCCCGTCCGGGGCATGGTCTGGGGCACTGTCTGGGGCACTGTCCGGGGCATGGTTCTGGTCGGTGTCGCTCACACCCACATCCTGCCGCAGACCCCCTGCGTTGACCGGAGCGAGGCGTCATCGGTAAGGTTTGCAGGTCTGACACGTAACTCTTGAGGTGACCGGCAACGGCCGCCTCCAGAAGCGTGTCGGTAATACCTTGTCAACACCTCAGATTCACCGGTACCGTCCACCCGGGCATTCAGCATGTCCTGTGCTGAGAGCCTTTAATCAATCCTGTCCCCAATCGGAGTCCCAACTACATGACTGCCAGCCCGGCCGTAAAGGCCAGCCCCCAGGTCGCGATCAACGACATCGGATCTGAGGAGGAGCTGCTCGCCGCTATCGACGCGACGATCAAGCACTTCAGCGACGGCGATATCGTCGAAGGAATCATCGTCAAGGTTGACCGTGACGAGGTCCTGCTCGACATCGGCTACAAGACCGAGGGTGTCATTCCCTCCCGCGAGCTCTCCATCAAGCACGACGTCGACCCGTCTGAGGTCGTTTCCGTGGGTGATGCAGTCGAGGCCCTCGTCCTCCAGAAGGAGGACAAGGAAGGCCGCCTGATCCTGTCCAAGAAACGCGCGCAGTCCGAGCGCGCCTGGGGCACGATCGAGAAGATCAAGGAAGAGGACGGTGTCGTCACCGGAACCGTCATCGAGGTCGTCAAGGGTGGACTCATCCTCGACATCGGCCTCCGCGGGTTCCTGCCGGCCTCGCTGGTCGAGATGCGCCGCGTCCGCGACCTCCAGCCGTACGTCGGCAAGGAGATCGAGGCCAAGATCATCGAGCTGGACAAGAACCGCAACAACGTGGTGCTGTCCCGCCGTGCCTGGCTCGAGCAGACCCAGTCCGAGGTTCGCACCACGTTCCTCAAGGAGCTCCAGAAGGGTCAGGTCCGCTCCGGTGTCGTCAGCAGCATCGTCAACTTCGGTGCGTTCGTCGACCTCGGCGGCGTCGACGGTCTGGTCCACGTCTCCGAGCTGTCCTGGAAGCACATCGACCACCCGTCCGAGGTTGTCGAGGTCGGCCAGGAGGTCACCGTCGAGGTGCTCGACGTCGACATGGACCGCGAGCGCGTCTCGCTGTCCCTGAAGGCCACCCAGGAAGACCCGTGGCAGCACTTCGCCCGCACCCACGCGATCGGCCAGGTCGTTCCCGGCAAGGTCACCAAGCTGGTTCCGTTCGGTGCGTTCGTCCGGGTGGACGACGGCATCGAGGGCCTGGTCCACATCTCCGAGCTGGCCGAGCGCCACGTGGAGCTGCCGGAGCAGGTCGTCAACGTCGGTGACGACATCTTCGTCAAGGTCATCGACATCGACCTCGAGCGTCGCCGCATCTCGCTCTCGCTCAAGCAGGCCAACGACCCGCAGGGCGCCGTCGCCGAGTTCGACCCGACGATGTACGGCATGGCTGCCGAGTACGACGAGGCCGGCAACTACAAGTACCCCGAGGGCTTCGACCCCGAGACCAACGAGTGGACCGCCGGTCACGAGGAGCAGCGCGAGAAGTGGGAGAAGCAGTACGCCCAGGCGCACGCTCGCTGGGAGGCTCACAAGATTCAGGTCGAGGAGGCCATCAAGGCCGACGCCGAGGCTGCCGCCAACCCGGAGAAGCCGACCAGCTACTCCTCGAACGGCTCTTCGTCCTCTGACTCGAACGGCTCCTCCTCTTCCTCAGGCTCAGGGTCGTCGTCGTCCTCTGACTCGTCTCCGGCCGAGGGCACGCTGGCTTCGGATGAGGCGCTCGCCGCTCTGCGTGAGAAGCTCACCGGCAACTGATCACCATGAGTGGGGGCACCTCCCGCTTGCGGGGGAGTGCCGCGGACGTCACCTGACGCCGTGGTGACACGAAGGCCCGGACCAGACGGTCCGGGCCTTCGTGCGTTCACCGGCAGAGCCCGGAACTGACCTCCGGGCGCGCTAGAGTCGGCGCATGCTGCGTGTAGGACTCACCGGTGGGATCGGCTCCGGCAAGTCGACCGTGGCCCAGCGATTCCGCGACCTCGGAGCGGTGGTCATCGACGCGGACCAGCTGGCGAGACAGGTTGTGGCGCCCGGCTCGCCCGGCCTGGATGCGATTCACCGACGTTTCGGTGACGGGGTGATCGCACCCGACGGCTCCCTGGATCGCGCAGCGCTGGGCGAGGTCGTCTTCGCCGACGCTCAGGCGCGCAGGGATCTGGAAGCCATCACCCACCCGCTGATCGGCGGGCTGACCCGATCGCTGATGGAGTCCGCAGCGCCCGGGCGGGTCGTGGTGCACGACGTGCCGCTGCTGGTCGAGCTGGACATGGCCGCCGGCTATCACCTGACCGTTGTCGTCGGGGCTGACGTGGAGACGCGGATGGCCCGCCTCACCGATAGTCGCGGTGTCACGCAGGCCGATGCACTGGCCCGCATCGCCGCGCAGGCCAGCGACAGCGCGCGCCGTGCCGCCGCCGATGCGTGGCTGGACAACAACGGGACGGTGGAGGGGCTGCTGGCTCAGGTCGACGCGCTCTGGCGGGACCGGATTGTGGGTTTCAACGAGAACCTGATGGCCGGTTCCCTCAGTAGCGCACCCGACCACCCGACCCCGGTGGCGTATGACGACTCGTGGCAGCCGGCGGCGGTGCGGCTCATCCGGCGGATTGCGGTGGCAATGGGGGACCGGGTTGTGGCGGTCGAGCACATCGGCTCGACGAGCGTTCCGGGGCTGATCGCCAGGGACGTGATCGAGCTGCAGGCGGGCGTGCGATCGCTGACGGACGCCGACGACGAGGCGTTCGTGAAGGCATTGGCGGACAAGGGCTTCCTCCCCTCGCAGGGCGCGGACTTCGGCAGCGCCGACCCGGGACGGGACGTCGAGCTGCACGTGCATGAGATCGATGGACCGGACTGGCGGCGAGCGCTGCTGCTGCGCGACTGGCTCCGCGCGGCTGCCGACGAACGCGACGCGTACGCCGCACTCAAGGGCCTGCTGGCGCAGTCTGCGACGACCATCGCCGAATACACCGGGGGCACGGTGTCCTGGCTGGACGAGGCGTCCGCGCGGGCGGAAGCATGGGCGCGGCATACCGGATGGAGCGGTACGTGAGCGATCAGCGCAAGCCGGCGAGCGTGTACGGCGAGGGCGATGAGCCGGACCCGCGGTTCTCGCTGGCCAATGAGCGGACCGCCCTGGCCTGGATGCGCACGGCGCTGGCCCTGGTGGCCGCAGGCGTCGCGGTCATCTCGGTCTCGAGCCTGGGCGACGTGCCCAGGTGGACGGCCCTGATCGGGGCGGCGTCCTGCGTCGGCGGGGCCCTGCTGGCCTGGCGGGCCGTCTCCGGGTGGGCCCGGGTCGAGCGTGCCCTGCGGATGAGGAGGGCGCTGCCGTCGCCGCGGGCGCTGGCCATGCTCGCCGGCGGGGTCATCGTTCTCGCCGCCCTGATGCTCCTGCTGAGCGTGGCAGAGCTGACCCGGCGGTGACGGCCTTCCCGGATCGCTCGGGGCTGCAGCCGGAGCGCACCGCGCTGGCCTGGCAACGGACTGCCATCACGGCGACGGTGGTCATGCTGCCCATGATCGTGGTCAACGCACGGCTGGGGTACTGGCTGATGTCGGCCGTGGGGTCGGTGGCGACCACGGCGGCCGTCGTGCTGGTCCTGCAGGTGCAACGCAGGTTTCGGCAGCTACGGCAGGACGACACGCCGGTCTCGCCGTTCGACCCCATGCGTCTGGTCGCCGGGGTGACCGCTCTGACGGCTTTCATCGGCCTGGCCACGGCGCTGTTCCTGTTCCGGAGCTGAGCTGACCGGGCAGATGACTGCTGTCGGTGGCGACGTCTACGGTTAGTGCATGCGGCCCACGACGGATCTTCAGCGCACGGTTGCCCCTTTCGAGGTGGTCGCCGACTTCTCGCCAAGTGGTGACCAGCCGACGGCGATTGCGGACCTGACCAGGCGGATCCAGGCGGGGGAGCAGGACGTCGTGCTGCTCGGTGCCACCGGCACCGGCAAGTCGGCCACGGCTGCCTGGCTGATTGAGCAGGTCCAGCGCCCGACGCTGGTCATGGCACCGAACAAGACGCTTGCCGCGCAGCTGGCCAACGAGTTCCGTGAGCTGCTGCCGAACAACGCCGTCGAGTACTTCGTCAGCTACTACGACTACTACCAGCCCGAGGCGTACATCGCTCAGACCGACACCTACATCGAGAAGGACTCCTCGATCAACGACGAGGTCGAGCGGCTGCGGCACAGTGCCACCAACTCGCTGCTGACGAGGCGGGACGTGGTGGTGGTCGCATCGGTGTCGTGCATCTACGGCCTGGGCACGCCCCAGGAGTACGTCGACCGGATGGTCCGGCTCAAGGTCGGCGACCACATGGAGCGCGACGACCTGCTCCGGCGGTTCGTCCAGATGCAGTACACCCGCAACGATATTGCGTTCACCCGCGGCACCTTCCGGGTGCGTGGCGACACCGTGGAGATCATCCCGGTCTACGAGCAGCTCGCGATCCGGATCGAGTTCTTCGGCGACGAGATCGAGCGGATCTACACCCTGCACCCGCTCACCGGCGAGATCGTGCACGATGAGGCGGAGATGTACGTCTTCCCCGCGACGCACTACGTGGCCGGCCCCGAACGGATGGAACGGGCGATCGGCGGCATCGAGGCCGAGCTGGAGAAGCAGCTGGCCGACTTCGAGAAGCAGGGCAAGCTCCTCGAGGCCCAGCGGCTGCGGATGCGTACGACATACGACCTCGAGATGATGCGGCAGGTCGGCTCCTGCTCCGGCATCGAGAACTACTCCCTGCACATCGACGGTCGCTCGCGTGGTTCTGCCCCCAACTGCCTGCTCGACTACTTCCCTGAGGACTTCCTGCTCGTTATTGACGAGTCGCACGTCACCGTGCCCCAGATCGGTGCCATGTACGAGGGCGACATGTCCCGCAAGCGCAACCTGGTCGACTTCGGGTTCCGGCTGCCCAGTGCCATGGACAACCGGCCGTTGCGCTGGGACGAGTTCCTGGAGCGGACCGGGCAGACGGTGTACCTGTCGGCGACTCCGGGGACCTATGAGCTAGCCAAGGGCGATGGCGTGGTCGAGCAGATCATCCGCCCGACCGGGCTGGTCGACCCCCAGATCGTGCTCAAGCCGACCAAGGGCCAGATCGACGACCTGCTGCACGAGATCGGCGAACGCACGGTCAAGCACGAACGCGTGCTGGTCACCACGCTGACCAAGAAGATGGCCGAGGACCTGACCGACTACCTGCTCGACAAGGGCGTCAGAGTCCGCTATCTGCACTCGGAGGTCGACACGTTGCGCCGCGTCGAGCTGCTGCGCGAGCTGCGGATGGGGGAGTATGACGTCCTGGTCGGCATCAACCTGCTGCGTGAGGGTCTCGACCTGCCGGAGGTCTCCCTGGTGAGCATCCTGGACGCCGACAAGGAGGGGTTCCTGCGCTCCGCCCGAAGCCTGATCCAGACCATCGGCCGGGCGGCCCGCAACGTCTCCGGCGAGGTCCACATGTATGCCGACAAGATCACGCCGTCGATGGCCCAGGCGATCGACGAGACCACCCGGCGGCGCGCCATCCAGGTGGCCTACAACCTGGAGAAGGGCCTGGACCCCCAGCCCCTGCGCAAGAAGATCGCGGACATCACCGACCTGCTCGAGCGCGAGGACGCCGATACCGAGGCTCTCCTGGGCAGCGGTCGATCCCAGTCCCGGGGGAAGGCCCGGGGTGGCGCCGGCGGACGAGGCGCTCTGGTCGCCGACATCGGAGTGTCCAGCGGCCGACTCGCCGAGATGCCCGCCGCCGACCTGGCCAACCTCATCCAGGAGCTCACCGTTCAGATGCACCAGGCGGCCTCCGACCTGCACTTCGAGCTCGCCGCACGGTTGCGCGACGAGCTGGGCGATCTCAAGAAGGAGCTACGGCAGATGAACGAGGCGACCCGCTGAGCCCCGACCGCACGGCGAGAGTCGACCCCGCCGTGGGCCTCGACCGCACGGCAGGCCCCGGCCCCACGGCGCGCGCCGGAGATTAGGGGTCGACCCCCTCACTCTGGGATACTGTTCTCACCACGGAGGGGAGTATCCCCACGCGGCATCCTCGTCAACACGGATCAGCGGCCTTCAGGGCTGCCTGCTCCCGGGGAGCCGGTCCGCCACCTGGGCGGGAGAGACCTCCGGCCACTAGCCATTGCACTGTGACCGGAAGGCGCCTCGCCTCATGAATGTTCCCCCGTGGGTCTGGGCCCTCACGATCGGCCTCACCGGCGTGCTCCTGCTGGTGGACGTCGTGATCATCGGCCGCAGGCCGCACGTCCCGTCGATGGCTGAAGCAGGGCGCCACCTCGCCTTCTTCGTGGGGACTGCCCTCCTGTTCGGAGCGGGTGTGTGGGTCTTCTCCGGAGCGGACTTCGCCGCCCAGTACTACGCCGGCTGGCTGACCGAGTACAGCCTGAGCATCGACAACCTCTTCGTGTTCATCATCATCATGGCGAAGTTCGGTGTCCCCGAGAAGCTGCAGCAGTCCGCCCTGATGGTCGGCATCGTCATCGCCCTGGTCCTGCGGGGCGTCTTCATCGCGGTCGGCGCGGCGGCCATCAACCAGTTCTCCTGGATCTTCTACGTCTTCGGCGCCTTTCTCATCTACACCGCGGTCCAGCTGGCCAGGGAGGGCGACAGCGATGACGACGAGTTCGAGGAGAACCGCCTCCTGAAGTGGGTCGAGACCCGCTTCCCGGCAACCAACCAGTGGCAGGGCACCAAACTGTTCGTCAAGATGGACGGCAGCCGCCTGATCACCCCGATGTTCATCGTCATCCTCGCCCTGGGCACCACTGACCTGCTCTTCGCGCTGGACTCCATTCCCGCGATCTTCGGCCTGACCCAGGAGCCGTACCTGGTTCTGACGGCCAACATCTTCGCCCTTATGGGGCTGCGCCAGCTCTACTTCCTCATCGGAGGTCTGCTCAAGCGCCTTGTCTACCTCGGCATCGGCCTGGCCATCCTGCTCTCGTTCATCGGCGTGAAGCTGATCCTGCACGCGGCGCACGTCAACGAGCTGCCGTTCATCAACGGCGGGAAGCCACTCACCGGCGTCCCGGACATCTCGATCGGTCAGTCGCTCACCGTCATCGTCGCCATCCTGGCCATCACGACGATCGCGAGCCTGCTCAAGACCCGCAAGGACAACGCGGCCACTCCTGTGGGCTGAGCACCTGGCCCGCCGGTTGCCAGGCTTCCGCCCGCGTTCAGAGTGCTCGACGGGCGAGAAGCAGTAGCCTGATGGCGACGAGAACGCGTTACTGCTTTCGTCAGGGTGCCGGACCGAGAGGGGCAGGAGCAGCGGAGCCAACCGTGGAGTCTGTCCGTCTCGACCGTGCGCCCCAGGTGGATGCGCACCGGGTGTCCCTGACCTCACGGTGGGTTCTCGGCGTTGCAGGTGTCCTGGTCGTGATCCAGCTCGCCCTCCGCGGCTGGGTCGCGTCGCGGGGGTACTTCTACTGGGACGACCTCATTCTCACCTCACGCAGCGGCTCCATGCCGCTGCTGTCGACGGACTTCCTGCTCTTTGACCACGACGGGCACTTCATGCCGGGTGCCTTCCTGTTGGCGGGATTGATCACCAAAGCGGCACCCCTGGAGTGGGTCGGTCCGGTGGTCTCCCTCGTGGTTCTGCAGGCCCTCGCCTCGCTATCTGTGCTGCGGCTGCTGCGCGTCGTGATGGGCGACCGCGTATCCCTTCTCGGGCCCTTCCTGTTCTACCTTTTTTCGCCCCTAACGTTGCCCTCGTTCGCGTGGTGGTCTGCCGCGCTCAACGACCTCCCACTCCAGATTGGGCTTTCCTGGGTCACCTGCGACGCCATCCAGCTCGTCCGGACCGGCAACCGTCGGTATGCCGTGACCGGTGTCATCGGCTTTGCCGTCTCACTGGCGTTCTTCGAGAAGGCTGTCCTGGTCCCGTGCGTTGCCTTCGCCGTCGCGGCTCTCGTGCTTCGTACCCAGGGTCACAGCGCGGTAGTCCGCACCGTCGTTCGTCGCGGGGCTTCGCTCTGGCGAGGGTCGCTGTTCGTCCTGGTTGGCTGGGTTCTGCTCTACACCTCGGTTGTGTCGTCACGCGCTGCGCAGTACGACGCTGGTCAGGCAGTGGTTCTGACCTGGCGAGGTTTCGGCTTCGGTCTCGTGCCCTCCCTGCTGGGTGGTCCCTGGAGCTGGGACCAGTCAAATTTCAGCGTCCCGTGGGCCGCGCCCCCGGTCTTCCTCGTGGTTCTCGGCCTGCTCGCGATCCTGGGGGCCTTCGTGCTCACGGTCCGCAGCAAGCAGCGTGTTGGCGGTGTCTGGCTGCTCGTGGCCGGCTACGTCGGGGTGTGCCTGGCGGCCATGGTGGTGGGTCGTGCGAGCCCCAACACGGCAGGGGTGCTGGGACAGTCCCTCCGGTATGTGGCGGACAGCGCCGTGGTCGTCGCGGTCGCGTTCGCGCTGATCCTGAGCGCCCCCGGCCGGAGGAGCCGCACGGTGGCAGGCAGCTCGCCGTTCCGGCGGGTGAACGCGCGCTCTGTGACTGGCCTCGTGGTCGCGGTTGCCTTCCTGGCCAGCAGCGTGCTGTCCACGGTGACTTTCACCCGCACCTGGTCGTACAGCCCCACGGCCGTCTACCTTGCGACGGTAAGAGCCTCTCTCGCCGCGAACAAGGTCGCTCCCGTGCTCGATCAGCCCATCAGCAACCGGATCCTGTGGAAGCTTGCCAGGCCCAACAACCTCGGCTCACGTATCTTTTCGCCCGTGGCCGAGGGGGCAGAGTTCGTGTCATCGACGCCGGTCCTGCAGAGCCTCGACGACAGCGGTCACCTGGTACCCGCCCAGATGAAGACCCTGCGGACCGCAGCCATCGGCCCGCTACCCCGGTGTGGCTACCAGGTGACCGACCTCGGTTTCACCAACATGCCCCTGGACGGCGGATTGATCTACTTCGGCTGGACGGTTCACTTCGGATACCTCACGAGCGTGCCGGGAAGCCTTGAGGTGGCGCTCGAGACCGGCCCGTCGGTCATCGTGCCCGTCTCTGTGGGCCTGAACCAGGTCTTCGTGAACGTTCAAGGCAATGGCACCCTGGTACGGGTCAGGAGCCACACTCGCGGGATGCAGGCTTGCGTCAACGGCGCGGTCGTCGGCCTCCTTGATTTCCCGGATTCACAGCCCGTACTGGGGCCTGGGCTCCAGCAATCACGCTGAGGTGTTGGCGGGCGTCTCTGCTCGGGCAGGATCCCGTGGTGGCGATCGGCGGCCCTTCGCGGCATCGAGTCTCACTGGTTCGTGGTCTCGGCCAGCGCCTCGGGCGCGCGAGGTATGGACCGCCTGCCCATCACCAGCCCGCTGGCCGCCACGACGCACGCCATACCGAGCAGCTGCGGTGCGCTCAGGCTCTGGTCGAGCAGGAGGAGCCCGGCCAGCGCGGCGACCGCCGGTTCGAGGCTGAGCAGGATGCCGAAGACGTTGGCGGCCAGTCGCCGCAGGGCGATCAGCTCCAGGGAGTATGGCAGGACCGACGACAGGATGGCGATGATGGCGCCCCGCCAGAGCGCGTCGGGGGTCCACAGCGCTGACCCGGCGGATGCCACCCCGACCGGCGCGACCAGCACGGCCGCGATCGCCATCGCGATGGCCAGCCCGTCCAGCTGGGCGAACCGCGCGCCGGTGCGACCGCTGAAGACGATGTAGGCCGCCCACGCGGCGCCCGCGGCCAGGGCGAGTCCCAGACCGGCCAGGTCGATCTCTGCCCATGGAGTGCTGGTGACGCCGGAGATCAGGACGACGCCGATCGCGGCCCCCGCGACGGCGAGCAGATCCTTGCGCCGGTGGGACAGGACCGTGGCCAGGACCAGGGGACCGATGAACTCGATGGTCACCGTCACGCCCAGGGGTATTCGTTCCAGCGCGCCGTAGAAGAACAGGTTCATCATCGCCAGGATCGCGCCGAAGGCCCCGACCACCAGCCAGTCCGCGGTGGTCCGGCCCCGCAGCCGGGGCCGGAAGATGGCAAGCAGGATGGCTGCGGCGACGGTGAGCCGCAGCGTCACCGAGCCGATCACCCCGACCAGCGGGATCAGCGTGGCGGCCATCGCCCCGCCGAACTGGACCGAGACGATGGACGCCAGCACGAGCAGTGGCGCAGGGACGCGCCGGGTCATCCCGGGCGCCCAGAGCTTGTGCTGTCCACGCGGGACATCGTCACACGTCCGCGGCCTCGCAACGGACCTCAGGGGTCAACGACACGGACCTCAGGGTCACCGACACGGACCTCAGGGTCACCGACACGGACCTCAGAGGTCACCGACACAGATCTCCGGGGTCAACGACACAGGCAGAACGGGTGCCCGGCCGGGTCCGCGTAGACCCTGAAGCCGCTGGTCTGGCCGGGTGCGGGGGCGCTCGTCGGGGAGAGCGGCACGGCGCCCAGTGCCACAGCCTTCCCGTGCGCCGTGACGAAGTCGTCCACGGTGAGGTCCAGATGCACCTGCTGTGGCGGCCCGTCCGGCCAGTGGGGCGCCACGTAGCCGGCGGCGCGCTGGAAGGCCAGCGAGACGCCCGACCCATCGCCGCGCAGGCTCTGCCACGAGTCGTCGCCGTCCTCGGCGATCTCCTGGCCCAGGAGACCGGAGTAGAACCGCGCCAGGGCCAGGGGATCGGGACAGTCGAGCACGACGGTGTCGAAGCGGCCGACCGCGACGGGCGCCGATGCAGTGGTCATGCGGCGCAGCCGATCGGGCCGGCTCCTGCCACCTGGGCGGATCGGTCGCGGGCGCCATCACGGACGTGCAGCAGCGCCAGCAGGTGCGCGGCGGCGTCCCTGAGGCGGGAGGAAGGCGCGGTCAGGTCCCTGCGAGCGTGCATCGCCTCGGCCACCAGCTCCTGGCGTCTGGCTTCGGCCATCAGGTCGCGGAGCCGCTGATCGGTCAGTGCCTGGTAGATCTGGTACGGGAACATTGGTGATCTCCTCTGGTTCGTCAGGTCCATCGGTGGTGATGTCAGCCACGGTGCAGGGCTCTGCCACGGAGCTGATGACTGTTAGGGCGGCTGTCACCGCCGCTGCGTTGAGGACTGCCATGGCGAAAGTAACCGTTGATCTGAGTATGCCAGTTACTTGCGGTTGATGCAACCACCTATTTTGGTACACTGGTTACGTGACCACGCCAAGTGACCTTGTCCGCCTCGATGTCTGCGGCGACCCTGCGGACCTGCTGGTGCGGTTCCTCAACACCGTCGACGTCGAGGCCGGCTCCGATGCCATGGCCACCGTCGATGGCTGGACGTCGTGGCTGTCCGCCCAGGGGCTGGAAGGGTGCTTCGGACCGCAGGATCCTGCTGCTCTCGAACGGGCTCGCGAGCTGCGCGGGGACCTGCGTGCCCTGGCCAGTGGCGAGCAGCACGCCCAGGGGCGACAGGTCGACATACAGGTGGCGCTGACGGTCGATGGTCATGTCGAGCTGAGCGCGCCGACCGCCGTGGGATTCCTCGCGGCCGCCGCCGCCAAGGTGGCCATCGAGGAGCGGATCGACCGGGTGAAGATCTGCCCGGCGGACGACTGCCGCTGGGCGTTCTACGACACCTCACGGAACCGTTCGCGCCAGTGGTGCTCGATGGAGGTATGCGGCAACAGGGCCAAGGCACGCGCTCATCGACAACGAAGCGCAAGCGCCTGACATCGCGCAACCAGCGTGAGCTGCCGCCTTCCGCAAACAGGTTCCCGCGGCCTTCAGTCGGCAGGTTCTCCCTGTCTTCCGCAGGCAGCCCCTCCCGGCGTCCGCCAGCAGCCGCCACCGGCCTCCCTTGCCGGCCTGTGTTACCAGCCTCGCTCGCGCCACTCCTGCAGGTGGGGGCGTTCGGCGCCGAGCGTGGTGTCCGCGCCATGGCCCGGATAGATCCAGGTGTTGTCGTCATACACATCGAAGATCCGGGTTTGGACGTCGCCCAGAAGCGAGGCGAAGCGCTCGGGGTCCTTCTCCACATTGCCGACGCCACCGGGAAAGAGGGAGTCACCGGTCCAGATGTGCGCGTGCCCGCCGGGGTCCTGGTAGGCCAGCGCCACCGACCCCGGTGTGTGACCACGGAGGGCGATGACGTCCAGGGTGATGTCACCGAATGCGAGCGTGTCGCCGTGTGAGAGACGACGGGTGGGTATGACGGGCAGCGCGTCCGCATCGTCGGCCCCGGCCGCCGTCATGGCCCCGGTCGAGGACGTGACCTGCGCGAGAGCCCGGTGGTGGTCCCAGTGCCGGTGCGTGGTCACGATGGTGTCCAGCACGCCACCGCCCTCGCTCACCAGCGACATGATCCGGTCGGGATCGTCCGCGGCGTCGATGAGCAGCTGCGCGCCTTTGACGGTGCAGGTCAACAGGTAGACGTTGTTCGCCATCGTTCCCACACACGCCTTGTGAATCGTCAGCAGCCCGAGCTCACGCCTGTCGCTGGGGCCGCCCGAGACCACGTCGCCGGAGTAGCTCATCCCCAGGCCGGCAGTGCGGGCAGGGCAGCGTCGCCGGAGACCCCGGCCGCATCACCGCGGGCGAGCCAGAGCAGCAGCGCGGCGTTGCTCCCGGTGACTTCCTGGGCGCCGCCGGCGATCGACCAGGTCTCGCCGTCGTCCCCGCGCAACGATATCGACGGCGCTTCGCCACTGCGTTCCATCCGCTGCACGGCATTGCCGATCGCCCGTCTGACGAACCCGGGGTCGGCGTCGGCGAACGTGAAGCCGGCGTTCAGGTCGACGTGATGGAACACCACCTCCAGCAGCCGCAGCGTCGGCAGCTGGCCCCCGAGCACTCGGCGGCCAGCTCTCATCTCGACCTCGACCCGCTCCGGCGGGCCGGCCAGGCCTGCTGCCGCAGAGGCAAAACGGGCTGCGGCCTCCTCGAGATCGGTGAGAATCTCCTGGGCAGGGCGGGTGGAGCCGGCCTCGATGCCCGCCTCACGGGCCTGTGCCGACTCGTACATCGCCACTGGCGTGCCCGTCACGGCCCAGCTGACCAGGTTCCCCAGCCCATCCGCGTTACGGGCGAGGTGGGACAGCACGTGGGCCCGGGTCCAGCCGTCGCACAGGCTGGGCGCCCGGATGGCCCTGTCGTCCAGGCCGGCCGCCGTTCGCATCAGCAGGCTGGTCTCGTGAGCCAGCAGCGCCAGGTTGTCGGACAGGTGGGAGGGAGCAGTCATGGGGTGGCCGTTCTTTCGGGAGGCTAGGCCTCGGAGCGCGCCTCATCGGCGTCCCGGAGAGCGTGGGCGGCTCCGATCAACGCGAGGTGCGAGAACGCCTGCGGGAAGTTGCCGACCATGCGGTGATCCACCGGGTCGTACTCCTCGGACAGCAGGCCGACGTCGTTGGCGAGTCCCACCAGCCGGCGCATCAGGGCGTGACCTTCCTCCACGCGTCCTGTCTGAGCGTAGGCGGTCACCAGCCAGAAGGAGCACGCGAGGAACGGATGCTCATCGCCGGGCAGGCCATCCAGTCCCGCTTCCGTGCGGTAGCGCAGGACCAGACCGTTCAGCATCAGCTCCTGCTCGACGGCGCGAACCGTGCCCAGGAACCGGGGGTCGTCTGCCGCGATGAACCCGACGGTGGGCAGGAGCAGAAGTGAGGCGTCCACCTCGGTCGTGTCGTAGTGCTGGGTGAAGCAGCCCTTCTCCTCGTTGTACCCGCGGGCCATCACCTCCGCATACACCTTGCTTCGCAGGTCGCGCCATTTCTGGACCGGCCCCTGCAGCCACTGCTGCTCGACGGCTTTGATGGCACGGTCGAAGGCCACCCACACCATGACCCGTGAGTGGGTGAAGTAGCGCAGCTGGCTGCGAAACTCCCAGAGTCCGTTGTCCGGCTCGGACCAGTGCTCGCACAGGTTCCTGAGCAGGGCGAGCTGGAGCGCCCACGACTCGGGGGAGTCCTCCAGACCCTGCTCGCGGGCCAGGTCCAGGGCGATCATCACCTCGCCCAGGACGTCCGTCTGAAGCTGGCCGACCGCCTCGTTGCCGATCCGGACCGGACGCGAGTCCGCATAGCCCCCGAGATGGCTCAGGACCCTCTCGGGCAGGTTTCGGGACCCGTCGACGGCAGCCATGATCTGCATGTCCTCCGGGTCCCCGGCAACGGCGCGCAGCAGCCAGTTGCGCCACAGCGTCGTCTCTTCCTGGTAGCCGGACTTCAGCAGCGCCTCAAGGGTCAGTGAGGCGTCGCGAAGCCAGCAGAAGCGGTAGTCCCAGTTGCGGGGCCCGCCGAACTGCTCCGGCAGGGAGGTGGTGGGAGCTGCCACGATGCCCCCGGTCTCACGGTCGGTCAGCAGCCGCAGGACCAGCAGCGAGCGGATCACCGGATCCAGATAGGGCCCGTGGTAGTCGCTGCCTCTGGCCCAGTCCTCCCAGTGCGCGACGGTCTGCTCGACGCCTTCGTTCACGCTCAGCGGTGCCGGGGCGTGGTGATGCGACTTGAACCAGGTCATGGTGAAGGTCATTCGCTGACCCGCCGAGACGTCGAACTCGTCCTCGTGACGGGTGCCGACCGCATGGGGCAGGCGGGACCCGCGCAGCACCACCATGTCCGGCCCCGCGATGGCGGAGATCACCGCCCCGGCACCGATCTCAGGGCTGTCCGCGCGACGCATGACCCAGGGCCGGACCTTGCCGTAGTCGAACCGGACCGTCCACTCGTGACGCAGACGCACCTTTCCCCTGACCCCCTCGACCCGCCGGACGATGTCGGCGCGGCCCTCTCCCAGGGGCATGAAGTCGGTGATCCGGACGATCCCGGTCGGCGTCTCATGGGTGGTCTCCAGGACGAAGCTGTTGCCCAGGTACCGGCGGGTGGTCGTGGTCGGCCCCTTCGGTCCCAGCAGCCAGGACCCGTTGTCCCCGGTGCCGAGCAGCGCCGCAAAACAGGCCGGGGAGTCGAACCGCGGCAGGCAGAGCCAGTCGATGGAGCCGTCCCGCCCGAACAGTGCTGCGGTGTCCATGTCGCCGAGTACGGCGTAGTCCTCTATGGGCAGAGCCATTCACATACCGTATGCCGTGTTGCCTGCGTTGTCAGTCGACTCACATACTATTGCGACCGTGCCTGAAGTGACTGCCAGCCCTGCCCGCTACCAGCACGACCGACTCGTCGTGCGCGGAGCCCGCGAGCACAACCTGCGAGACGTCTCCGTCGACCTCCCGCGGGACAGCCTCATCGTCTTCACGGGGCTCTCCGGGTCGGGCAAGTCGTCCCTGGCCTTCGACACGATCTTCGCCGAGGGTCAGCGCCGCTACGTCGAGTCGCTCAGCGCCTATGCCCGGCAGTTCCTCGGACAGATGGACAAGCCCGATGTCGACTTCATCGAGGGACTCTCGCCGGCGGTCTCGATCGACCAGAAGTCGACCAACCGCAACCCGCGCTCCACCGTCGGCACGATCACCGAGGTCTACGACTACCTGCGGCTGCTGTTCGCCCGGGCGGGGCGGCCGCACTGCCCGGTCTGCGGCGAGCCGGTCACCCGTCAGAGTCCCCAGCAGATCGTCGACCGGCTCTCCGAGCTCCCCGAACAGACCCGTTTCCAGGTGCTCGCCCCCGTCGTCCAGGCGCGTAAGGGCGAGTATGTCGACCTCTTCAGCGAGCTTCAGACCAAGGGCTTCTCGCGCGCCCGGGTCGACGGTGAGGTCATCTCGCTGACCGAGCCGCCCCTGCTGGAGAAGCAGAAGAAACACACCATCGAGGTGGTCATCGACCGTCTTGTGGCCAAGGGCGAAGACAGGGGAGCCAAGCGACGGCTGACCGACTCGGTGGAGACCGCGCTGGGGCTGGCCTCCGGGGTGCTGATCGTCGAGTTCGTGGACCTGGACCCCAAGGACCCCGGCCGCGAACGGCGGTACTCCGAGAGGATGGCCTGCCCCAACGACCACCCCCTGGCCATGGACGAGGTCGAGCCGCGCTCGTTCTCGTTCAACTCGCCGTTCGGCGCCTGCACGAAGTGCACCGGTCTGGGCGTCGAGCTCGAGGTTGACGCCGATCTGCTGATCCCCAACGAGGACCTCTCGATCAACGAGGGTGCCATCGCGCCGTGGGCACAGGGATCAGGCTCCGCGGAGTACTTCCTGCGGCTGCTGACCGCCCTGGCCGAGGACCTGAAGTTCTCCGTGGACATGCCATGGCACTCGCTGCCGGACAGGGCCCGCGAGGCGATCATGTACGGGCAGGACTACAAGGTCCACGTCAAGTACCGCAACCGGTTCGGGCGGGACCGTTCCTACACCACGGGATTCGAGGGTGTGGTGCCGTTCGTCAAGCGCCGGCACGCCGAGACCGACTCCGAGTGGTCCCGGGAGCGGTACGAGGGGTACATGCGAGAGGTGCCCTGTCCCGCGTGCGGCGGGGCCAGGCTGAAGCCCGAGTCCCTCGCCGTCCTCGTCGGTGGTCAGAGCATCTCCCAGATCTGCGCGCTCGCGATCGCCGACTGTGCCAAGTTCCTGGCCGAGGTCGACTTCACCTCGCGAGAGCGTCAGATCGCCGAGCGGGTCATCAAGGAGATCGAGGCCCGGCTGGGCTTCCTGCTCGACGTCGGGCTGGACTACCTCTCGCTGGACCGCCCGGCCGGCACCCTGTCCGGTGGTGAGGCGCAACGCATCCGGCTGGCAACACAGATCGGCTCCGGGCTGGTCGGCGTCCTCTACGTCCTGGACGAGCCGTCGATCGGTCTTCACCAGCGTGACAACCACCGGCTGATCGAGACCCTGACCCGGCTTCGGGACCTGGGCAACACCGTCATCGTCGTGGAGCATGACCAGGACACCATCGCTGCCGCCGACTGGGTCGTCGACATCGGGCCGGGGGCGGGGGAGCACGGCGGCAACGTCGTGCACTCGGGCTCGGTCGCGGACCTGCTCACCAACCGGGACTCCATCACCGGCGCCTATCTCTCGGGTCGCCGTGAGATCTCCATCCCGGCCGTCAGGCGCCCCCAGGACGGGCGGGTGGTCACCGTGGTCGGGGCTCGCGAGCACAACCTCTACGATGTTGACGTCAGCTTCCCGCTGGGCAACCTCGTGGCGGTCACCGGGGTCTCCGGGTCTGGCAAGTCGACACTCGTCAACGACATCCTCTACATGGTTCTTGCCAACAAGCTCAACGGGGCCCGGCAGGTGCCCGGCCGGCACAAGACGGTCCAGGGGCTCGAGCACCTCGACAAGGTCGTGCACGTCGACCAGGGGCCGATCGGACGGACCCCGCGGAGCAACCCCGCGACCTACACCGGTGTGTTCAACCACATGCGCAAGCTGTTCGCCGAGACGACCGAAGCCAAGATCCGCGGCTATCTGCCAGGGCGCTTCTCGTTCAACATCAAGGGCGGTCGCTGCGACAACTGCTCCGGCGACGGCACGATCAAGATCGAGATGAACTTCCTGCCGGACGTCTATGTTCCGTGCGAGGTCTGCCATGGCGCGCGCTACAACCGCGAGACGCTGGAAGTGCATTTCAAGGGCAAGACGATCAGCGACGTCCTGGACATGCCGATCGAAGAGGCAGCGGACTTCTTCGCGGCGGTTCCGGCCATCTCGCGCCACCTCCGGACGCTGGTGGACGTCGGCCTCGGTTATGTCAGGCTCGGCCAGCCGGCGCCCACGCTCTCCGGTGGTGAGGCTCAGCGCGTCAAGCTCTCGACCGAGCTCCAGAAGCGTTCGACGGGGCGGACGATCTACGTCCTGGACGAGCCGACGACGGGCCTTCACTTCCAGGACATCAACAAGCTGCTCGGGGTCCTGCAGGGTCTGGTCGACAAGGGCAACACCGTCATCGTGATCGAGCACAACCTCGACGTCATCAAGAACGCCGACTGGATTGTGGACATGGGTCCCGAGGGTGGCAACGGTGGTGGCCGGGTGATCGCCCAGGGGACGCCGGAGCAGGTCGCCCTGGTCGAGGACAGCTACACTGGGCAGTTCCTGGCGCCTGTCCTGGCCCACGGTGCGAGGGTCGCCGCATTGACAGTGCCGGCGCTTGCATCCAGGAACCACGCGGTCACTGCGAGCGCAGTCAAGGCCACCGCGGCCAAGGCCACCGCGGCCAAGGCCACCGCGGCCAACACCGCAGCGAAGAAGGCGGCCACGAAGAAGACGGCCACCAAGAAGCAGGCGACGAAGAAGCCCGCAGCGAAGCAGCCCGCCACGACGAAGACGGCCACGAAGAAGCCGGCCACGAACAAGGCGGCTACCAAGAAGCAGGCGACGAAGAATGCAGCGACCAAGCCAGCGGCGACGGTACCCAAGACGTCGTGACCTAGTCCGGGCCGGGCGGCTTGTCGTGTTGTGTTGCAGTCGTTTTCGGCTTGGGCCGGGGTGGCCAATGAGGCATCCCTCTGAGTCGACGGCGTAGTTCCGACCCGCATCCGATCATCAGCGAGTGCGGCCGCCTCAAGGAGACCCGCGCCCACCGCCCGGGCCGGCCCGCCGCTAGGCGCGAGCCTGCTGGACGCCGACCGGCTCAGTCCGAGACGGAGATGACCAGCTTGCCCCGCACGTGAGCTTCGCGGCTGCGCGCGAACGCAGCGGGTAGCTCCTCGAGCGGCAGGACGTCGGCGACGGGCACGCGCAGCTGCCCGGCGTCGGCCATCCGACCGAGCTCGGCCAGGCCCTCGGCCGAGGGCCGCACCCAGAACCACGAGCCTCCGGTCTCCAGCACCGTCGGGTCGGCGCTGGAGGCGTGCCGTCCACCGGCGGCCAGGACCGCCATCGTGACCTCGCGGACCCCGCCCACGAAGTCAGCGACGACGTCGACGCCGTCCGGTGCGACCTCGCGGATGCGCTCCACGACGCCGTCGCCGTAAGCGACGGGCGTCGCTCCGAGGTCGGAGAGGAACTCGTGGTTGCTCGGCGACGCCGTGGCGATCACGCGGGCGCCGCGCGCCCTGGCGATCTGGACGGCGAAAGCGCCGACACCGCCGGCCCCGCCATGCACGAGTACCACGTCCGAGGCGGAGACGGCCAGCCGGTCGAGCGTCTGCAGCGCTGTGAGCCCGGCAAGCGGGAGGCCCCCCGCCTCGTCCCAGCTGAGCGCCGCGGGCTTGTGCGCCACGCCGCGGACGCTCATGGTCACCAGCTCGGCGAAGGTACCGCCGTGGACGACGTCCTTGCGCGCGTAGGCCACGACCTCGTCGCCGACCTCGAACTCCGGGGTGTCGATGCCGACAGACTCGACCGTGCCGGCGACGTCCCAGCCGGGGACGACCGGGAAGATGACGTCCATGAGGCCGTCGAGACCGCCGGCCATCACCTTCCAGTCGACCGGGTTCACCCCCGCTCGCCTCACCTGGATACGCACCTCGCCTGGGCCGCACTTGGGGTCTGGCAGCTCACGCAGGGTTAGAACGTCGTCGGATCCGTACAGGTCGTAGGCCATGGCTCTCATGCCTGAACCGTACCCGGGACGGCGCCCCCCAGATCACGCCGAGGCATGTGCGTCCTCACGTGAGGCGCGCGCTGCGGATCCACACCCGCCTTGTTGCCCCCAAACCACCGTTTCGCCGGTTGCGACCGGCTGATTCGGTGGTTTCAGAGCAGCAAGCGGGGGAGATGGGGGGGGTGGGGGGAGATGGGAGGGGGGTTAGTCTTCGCCTAGGTAGGCCTTGCGGACGTCGTCGTTGACCAGGAGGTCCTTGCCTGTGCCTCTGATGACGATCTTGCCCACCTCCAGGACGTAGCCATGATCTGCCAGGCTCAGGGCTGCCTGCGCGTTCTGCTCGACCAGCAGAATCGTGGTGCCCTGGGACTGCAGCTTCTTCACCGTCTGCATGATCACCTTCATCATGAGCGGCGACAGACCCATCGACGGCTCGTCCAGCATGAGCAGCTTGGGTCGGCTCATCATGGCGCGGCCCATCGCCAGCATCTGCTGCTCACCGCCGGAGAAGGTCCCGGCCTGTTGGCTGCGCCGCTCCGCGAGGACCGGGAACAGGTCGTAGGCCTCGTCCAGGTCCTTGTTGATCTCGCTGTCCTTGCGCGAGAACGCGCCCAGGAGCAGGTTCTCCTCCACGCTCATCTTGGGGAAGATCTTGCGGCCTTCGGGGGAGTGGGCCACTCCCAACGTGACGATCTTGTGAGCAGGGACCGCGTCGATGCGCTCGCCCTGGAACAGGATCTCGCCGCTCGCAGGTCGGATGAGTCCGGAGATCGTGCGCAGGGTGGTCGTCTTGCCGGCGCCGTTGGTGCCGATCAGCGTGACCACCTGCCCTTCCTCGACCGAGAAGCTGATGCTTTTCACAGCCAGGATCTTGCCGTAGGCAACCTTGAGGTCCTTGACCTCGAGCATGGCCGTCATGGGGAGTCCTCTGCATCCTTTGCCTCGGGGGCATCGTCGGTGGCGTCGTCATCGTCGTCGGTGCCCGTGCCGATGTAGGCCTCGATGACCCGGGGGTCGGACTGGACCTCTTGTGGGGTCCCCTCGACCAGGGTCTCTCCCCGGACGAGGCAGAGCACGCGGTCACATACGCCGAAGATGAACCGCATGTCGTGCTCGATGACCACCACGGCGAGCCCGGTGTCCCGGATCTTGAAGATCAGGTCGCTGGCCTGCCGGGTCTCCAGCGGGTTCATGCCCGCGGTCGGCTCATCCAGCAGGACGAGCTTGGGGTCTGTGGCCAGCGCCCTGGCTATCTCCAGGCGACGCTGGTTTCCGTAGGGCATGTTGCGCGCCAGGTGCTCTGTCGAGTCCCCGAGTCCGACAAACTCCAGCAGCTCCTGGGCCCGGTCACGGGTCTCTGCCTCCTCACGCCTGAACTTGGGCCCGTGCAGGATCGAGGTGAGCGCTCCCGAGCTGGTTCGGCAGTAGCGACCCACCATGACGTTCTCCAGCGCCGTCATGTTGGCGAAGAGCCGGATGTTCTGGAAGGTGCGGGCCATCCCGGCTTTGACCACCGCCCGGGGCTTGGGAGGCAGCGCGACGCCGGACAGCCTGACCTGGCCCTCCGTGGGCTTGTAGAGCCCGGTCAGGCAGTTGAAGAAGGTCGTCTTCCCGGCACCATTGGGGCCGATGAGGCCAAGGATCTCGCCCTCGTTGACGGTCATGCTCACGTTGTTCACGGCGGTCAGCCCGCCGAATCGCATGGTGACGCCGTCGGCCTGGAGCAAGGGCACGTCGGACGACGGCCTGGCCGTCGTGGCCTCTGCGGTCGTGGTCATGCCTGCACCTCCTCTGCGATGTCGCCCTCGACCCGGATGGCGAGCTCTTCGTCCTCCTCGTGGAACTCCAACTGTCTTCGTCGGCTGGCCACGAGGCCCTCAGGCCGGAAGCGCATCATCAAGACGAGAAGCAGGCCGAAAAGCAGCAGGCGGTAGTCCGCGAAGAAGCGCAGCTTCTCGGGCAGGAGCTTCAGGATCACCGCGCCGACCAAGACGCCGACGATGGTGCCCATGCCGCCGAGGACGATGGCCGCGAGCAGGAATGCCGACTCCAGGAAGATGTACTGGTCGGGGGTGACCGAGACGTCCTGGTGGGCCTTGACTGCGCCTGCCATCCCGGCCAGGAAGGCACCGATGACGAAGGCAAGGATCTTGAGGCCGAAGATGTTGACGCCCATCGCCTCGGCGGCCTTCTCGTCCTCTCGAATGGCCACCCAGCCGCGGCCGATGCGGCTGGTGTTGAGGCGGTGGAACACCAGGATGATAAAGGCCATCAGCAGCAGGAGAAGGAAGTAGTAGTTGGAGAAGCGGGCCAGCGGGATACCCATGAGGACGTGGGTGTCACCGAAGTTGAAGCTGCCGAAGGACAGGTCCGGGATGGCAGGTATGCCGTTGGGCCCATGCGTCAGGTCGGGTCCGTTGCTGCCGTCGAGGTTGAACATCGTCAGCCGGAAGATCTCACCGAAGCCCAGCGTGACGATGGCCAGGTAGTCACCGTTCACCCGCAGGGTCGGTGAACCGATGATGAGGCCGAGCGTCGCGGAGAAGCAGCCGGCGACGAGAACGACCACGATGAACGGCGGCTTCCACCCGATCGTGGCGAACCCCGACGTCGAGAGCGCGGCTCCGACATAGGCACCCGCGCCCAGGAACGCGATGTACCCGAGGTCGAGCAGGCCGGCCAGGCCAACCACGATGTTCAGGCCCATGGCGGCGGAGGCGAAGACGAGGACCTGTGAGGCGATGGACATGTTGGCGTCGGAACCGCCCTGGGTGAGCGGGAAGCTGAATGCCACGACGAAGGACGCCAGAATCAGCACCCGCTTGCGCCTGGTCGTGACATGTCCCAGCCAGGTCAGGAGTCCCGCACGGGCTCCGGCGACGGCCACCCCGGTCACGAACACGAGGAACAGCACGAAGGCCCAGGCGTCGGCCAGCCCCAGGGCGTAGGCCGCGCCGAAAAGGAGCCCGGCCATGATCAGGACGATCACCAGGATCTCGGCCCAGCCGGGCAGGACTGCTTCGGCCAGGTTGCGGGTCTCTGTGGGAAGGACCAGCCGTGAGGCGGCAAAGAGGACCAGGGCTCCGAGGAACGAGATCCAGCCGCCCGGCTGGACGTTGACCAGGCCACCAGCCTCGACGGTGATGGCCACGAGGACCAAGGTCATGAAGATGAGCGTCCACGTTGCCAGGGCACGAAGGCCCAGCGCGGTGTCAGCCCACTGGCCCAGCCTGACCAGCGGGCCCTTCCGGGCCAGCAGCAGGATGACGGCGAAGAGCGCCAGGGCGATGGCCATGCGCTGCAGCCCGCCGGGGTTGACGTTGATGGAGAGGTCGCCCAGGACCTGTGGGTCATAGCTCCAGGAGAGCAGCGAACCGATGATCAGCAGGCCGGCGCCGGTCAGGCCCAGCGGCCACGCCTTGGAACCGTGCCTGGTGACAACGGACTCGGGGATGTTGGGGATTCTCATGCGCGGTCCACCTCTTTCGCACCGAGCAGGCCTTGTGGGCGGAACACCAGGACCAGGATGAGCAGGACGAAGGCCCAGACGTCCTTCCAGGGGCCGCCGCCGAACTGGCCGGGGATGTACTGGGTTGCCATGGCTTCGGTGACGCCCAGAACCAGGCCACCGAGGACGGCGCCTTCCACGTTGCCGATGCCGCCGATGACCGCCGCGGTGAACGCCTTGAGACCGGCCAGGAAGCCCATCCGGAAGTCGATGTTGTTGTTCTGCAGACCCTGGGCCACACCGGCAACCGCCGCTAGGACCGCACCGAGCGCGAACGCGACCACGATGATGCGGTCGACGTTGATGCCCATCAGGCGAGCCGTGTCCGCGTCCTGGGACACCGCCTTCATACCGCGGCCCATCTTGGTGCGGTTGATGAAGAACCACAACAGGGCGGAGCAGACGACCAGGGCGCCGATGGTGAAGATCGCCGCCCGCTGGATGGTCACACCGCCGACCTGGATGGCGGGCCCGGTCACCACGTCAATCTGGGGGAAGGGAATGCGTGACTTCGCATCCGGCAGGTCCAGGGGGTTCCAGCTGGTGAACGGCACCTTGTTGTAGTTCAGCCGGACGAGCTCCTGCAGGAAGACCGAGACACCGATGGCGGTGATCAGCGGGGCCAGTCGCGGGGCGTTGCGCAGCGGCCGGTACGCGAACCGCTCCATCAGGACGGCCGTGGTCACCGAGGCGATGACGGCCCCGATGATCATGACCGGCAGCGTCCACAGGGCGGTGTTC
>DASVKO010000079.1:0-2708 GCA_036385355.1 Dermatophilaceae bacterium
GTGCCGGCAGGGCCTGGGTCCTCCGGTAATCACCGTCCTGATTCAGCCCGGTGTGCGCGCAGTGGCGGCCGGGGGTGTCGGCCGGCGGTCGTTGGTGGTGTCCTCGGGCCTCGTCGAGGCCCTTGCACAGCGCCAGTTGCCGGCCGATCAGGCAGCCGCAGTTATGGCGCACGCGGCCGGGCTGGTGCGCGGCGGTTTCGTCCGGGCGGATGCGCTGCTCGCTTTCTGGTCGCTGCCGTGGCAGTTGCTGCGGGGACTGGTCAGCGGTGTGAGCCGAGCTGGCGGGCTGCTGCCACTAACAGCGCTGGCATGGCGGTTGCGGGTGATCGTCGCGGCGATCGCCGTGGTTCAGGCGACCGTCGCCGGTCATCTGTGGGTCGGCGCTGTCATCGCCGCGGTGACGGCGGAGAGCTACGCCGCCCCAGTCTGGGAATCGCGATGGCAGGCGATCCTCGCCGCCGCCGGCGACGAGACGGTGCTCCTGCACGGCCTAGGGTTCGCAATGTCGACCTTCCTGCGCCGTTGCCCGTCGACCGTGTCGATCCAGGCTCGGGTCTTCCGGTTGGAGCGCGGGGTCGCCCGGCCCGCGTTGGGTGTGGTGCAGACTCCGACGTGATCTGCCAGCCGTGGTGCAACCCACCGCCGTGACACCTGGCGTGATCATCGCGTAGGGCCGCACGGCTCCTTGTCGACGTCGTATCCGGCGGCCTTACGGTGCGCATCGTCGTAGCGGTGGTCGCCCAGGCGCTCTACGGCGGCTGGCGTCTGGGCTTCCCAACGGTCCGCGGACGCTACTCGCTCCTCGCGCTGGTCACCGGGTGGGAGTGCGTCGGCCTCTTCGCGGTCGATCTGGGCCGACCGCGAAGCGCCGTCGACGCCCTCGCCGACGTAGGGCCGGCGGTCGGGAAGGTCGTTCGCTTCCATGATGGGTTTCCCTTCTTACTCAGTGGCTTCGGGGCACGCGCCCCACAGTCCGATTCGGTCCGCCGCTGCGGCGCGGGCGGCGGTGATCCGGGTGACCACCGCGGCGACACCGCCAGGACGAGCCTCACCGCGCGGACCAGGTGGGCAACGACGGGGACACGGAAATCCCGGGGATCTCGGGGGAGCGCAGCAGGCGCAGCGGGGCGCGTCCGGCCGCGGGTGGGGTGTGCTCGTCGACGACGTCAGCGAGCAGTTGGTCTCCAGCGGCGGCAGCGGCGTCGAGGAATCGCCGGCAGACGCCGCTGGAGGTCCGCGCCGTGCTGAGCAGGTGCTCCTCGGACGCCAGGGAAGCCGCCGTAGAGGTCAGCGCGTGACCAGCCGCGTTGATGGCACCGCACATCGCGGTGGCCGCCTCTGTCGCGGTGCGTACCGTGGTCACCAGCTCGTCGCCGTTCTCTGCGCCAGGATCGAACAGCACGTTGTCGACGACGTGCTGTTCGATGAGCCGGGCTGCGACATGCAGACAGCGCAGGATCTTACTGGCGTGCTCGTGGTCGCGTAGCAGCGCCCGGCGCAGATCGCCGGCCTGGTCGATGAGGACCGCGGCGGCGGAACGCTCGATGCTTACGGCGCGGAGCTGCTGCTGCAGGGCGGTCAGGTCTTCGCGCCGTCGGGCCAGCGCCAAGCGACTGCGGCCGGCCTGGCCCTGGGCCAAGCGCACCGAGTGGCGAGAGGAGTCCAAGAGGCTCTGGAAGCTCGGCCGCGGGCGCACCATGGTGCTCACCGTCGCGGCCCGAACATCTGGGCAGGCGCGGCCGGTGGATCCGAGTGCCGGAGCATGCGGATCCCAGTGGTGGTGTCGGCCCTCCAGGGGCTCTGCTTGCTCACGGTTCGCCTCCTTCGCTCGTGAAGAGGTCAGCCAAAGACCCCCTCTCACCACCCGAAAGCCACGGCGGGGTTTGTGGGAGGTCACGGCAGGGTGTGCAACTCGTCGTGCTGGGTCCGGCGGACCGACCCGGACGTTGGGAACGTCAGGTGTGCACCGAGAGCTTCACTTCGACTCGGGGCGGGAGGAACATCGGAACGGAAAGTCACGATAGCGACTGGCCAACTTCGCAGCCAGTAGTCCCGACGCAGGTCAGCATGGGTAGACCGTGGTCAGAGGTCGACGCTGAAGGTGCGGTCGAGCCTGGCCGCCGCCGTAGCCACTGCGGCAGCTGCCGCAGTGGCTGTTGTGGCCGTCCCGGCGGCGGTCCTAGCTAGAGGTCGAAGGAGTCGAACGGATTGCGTCCGTCCTCCATCGCCACCATGGCGTCGCTGAGTCCGTGGGCGTAGGCCATCGCGTTCTCGAAGACCGCACTCTTGTGGGTCGCGGCAAGTGTGGCGACCACGGTGCCCCCAACGGCAACGGCAACACCTCCGGCCGCAAGACCGATCCTCTTCCAGGGCAACTCGGAGAGCCGGAGCTTGGCCGCGATGTCGCGGACGGTCTTGGGTCTGCCGACCGAGTCGTGCTCGTCCCCGGGTCGGAACTCGGCGTCGGTGCCGGTGCTGTCAGTCATCAGGCCGCGCCGCTCTTCCGCTTGCTCTTGGCCCTCTCCAGCTGCGTCGGGTCGATGGGTGCCGGCGCAGGTTCCGGGCAACCAGTTCAGCCTGTCGTTGCCCGCAGGTTGGCAGCGTCCTCGGTGAAGGTTGCCGCGAGCTGTCCGGCGTGGGATGGGTCGAACCCGTCGGGCATCACGCCGTCGTTGACCAGGGCGGCGGTGGCCTCGAGGTAGCGGGCG
>DASVKO010000080.1:0-6174 GCA_036385355.1 Dermatophilaceae bacterium
CTCCGGCGCCGGCCTACAGGTGGCTGAACCCGCCCGACTCCTCCTTGGACATGGAGACGGTGACCGGGTGAATGGCGAAGTGCGCCACCGCATCCCGGAAGTCGTCCAGGAGCAGCGAGGCCAGATCCCGGCTCACCCCCAGCCGGACCAGAATCCGCTGCACGGGGATGTCGGACGCGGTTCCGGTGAGGGTGTACGCAGGCACCTGCCAACCCCGCTCGCGAAGCCGGTCGGCCAGGTCGAACAGGGTGTAGCCGGGGTTCTCCCCGTCACGTATCCGCCAGGTGACGGTCGGGATCCCGGTGGTCGGGTTGCTGTCGCAGAGAAGCTCGAACGGGCCCAGCCCGACGATCTCGGAGGCGAGGTACTGGCCCACCTCATAGGACGCGGTGTGAATCCCCCGGTATCCCTCGAAGCCGAGCCGGAGGAAGTTGTAGTACTGGGCGACCACCTGGCCGGCGGGGCGCGAGAAGTTGATCTGGAAGACCGGCATGTCACCGCCCAGGTAGTTCACGTGGAAGATGAGCTCCTCGGGGAGCTCCTCGCGGTCCCGCCAGATGACCCAGCCGACGCCCAGCGGCGCGAGCCCGAACTTGTGCCCCGAGGTGCTGATCGACTTCACCCGCGGAAGGCGGAAGTCGAAGACCACGTTTGGCGCGCAGAACGGGGCGAGGAAGGCGCCGCTGGCCCCGTCCACGTGGATGTCGATGTCGAGGCCGGTGTCACTCTGGAGCTGGTCGAGGGCCTGGGAGATGGCCTCCACCGGCTCGTACGCACCGGTGTAGGTGACCCCGAACGTGGGGACGACCATGATCGTGTTCTCATCCACCCGTTCCAGCATCGAGGCCGGATCCATGGCATAGCTGCCGGGCGACATCGGGACCTCACGCATCTCGATGTCCCAGTAGCGGGCGAACTTGTGCCAGACGACCTGGACCGGTCCGCACACCATGTTCGGCTTGTCCACCGGTTTGCCCTCTGCCCGCCGCCTGGCCCGCCACCGCCACTTGGCCGCCATACCCGCCAGCATGCAGGCCTCCGATGATCCGATGGCCGCGCAGCCGGCGGTGTTGCCGGCATCGGGCGCGTGCCACAGGTCCGCCAGCATGTGGACGCAGCGGCGCTCCAGCTCGGCGGTCTGCGGGTACTCGTCGGCGTCGATCAGGTTCTTGTTCATCGCCAGGGCCATGAGCTCGTAGACCTCGGGCTCTGCCCACGTCTGGCAGAACGTGGCCAGGTTCTGGCGGGCGTTGCCATCGAGCATCAGCTCATCCGCAACAAGCTGGAAGGCCTCCCGCGGCAACGTCTCATCCCGGGGGAACCGGTACTTGGGAATGGGCGTGGTCAGGCTGCGCCCGGCGAAGACCGAGTCCTCCAGCCGCGAACGAACGTGGTCGCGATCGTGCAGTGGCATGGTCAGCATCTCCTTGGTCGGATGGAACTGATCCGATGCTTATGGCCAGGGAGCCCTTCGGTCGTCACCCACCGGGGATGAGTTCGGGACCTCCTGAGTCACCGGCCGGCCAGCTAGCCTTCGCCGCCCGCGGCTGGGCCACCCACGGGCAGCGTCCTGGCGAGCCTGGCCGGGGACACGTAGGGGGTGCCCACGCTGGGATGCAGCCGGCCGGCTCTGGGGACGGCGAGGGCGTTGAGCAGATTCAGGGTGATCCGCTGGAGGGCAACGCTGGTGGCTCTGGGGGTCGGGCCGAGCGGGCAGGTCGAGTCCAGTCCGCAGATCCAGTACGTCGTCCCGGCCGCGAAGACCCCGGCGCCGCTGGGTGCGCTGTAGTAGGCGGCCGTGATCAGGACCGGCTCTGGGCGACCGGCCAGCACGGCCACCCCGTGAAGCACGACCTGCAGGTTGGCCGGAGAGTGCCCGGTCGGTGGCTGCTGGGCGTCCGCCTCGTTTCCGATCGCCAGGCGGAGCACGGAGCCCTTCGTGAGGTGCGTCCCGGAGAAGAGCCAGGCCGGTGCGGTGTTCACCACGTAGGAGCCGCGTACGCCGACCGCCGACATGCCCACGCCGACCAGGGCAGCCGGGTCCCGTCGCAGCGGAGGCTGACTCCACCGGACCGTCGTGGTACCGGGGTGGCCCAGGGCCGCACGATCGAGCCTGGCTTCGCGGTAGACGGTGAGGGCCGTCGGGCGGCCACGGCGGTCACGCTCGACCCGGCCCTGCCAGTAGACCTCGTTGGCGCCCAGGAAGGCGAAGTTGGTGCCGGCGTCGCGCGCCCGGATGGCGGCGTCATACATCCGCCTGGTCCAGTACTCGTTGTGTCCGCCGACGATCACGGTGGGCTGACCGAGCAGCTGGGCGGGGGTGGCGTCCAGCGAGCTGTCGGTGGTGACGTCATACGCGATACCGCTGCGGGAAAGGAACCTGACCAGCGGGAGGTTCATCGCGAACACCGTCCGCATGCCGGTGCCGTCCACCGGACGATCGACCGAGGCCTTGTAGGAGCGGTTGGCCACGATGTCCGCGTGGTTCCGGCCCGGGCCGAAGTAGAGGCTGCGGCGGCCATACTGGTTGTAGGCCAGCCAGGTCAGGTCGCTCGCCAGGAGAAGGTACGGCGAGCGCACGCCCGAAGTCCGCACCACCAGCGGCATGAACGACGGCTGGCCCTGCCCGACCGGCGCGATCTCGACGAGGTACATGCCCGGGGGCCAGCCGGCGTCGACCGGGATGGTGGCGGCGACCGGCCACCGTTCGGCAATGACCCTGTCCGGGCCGGTTGGCACGGCCTTCTGTTGCCAGCGAGCGGTGATCACGGGTGACACCCAGACCAGCCGGGACCCCTGCCCCCGGTAGTCGCCAACCCTCAGCGCCCGCAGACGCACCCGGGCAGCGCCGTTCTGGCTGGACAGGTGCACGGACATGGTCTGGCCGCAGACCGCGGTGGAGGAGTCGAGGTAGCCAGCCACCAGGCCGACGCCGGGCACCACGCGGCTCGGCGGCAGGTCGCCCACCCCGGGCCTGCCGTTCTCGCGCTTGCTCCACCCCGCCGGCGCGTTGGTGCAGGTCGCCCGGGGAGCCGGCAGGGACTTCGGGAACAGTCTGGCCGCAGGCCTGGCTATCGTCCCGGCGACGGCTGTCATGCTCGGCCCCGCGGTCCGGCCAGGGGCCTTCGCCACCGGGTCGCCCTGGCAGGCGGCCAGGAGGAGGACGGACAGGGCTGCGGCGACAACGGCCGCTCGTGGCGACCGTCGCGAAAGGACGCTGTGCACGCTCTCCAAACTAGGGTCTCCGACAAGTTTTTTGTCTCCCGACCCGCCCTTTCCCGGAGGCGGGACGAGAGAGGCGGATGGGTCCGATGGCTGATCCAGCGGTCGTCGGGGTAGATTCGCGCGAGACCCTTCAATGGCGAAGAGGACCCATCCGATGCTCAGCGACCTATCCCCGCTCCACACCCCCTGGTCCCCGGAGGTGGCCGTGGAGACGATTGGTGCCCACGCCGCACTGCGGGGGCCGCTGCTGCCCGTGCTGCACGCTCTTCAGGAGACCTTCGGGTATGTCGACCCGCGGGCGGTTCCGCTCGTGGCGACAGCGCTCAACCTCTCACGTGCCGACGTGTACGGGGTGCTGACCTTCTACCCGGACCTGCGCTCGACCCTGCCCGGGACCGTCCGGGTCCAGGTCTGCCGGGGCGAGGCCTGCCAGTCCGTCGGCGCGCACGCTCTGGCTGAGCATGCCACCGGCTCCCTCGGGGTGGACTTCGGCCAGACGACGGCCGACGGGTCGGTCACCCTCGACCAGGTCTTCTGCCTCGGCAACTGCGCGCTCGGGCCGACGGTCACCGTCTACGGCCACCTGCATGGCCGGGTTCACGGCGCCGAGCTCGACCGCCTGGTCCGCGACAACACCACGGGCGGAGAGCCTGAATGACCACCGTCTACGTCCCCGGGGACTCGTCCGCCCGTTCTGTCGGCGCCGACGTGGTCGCGGCGGCCATCGAGCGTGAGGCGACAACGCGGGGCTCGATCGTCAACATCGTTCGAAATGGCTCGCGCGGGATGATGTGGCTCGAGCCCCTGGTCGAGGTGGTGACCGCACAGGGCCGGGTCGCCTACGGCCCGGTGGCCACCGGCGACGTGGAGGGTCTGTTCGACTCGGGATTCCTCGACGGAGGCACGCACGAGCTGGGACACGGGCGCACCGACCAGATTCCCTGGCTCGCGCAGCAGGAGCGCCTGACCTTCGGCCGGGTCGGCCTCATCGATCCGCTGTCCACCCATGACTATCAGGCCTACGGCGGGCTCACGGCGCTGCACCGGGCCCTGTCGATGTCGGCGGAGCAGATCTGCGACGAGGTCACCGCGTCGGGACTGCGCGGGCGTGGGGGCGCAGGGTTCCCGGTCGGGGTGAAGTGGCGAACGGTCCTGGACGCGCCGGCCTCCCCCAAGTTCGTCACCTGCAATGCGGACGAAGGCGACAGCGGGACCTTCGCGGACCGGATGCTGATGGAGGGCGACCCCTTCATGCTGATCGAGGGGATGATCATCGCCGGGATCGCGGTCGACGCCCACGAGGGCTTCGTCTACATCCGCTCGGAGTACCCGGACGCCGTGGCGACGATGCGCGCCGCCATCGGTACGGCATACGAGGCCGGCTGGCTCGGCCGGAGGGTCCTGGGCAGCGACCACGGGTTCGACCTGGAGATCCGGGTCGGTGCGGGCGCCTATATCTGCGGTGAGGAGACCGCGATGCTGGAGAGCCTGGAGGGCAAGCGGGGCATGGTCCGCGCCAAGCCGCCGCTGCCCGCCATCGAGGGTCTGTTCGGCAAGCCGACAGTCGTCAACAACGTGCTCTCGCTGGCCAGCGTCCTGGTGGTCCTCGCCCGGGGGGCCGGGTTCTATCGTGACTTCGGCGTCGGCCACTCGCGCGGCACCCAGGTCTTCCAGCTGGCCGGCAACGTGGCCCGCGGCGGGATCGTCGAGACCGCCTTCGGGATCACCCTGGGGCAGATGCTCGAGAGGTTCGGCGCCGGCACCCTCTCCGGCCGGCCGATCCGGGCTGTCCAGGTCGGCGGCCCCCTCGGGGCCTACCTGCCACCCGCCCGGTTCGACCTGCCGCTGGACTACGAGGCGTTCGCTGCGGCAGGCGCGATGGTCGGCCACGGCGGCATCGTGGTCTTCGACGACACCGTCGACCTGGCTGCCCAGGCCCGGTTCGCGATGGAGTTCTGTGCGGCGGAGTCCTGCGGCAAGTGCACCCCCTGCCGGGTCGGCGCCGTCCGCGGGGTCGAGGTGATCGACCAGATCCTGGCCGGCAGGGACACCGCGGCCAACGTCGTCCTGCTGCAGGATCTGTGCGAGGTGATGGCGGACGGCTCACTGTGCGCCATGGGCGGTCTCACCCCGATGCCGGTTCGAAGCGTTCTCCAGCACTTCCCCGAGTCCCTGGACAGATCAGCCGCCCGCTCAGGGAGAACGGCTCAACACCGGTCAGATCACCAGGAAGGCACCCGGAGATGACCCTGCTCAGGGAACCCGACCTCGGCACTCCCGCCGTCCCCTCCGGCGCGGCGGCCGGGGCAGAGGTCACGGTCCGGATCGACGGTGCGGCGGTGACCGTGCCTGCCGGGACGTCGGTCATGCGGGCGGCCGCGCTGGCCGGCCTCGACATACCGAGGCTGTGCGCAACCGACTCCCTCACGGCGTTCGGCTCCTGCCGGCTCTGCCTGGTCGAGATCGACAGCCGCAAGGGCACCCCTGCCTCGTGCACCACCCCCTGCGGCCCGGAGATGGTCGTCACGACCGACTCACCCCGGCTGGCCCGGCTGCGGCGCGGGGTGATGGAGCTCTACCTGTCCGACCACCCCCAGCACTGCCTGCCCGCCGACACCGCCGGCACCGCTGACCACGGCGACCATGGCGACACCGCCGAGACCGCCGGCACCGCTGACCACGGCGACAATGGCGAGTGCGAGCTGACAGCCCTGGCTGCCAGGGTGGGCCTGCGCGACGTGCGCTACGGCTTCGAGGGCGAGAACCACCTCGACGCGCACAAGGACGAGAGCAACCCCTACTTCACCTTCGACCCCGCCGAGTGCATCGCCTGCTCACGGTGCGTCCGCGCCTGTGACGAGGTGCAGGGCACCTTCGCGCTGACCACCGCGGGCCGTGGTTTCGGCTCGAGGGTCTCGGCGTCAGCCGGTGAGTCGTTCATGGCGTCCG
>DASVKO010000081.1:0-2815 GCA_036385355.1 Dermatophilaceae bacterium
CCGGCTGCGGGCCGATAGCATCGGAGACGGACACCTCTCAAGGGTGACCGAACCTCGCCGCCCTGCCGGGCGGCATACCGCATCGACCTTGCAGGAGCCAACCGTGCCTTTGTCGTCAGCCGACATCACCGTGTCCGTCGCCGGAAGCCAGCGATCGGTCACGGCGGGCACTACGGCTGCCGACCTCTTCGCCCAGGACAGGACCACCCTCGTCGCCCGGGTCAACGGGCAGCTGCGCGACCTGGCCCACGAGCTCGTCGAGGGCGATCTTGTGGAGCCCGTCGGAGCCGACTCCGACGACGGTCTGGCCGTCCTGCGTCACTCGGCCGCCCACGTGCTCGCTCAGGCCGTGCAGCAGATCAACCCCACGGCCAGGCTGGGCATCGGCCCGCCGATCAAGGACGGCTTCTACTACGACTTCGACGTCGAGACCCCTTTCACCCCTGAGGACCTCAAGGCCCTCGAGAAGGCGATGCAACGGATCATCAACGAGGGTCAGACCTTCCAGCGACGAGTGGTCACCGACGAGGCCGCTCGCACGGAGCTGGCGGACGAGCCGTACAAGTGCGAGCTGATCGGGCTCAAGGGCGGAACCGCCGCTGAGGTGACGTCCGTGGAGGGCGCCTCGTCCGAGGTCGGCGCCGGCGAGCTGACGATCTACGACAACATCCGCCGGGACGGCGAGCGTGCCTGGGGCGACCTGTGCCGTGGCCCGCACGTGCCGACGACCAAGGTGCTGGGCAACGCCTTCAAGCTGATGCGCACCGCCGCCGCCTACTGGCGCGGTTCCGAGAAGAACCCCCAGCTGCAGCGCGTCTACGGCACCGCCTGGCCCACCAAGGACGAGCTCAAGGGGTACCTCGAGCGGCTGGCCGAGGCCGAGAAACGTGATCACCGCAAGCTCGGGGCTGAGCTCGACCTGTTCTCCTTCCCCGAGGAGATCGGCTCCGGCCTGGCCGTCTTCCACCCCAGGGGCGGAGTCATCCGCAAGGAGATGGAGGACTACTCGCGACGTCGTCACGAGGAGGAGGGCTACGAGTTCGTCTACTCCCCGCACATCACCAAGGGCAACCTCTTCGAGACGTCCGGCCACCTCGACTGGTACGCCGAGAGCATGTACCCGCCGATGCACCTGGACGAGGAGAAGGACGCTGCGGGAGCGGTCAAGAAGAAGGGGCAGGACTACTACCTCAAGCCGATGAACTGCCCGTTCCACTGCCTGATCTTCCGGGCGCGGGGGCGCTCCTACCGCGAGCTTCCGCTGAGGATGTTCGAGTTCGGCTCGGTCTACCGCTACGAGAAGTCCGGCGTCGTGCACGGTCTGACCCGGGTGCGGGGGATGACGCAGGACGACGCCCACATCTACGTCACCGAAGAACAGCTGCAGACCGAGCTGAAAGCCCTGCTCACCTTCGTGCTCGATCTGCTCAAGGACTACGGTCTGAACGACTTCTACCTCGAGCTGTCGACCCGCAACGAGGAGAAGTACGTCGGCACGGACGAGAACTGGGCCAAGGCCACCGAGGCGTTGCGGGAGTCAGCGACCGACTCCGGCATCGACCTGGTGGACGACCCGGGCGGCGCCGCCTTCTACGGCCCGAAGATCTCGGTCCAGGTTCGTGACGCGATCGGCCGCACCTGGCAGATGTCGACGATCCAGGTGGACTTCAACCTGCCCGAGCGTTTCGAGCTCGAGTACCAGGGCGACGATGGCTCACGCAAACGCCCGATCATGATCCACCGCGCACTCTTCGGCTCGGTCGAACGATTCTTTGCCATTCTCACCGAGCACTACGCCGGTGCCTTCCCACCCTGGCTCGCACCGGTCCAGGTGATCGGCATCCCGGTGGCGCAGGAGTACGACGACTACCTGTTCGACATCGCGGATCGGTTGAAGGCCAAGAGGATTCGGGTCGAGGTCGACACCTCCGACGACAGGTTCCCGAAGAAGATCCGCACGGCCCAGAAGTCAAAGGTGCCCTTCATGCTCATCGCCGGCGAGGACGACCGGTCCGCGGGCGCGGTCTCGTTCCGCTACCGCGACGGTTCGCAGAAGAACGGGGTCCCGATCGCCGAGGCGATCACCGAGATCCTGGAGGCTGTCGAGAGCCGCAGACAGGTCTGAGGGCCTACCGTGGATATTGTTCGTGAGGTGTGGCAGCGCGCCCTGACCACCCAGCCCGCTCCCTCCGGCGGGGTCATCGCGATCACGGCTGTCCTGGCCGCGTTGCTGGTCTGGGCACCGGGAGCCTGGCCGATCACCCGTCACGTCGTCACCATCGCTCATGAGGCGGCTCACGGCGTGGCGGCCCTCATGTCGGGGCGCAGGCTGCACGGCATCCGGCTGCACTCCGACACCTCCGGCCTGACGGTCTCGGCGGGCAGGACCACCGGTCCGGGCATGATCCTGACGACCGCGGCCGGCTATGTCGGCCCGGGCCTGCTTGGCCTGGCAGCGGCCGCGCTGCTGTCCCACCATCGGGCAGTGGGGCTGCTGTGGGCGTTGCTGATCTTCCTGGCGCTGTTGCTGATCCAGGTGCGCAACTGGTTCGGACTCTGGTCGATCCTGGTCAGCGCAGCCGTGGTGTTCGCGGTGTCGTGGTGGCTCGAGCCACAGGTGCAGTCCGCCTTTGCCTACAGCCTGACCTGGTTCCTTCTCCTGGCCGCTCCACGCCCGGTCCTGGAGCTTCAGAGACAACGACGGGGCGGCAGGGGGGCGACCTCTGACGCAGATCAGCTCGCCCGGCTCACCATGCTGCCGGCGATCGTGTGGGTCGGGTTCTTCCTGCTGGTGACGGTGGGCGCCCTCGCCCTG
>DASVKO010000082.1:0-10727 GCA_036385355.1 Dermatophilaceae bacterium
GCCCACCGGTCTGCGTGGCCGTCGCCGAAACGCAGCTGCATCGTGTCCAGCGGGTTGTGCCCGGCGGCGCTCAACCCCCCGGCGGTGTAGCAGGTGTCGAGCAGGGTCAGCCGGATCCCGGCGTCCGCCGCGCCCTGACGCGGTGCCTCACCCATGGCGTTGGGATCGTCGTAGGGGGCCCCGCCGGGAGCGTGGTGCAGGTAGTGGAACTCCCCGACGGCAGTGACTCCGGCCAGCGCCATCTCGGCGTAGGTGGCGGTTGCCAGGGCAAGGTAGGAGTCCGGGTCCAGCTGCGCCGCCACGGCATACATGCGCTCGCGCCACGTCCAGAAGGTGCCGCCGCCATCATGGGTGCGCCCGCGCAGCGCACGGTGGAAGGCGTGGCTGTGGGCGTTCGCGAACCCGGGCAGGACCACCCCGGGCAGGATCTGGGCGTCGCCGCGGACGGTGTCCGGGGTGACCGCCGTGAACCGGCCACCGGTGACCTCGAAGGTCACGTCGCGCCCCAGACCGGTCGGAAGCAGCGCGTACTCCGCCCACCACCGCTGACCCTTCGGGGAGGAGCCCCCGTCATCGCTCATCGGGCCAGGTCCTCGGTCACCGCGGCCAGGGCCCGGACGCCGCGGTGGCAGTCCTCGCGCTCGGCGAACTCGGTCGGTGAGTGCGAGATACCGGTGGGGTTGCGGACGAACAACATGGCGGTCGACAGGCCGGCGGTCGCCAGGACTCCGGCGTCGTGACCGGCCGCGGTGGCCAGCATCGGCGCGTCGTCGAGCACGGCGGAGAGCCTGCGTGACAAGGGGACGTCCAGAACCGTCTCGGGCGTCCAGGACTCCTCGACCGCGAGGGGGCCAGCCTCTGCGCCCACCGCCTCCACGACGGCCCGGACCGCTGCCTCGGCCGGGCCTCTGGCGTCCAGCCAGGCGGTGACGCGTGAGGGAATCGCGTTGACACCATTGGGTTCCACCCGTACCTTCGCCACCGTGGCCACACAACCGTGCACGCTGGCGGCCGCGCGGGCCGCCAGCACCGCCTTCGCCAGGTCGAGCATCGGGTCGCGGCGGTCCTCCAGCCGGGTGGTGCCTGCGTGGTTGGCCTCGCCGGCCAGGTCGATACGCCAGCGCCCGTGGGGTCGGATGACCGAACCGACGGCAACGGGACGGCCCAGGTCGACCAGGGCTCGCCCCTGCTCCACGTGCAGCTCGACGTACGTCCCGATCCGGCGCAGCGTCTCGTCGTCCTGACCGACGTGCTCCACCGCGTGCCCGGCAGCCGTCATCGCCTCGGCCATCGTGACACCGTCGGCATCGCGCAGTCCGCGGGCCCTGTCGGCGTCGAGCCTGCCGGTGATCAGACGCGATCCGGCGCAGGCGATGCCGAAGCGCGCACCCTCCTCGTCGATGAAGTTCGCCACGGCGATGGGACGTGCGGGCACGAAACCCCTGGCTTTCAGGGCGTCGACCACGGCCAGCGCCGAGACGACTCCCAGCGGGCCGTCGAAGGCCCCGCCGTCCGGCACAGAGTCCAGGTGGGAGCCGATCACCACCCCGGGGCGGCCTGCGGCAGCGGCGGCATCGGGATCCCCCCACCAGGCCCACTGGTTGCCGGCGCGGTCGGTGACTAGGTCCAGCCCGCGCGCGGCGGCCTCTGCAGCGAACCACTCGCGCAGCATCGCGTCGGCCCGGGTCCACGCGAAGCGTCGGTACCCGCCCGTGCCCGCCTGCCTGCCGATGGGTTCGATCGCCGACCACATCCCGTCGAAGGTGGCGGTATCGAATGTCGCTGTATCGAACGTCATAGATTCGACCGTAGTGGCTCAGGACTCACGCATCGGGACCCTGACGCCACGTTCGGCCGCGACCCGGTCGGCGATGTCGTATCCGGCATCCACGTGGCGGATGACTCCCATCGCGGGGTCGTTGGTCAGGACCCGGGCGAGCTTCTCGGCAGCCAGCGCGGTGCCGTCGGCCAGCGAGACCTGACCGGCGTGGATCGAGCGGCCGATGCCCACGCCGCCGCCGTGATGGATCGAGACCCACGTCGCGCCCGAGGCCGTGTTGATCAGCGCGTTGAGCAGCGGCCAGTCGGCGATGGCGTCCGAGCCGTCGGCCATGGACTCGGTCTCGCGGTAGGGCGAGGCCACGGACCCGGCGTCGAGGTGGTCGCGGCCGATGACGATCGGCGCCTCCAGCTCACCCGAGGCGACCATCTCGTTGAACTTCAGGCCCGCCTTGTCACGCTCGCCGTAGCCCAGCCAGCAGATGCGGGCCGGCAGGCCCTGGAAGGCGATCTTCTCGCGCGCCCCGCGGATCCACTTCTGGAGCCGGTCGTTGTCCGGGAACAGGTCCAGGATCGCCTGGTCCGTCCTGTAGATGTCCTGCGGGTTGCCCGAGAGCGCAGCCCAGCGGAACGGGCCCTTGCCCTCGCAGAACAGCGGACGGATGTATGCCGGGACGAACCCCGGGAACTCGAAAGCCCTGTCGTAGCCGCCCAGCTGGGCCTCCGTGCGGATCGAGTTGCCGTAGTCGAAGACCTCGGCCCCGCCGTCCTGGAACTCGACCATGGCCTTCACGTGCCTGGCCATCGATGCCCTAGCCCGGTCGGTGAACTCCTCCGGCTTCGCCTCGGCATAGTCGTGCCAGCCGGCTACCTCAACCCCTTCGGGCAGGTAGGACAGCGGGTCGTGCGCGCTGGTCTGGTCGGTGACGATGTCGATCTCGACGCCCCGGCGCAGGAGCTCGGGAACGACGGTTGCGCAGTTGCCGACGAGGCCGACGGAGAGCGCCCGGCGGTCCCGCTTGGCGGCCAGGCACTGGGACACGGCATCGTCGAGGTCCGAGGCGATCACGTCGAGGTAGCGGTGATCCACCTGCCGCTGCAGATGGGTCCCGTCGACGTCCACGAGCAGGCAGACACCGTCGTTCATGGTCACCGCGAGCGGCTGGGCGCCACCCATGCCACCGGCGCCACCGGTGAGGGTCAGCGTCCCGGCCAGGGTGCCGTTGAAGCGCTTGTCGGCCACCGCGGCGAAGGTCTCGTGGGTGCCCTGAAGGATGCCCTGGGTGCCGATGTAGATCCACGACCCGGCCGTCATCTGGCCATACATGGTCAGGCCCAGGTGCTCGAGCCTGCGGAACTCCGGCCAGTTCGCCCAGTCACCGACCAGGTTGCTGTTGGCGATGATCACCCGCGGGGCCCACTCATGGGTGCGCATCACGCCGACCGGCCGGCCGGACTGGACCAGCATGGTCTCGTCCTTCTCCAGGGTGGTCAGCGTGCGGACCATCGCGTCGAAGGACTTCCAGTCGCGGGCCGCCTTGCCGGTGCCGCCATAGACGACCAGGTCGTCGGGACGCTCGGCGTTCTCGGGGTCGAGGTTGTTCATGAGCATCCGCAGCGGGGCCTCGGTGGTCCACGACTTGGCGGTCAGGGTCGTGCCTCGGGGTGCGCGGACTGGGCGGGCGCCTTCCATGACGAATCTCCTTGTCAGAGCCTGTACTGCGTTGCTGGTGTCTGCGTTGCTGGTGTCTGCGTTGCTGGTGTCTGCGTTGCTGGTGTCTGCGTTGCTGGTGTCTGCGTTGCTGGTGTCTGCACTGCCTTGTTGTTGCCTGTACTGCGTCGCTGTTGCCTGTACTGCGTTCCTGGAGCGTGTGTTGGTGGTCTCAGCGGGCCATGAGCGTCGTCTGCTCAGCGGGTCATGAGCCGTGTCAGCTCAGCGGGCCGGTGACGGCCTCGACGGCTCTCAGAGCCGCACCGGTGGCGATGAGCTGGACCGTTGCCTCGATCTCGGGAGCCATGAACCGGTCGACCCCCGGCCCCTCGGTGACCTCGCGCAACGCGTTGATCACGGCGCCGGTGGCGGCCGACGGCTCCAGCGGAGCCCGAAGCTGTATTCCGCGTGCGGCCGTGAGCAGCTCGACTGCCAGCACCCGGGTGAGGCCGTCGACGGACCGGCGGAGCTTGCGCGCACCCGCCCAGCCCATCGAGACGTGGTCCTCCTGCATCGCCGAGCTCGGGATCGAGTCGACGCTTGCCGGAGCCGCCAGCCGCTTCATCTCCGAGACGATCCCGGCGGCGGTGTACTGGGCGATCATGTGTCCCGAGTCGACGCCGGGGTCGTCAGCCAGGAACGCGTTCAGGCCATGGTTTCGCGCCACATCCAGGAAGCGGTCCGTCCGGCGCTCGGACATGCTCGCGACGTCGGCGGCGACGATGGCCAGGAAGTCCAGCACGTAGGCCACCGGAGCGCCGTGGAAGTTGCCGTTGGACTCCACCCGGCCGTCCAGGGTGATCACCGGGTTGTCCACCGCCGAGGCGAGCTCCCGGCCGGCGACCAGTGCCGCGTGATCGACCGTGTCACGGGCGGCGCCGGCCACCTGCGGCGCGCATCGCAGGGAGTAGGCGTCCTGCACCCGCGTGCAGCCCTCGTTGTCGTGGCTGGCCCGGATGGGGCTTCCGGCCAGGATCCTGCGCAGGTTGCCGGCCGAGGCGGCCTGGCCGGGGTGCGGACGCAGGGCCTGCAGATCAGCGGCGAAGACATTGTCGGTCCCGAGCAGGCCCTCGACACTCATCGCCGCGGTGAGGTCGGCGATCTTGAGCAGGTTGCGCAGGTCTGTGATGGCCAGGACGAGCATGCCGAGCATGCCGTCCGTGCCGTTGATGAGGGCCAGCCCCTCCTTCTCGCGCAGGGCGATCGGCGTGATCCCCGCCGCGGCCAGCGCGTCGGCGGCGGAGCCCAACTGGCCGGACGCGTCGCGGACCGGCCCCTCGCCCATGACGGCCAGGGCACAGTGCGCCAGCGGCGCGAGGTCGCCCGAGCAGCCCAGGCTGCCGTACTCGTGGACCACGGGGGTGATCCCGGCGTTCAACATCGCCGCGTATGCCGCCGCCGTCTCCTCGCGCACGCCGGTACGCCCGGTGGTCAGGGTCGAGAGGCGCAGCAGCATGAGGGCGCGGATGACCTCGCGCTCGACCTCGGGGCCGGAGCCGGCCGCGTGGCTGCGAATCAGGCCCCGTTGCAGCTGGGCGCGCATCTCCGGTGCGATGTGCTTGGTGGCCAGCGCGCCGAATCCGGTGGAGACGCCGTAGTGCGGCTCGACGTCATCGGCCAGGGCCTCGATGATGGCGCGGCTCGTGCGGATCTCCTCGAGCGCGCCAGAGGTGATCTCGACGCGGGCGCCGCGGCGGGCGACAGCCACCACGTCCTCGAACGACAGCGGGCCGATGCCGACGGCGATCGCGCCAGCATCGATCGTGCCGGCGTCAGAGGCCGGCCGGGTTGAAGAGGGGTGCGCTGATGTCATGAACTCATTGGAACGTACCGGCGACGGGTCAACCATCCCCTGCCCGGGGTTAGTGTCTCAGATCTGAGACACTGGGTCCATGGCCAACGCCCCCGCCGCGAGCCAGGCCCTGGCGGTCCTGCGACTTCTGGCACGGCATACCGAACCTGTCCCGGCCTCTGCCATCGCCCGCGACCTCGACCTGCCCAGGTCGAGCGTCTATCACCTGCTCACCGTGCTTCGCGACCAGGGATTCGTGGTGCACCTGGTTGAGGAGAGGCGCTACGGCCTCGGCGTTGCGGCGTTCGAGCTGGGCTCGGCCTACTCCCGGCAGGCACCGCTGCAGCGCCTCGCCCGTCAGCTGCTGGTCCACCTGGTGGACGCGACCAGACACAACGCGCACCTTGCCGTGCTGCACGGCCGCGACGTCCTCTACGTCATCGAGGAGCGGGCTCCCGGCCGGCCGCCACTGGTCACCGATGTGGGGGTGCGGCTCCCCTCGCAGCTGACCGCCAGCGGTCTGGCGATGCTGGCTTCCCTTCCGCCGCAGCAGGTTCGGGCCCTGTTCCCTTCTCGGGACGCCTTCGTCCAACGTCTCGGCGTGGGCCCCGCCACGCTGCCGGCCCTGAGGGCCGTGCTGTCCCGGGTCCGCAGGGACGGCTTCGCCCTGGAGGACGGGACGGTGACTCCTGAGTTCGCCTCCGTCGCCGCGCCGGTGCTCGACCACACCGGGCATCCGGTGGCCGGGATCGCCGTGACCTATCCCGCCGCGGAGGTGACCGCCGACCAGCGGCAGGCCGTCGTCGGGCAGGTCATCCGGACGGCTTCGGACCTGACCCGTCGGGTGCGAGGACGCGTCTGACATATCGTCAGGGCATGAGAGCCATCACGATTCCCACGCCCGGAGATGCCGACGCGCTCGTCCTCGACGACGTGCCCACGCCCGAGATAGCAGCCGACGAGGTGCTCGTGCAGGTGGCGGCAGCCGGCGTCAACCGCGCGGACCTGATGCAGCGCCAGGGGTTCTATCCCCCGCCACCCGGCGCTTCGGCATACCCCGGCCTCGAGGTCAGCGGCACGATCAGCGCCCTCGGCAGCGAGGTGACCGGGTGGGCGGTCGGCGATCAGGTGTGCGCGCTGCTCTCCGGCGGCGGGTATGCCGAGCAGGTGGCCGTCCCCGCCGCGCAGCTCCTGCCGGCGCCGGACGGCGTCTCGCTGGTCGACGCCGCCGCGCTGCCCGAGGTCGTCAGCACGGTGTGGTCCAACGTGTTCCTGACCGCCAACCTGCAACCGGGTCAGACCATCCTGATCCACGGCGGATCCAGCGGGATCGGCACGATGGCCATCCAGCTGGCCCGCGCGGTCGGAGCCCGGATCGCGGTCACCGCCGGAACGAGCGACAAGCTCGAAGCCTGTCGCGAGCTGGGCGCCGAGATCCTGGTCAACTACCGCGAGCAGGACTTCGTGGAGGTGCTGTCCGACGCGACCCAGGGATCTGGGGCCGACGTGATCCTGGACAACATCGGTGCCAAGTATCTCGCCCGCAACGTCAGCGCGCTGGCGGTCAGCGGACGGCTGGTCATCATCGGGCTGCAGGGTGGGGTCAAAGCCGAGCTCGACCTCGGCGCGCTGCTGCGCAAGAGCGCCGCGGTCATCGCCACCTCGTTGCGTGGCCGGCCGGCCGCCGAGAAGGCGGCCATCGTGGCAGCCGTGCGCGAGCACGTCTGGCCGCTGATCGAGTCCGGACAGGTGAAGCCGATAGTCCACAGGACCTTCCCCCTGGCGGAAGCGGCCAGCGCCCACCGCGAGCTGGAGTCCGGCGCCAACATCGGCAAAGTCCTCCTCACCACCCAACCGCAAACCTAGGGACCGTGCGCCCAACACCCCCGCAAACCTAGGGACCGTGCACTCGACGGGCCGATAGATCGGCCCGCACCGTCCCGAGGTTTGACGACGAACGGCCCGCACTGTCCCTAGGTTTGTGGTGGTTGGTGCGATTTGTGGTAGTAAATGCTGGGGGGCTAGGGCCCTGCCGGGCTGCTGCGCCGCCTAAAATGTAGGTGTGGCCGGATTGTCGCAAGGATTCTCTCCTGCGGCCGACGAACCGCCGGCGGCAGGGTGTGCGAGGCTCGCGGCCGAATACGACTGGTCCCATACCGAGTTTGGTCCGCGGGACCAGTGGGACCCAGTCGTGGACGTTGTGGTCCGCACCCTGCTTGAGGCCACCGCGCCGATGGCCTACTGCCACGGCGCGGGGTATGCGATGGCCTACAACGACCGGTTCGCCGACCTGCTGGGCGCCAAGCACCCGCGCTCCTGGGGCCAGCGGGCTGCCGACGTCATGCCCGAGATCTGGGCACGGCCGGGCTATGCCCAGGCGGTCGACCAGGTCTTCGAGGGGGGACCTTCCTTTCATGACGACGGGGAGATGGTCGACCTGAAGGGGCGGGAGCAGACGCACCCCGAATGGGCCTACCTCGCCCGTAGCTACTCGGCTGTCCGGGACGGCGGAGGATCGGTGGTCGGACTCCTGATCGTGGTGGTCGAGATCGCCCCCGTGCTGGTGCTGGTGGGCGGAGTTGAGCAGGGTGATCAGGGCGCCACAAGGTGGCACGGTAGCGACCTGTGGGACGAGACCGCGGGTCGCCGGCCACTGATCTGGTCTGGTTTCAGGACTGGCGCCAGGCCACCCGAGCCGCCGGTCGCCGAACCTGACCAGCGATTCGTGCCCGAGGGCGGCGGACCGCTGATCCTGCCGGTCAACGGGCCCGACATCGAGGGCTCCCTCGCCTACCTGGGGATGCGCCGACATCTTCCGGACGTCCAGACGGTGACGCTGGCTGCGCGCGACCACGAGGCCCCTGCCGGCACTGCGGCGGGTACGGAGTTCTACGACGTCTTCGGCATGCCCGACGGGAGACTCGCCCTCGCCATCGGCCATGTGGTGGGCGCCGGTGTGACTGCCGCCCCGGTCATGGCGCAGATCAAGGTGGGGCTGCGAGGAGCAGCTCTGGCCAGCTCCGACCCCAACATCATCTTCTCCGCCCTCGATGAGCTCGTGAGCCGCCTGGACCGGACCTGGCCGCCGCTACCGGGACACGGCCAGGGCTCCGCTGAGCCCGATGCGGCTGGCTTCGGCGGCGAGCTGTTCGTGACGGCGCTGCTCGGAGTCTTCGACCCCGCGACAGGTGATCTGACACTGGCCAGTGCCGGACACCCGCCCCCGGCGATTCTCCTTCGTCCGGCGGCGACGGATGCACCGGCCGAGACTGAGCGACTGGCCGAGCTCGCCCCGGTCGAGCCGGGGCCTCCGCTGGGGATCGCCGGCACCCGCCCCGTCATACGAGCTGTCCTGCAGGAGGGCGATGCCCTGATCGCGGTCACGGACGGGCTGCTCAGGGGACAGGATCGGGGCAAGGAACAGGGAGCGGCAGCCTTGCTGCGCACCCTGAACACGACGTCAGCCACGGCGGCGCGCAGCATCTCCCAGCACGTGGTCGACACCCTGATCGGTGAGCAAGGGCTGGAACACGACTGCGCTGTGCTGGTCGTGGTACGCGGCAGCCGGGCCCTCCAGTCGGCGTCAGTGCTCGTCCCGCCGCACACGATCGCCGTCCGCGGGGCCCGGCGGTGGGTGCGCGCCCAGCTGGAGTCGTGGAACCTCGACGAGGAGAAGATCGCCACGGCCGTCATGTGCGTCTCGGAGCTGGTCACGAACGTGGTCGAGCACGCAGGCACCCCGGCAAGGTTGACCCTGGAGCTGGCCGACCAGCTCCTGGTCACTGTCGAGGACACCGGCACCTGGAGCGCCCCGCGTATCGAACGCGAAGACCACTCCGCCCTGCAGGGCAGGGGACTTGCCCTGGTGTCGGCCATCACCGATGCCATGGGCCACGCGCGAGGAGCCGGCGGGTCCACGGTGTGGTTCGAGATCGAGCTGGACCGCGAGAACACCTGACTCGACGGATCGCGCCATCGCGTCAGGGCCGACGACAGGCTGGACGCGAGCGCCGGCGGGCTGTCGAACGCCACCCCGGAACCTGGTTTGGGGATCTGACGCAGGAACGGCCCCCCCTTGGGAGGGGGGCCGTCCTTTCATGCGGTGATGCCGTTAGCCGATGTAGTTGAAACCGGCCCACCCGGTACCGACAACCCGGGGCGTCACGAAGTTGCTCGCGTTGTTACCGGGGTTGAGCCAGAGGCTGCCTGCAGCATCCCGCGTGAGCAGGTCATTGCCAACGGCCTTGTCCCAGTTGCCCGGGGTGACCAGGGCGGTGAACGCGGACCAGTTGGCCGTGCCGACCTGAACGCCTGCTGCCGCCGTCCCGGTGCCGCTCCCCAGGTAGGAGAACAGCAAACCAGCTCCATTGCGGGCCAGGACGTCGGCCCGCCCGTCGCCGGAGATGTCGCCCGGACCGGTGATGGTGAACCCGGTGAGACCGGTGCGGACCTGGACCCGTGTTCCTCCGACCGCGTTGCCGGTGTAGGGGTAAACCCACAGGATTCCGGTAGTTGAGTCGAGGGCGAACAGGTCGGGCCGACCGCCCGCGATCATGTCGCCTGCGGCGGTGATCGTGGAGTAGGCGTTCCAGCCAGTGCCGAGGCTCCGCCGGGTGGTGAGACCACTGGTGCCGTTACCCGGGTAGAGCCACATGGTGCCTGCGGTATCCCGCCCCATGACATCAGCGTTGCCGTCACCAGTCATGTCGCCCGGGCTGGCCAGGGCGGTGAGCCCGTTCCAGCCGGTACCCAGGTTGACCGCGGCCAGGAATCCGCCGGTTCCGTCACCCCGGTAGAGCCACAGATTGCCTGCGGCGTCCCGGGCGATCAGGTCGGTATTCCCGTCCCTGTTGAAGTCGGTCAGCTTGGTGACTGCCGCAGTCGCGCCAGGCGTCACGGGGTTGGATGCGGCCGAGGCAACACTGTTCCCGATCGCGTTCGTCGCCAGGACCTTGAAGGTGTATGCCGTCCCGTTGGTCAGGCCGGTGACCGTCAGGCTGGTTGCGCCAGCCGCTGCGAGCCGGTCAAGGCCAACCTGTGTAGCACCACTGAACACCCGCACCGCATATCCCGTGATCGCCGAACCGCCAGTGTCAACGGGTGCCGTCCACCTGACGACCGCCGAGGCGTTCGCGGGCGTAGCAATCCCGATGGTCGGGGCGCCAGGCGCCGTGGGTGCCGGGACCGTGATGGGGGTCGAGGCCGAGTTACCAGCGGCGTTGAAGGCGACCACGCGGTAGCTGTAACGCTGTCCCGCGACAGCCGTCGTGTCGGTGTACGTCGTCTTGTTGGCCAGCGCGGTGGCGATCACCGCGTAGGCGCCGATCACGCCGTTGGAGACAGGTGCCCGCTCGATGCGATAGCCGATCTCGGCAGTCCCCGTCGCCGTTGTCCAGGTAGCCGGGACGGCGTAGTTGACGGGCGTGCCATCGACCCAGTTGAGCA
>DASVKO010000083.1:0-2818 GCA_036385355.1 Dermatophilaceae bacterium
CCACGCGGCTGCCGGTTCGGGGATGTGCTTCACCAAGACGACGATCCGCATGACTGCCTGCCCTTCACTACCTGGCGCCGGGCGGGTGCGCCATGCGTGGGTCTGCCCGTAGCCGAGACGTTACACGCGACCAATGGGCGATGACAGCGGACACGAGAAACTGCCCGGAGACGGCCACGAAGCTGCCCGGTGGCGGACATGAAACCTGCCCGCTGGCGGCCATGAGATCTGCCCGACACGAATCCGTCTGCCTCGCCGCGTCCCGCGGTTGAGGCCCCTCCTGAGGTGCGGTTGCGGTGCTGAAGCGCATACCGCCCCCAGGAGGGACACCGTGAAGTCTGTCGAGGAGATCATGAACATGTTGGAAGCATTTGATTTGACCGGGTCGTGTCGTGATGCCGGGGAGCTGGCTGGGGTCTCCCATCACACCGTCGCCCGGTACGTGCAGGCCCGCAAGGATGGCGACCTGTCGGGTCGGCCGGCGGCGCGGCCGGAGCTGATCGACGGGTTTCTGGCCAAGGTCGAGGAGTGGATCGAACGCTCGAGTGGCAAGCTGCGCGCGGACAAGGCCCACGAGAAGCTGCTGCTGCTCGGCTACGCCGGGTCGGAGCGGACCACGCGGCGGGCGGTCGCGCGGGTGAAGAAGGACTACCGCCTGGGCCGGGTCCGGGTGCACCGCCCGTGGGTGACCGAGCCGGGGATGTGGCTTCAATACGACTTCGGGGACGGCCCGGTCATCGACGGGGTGAAGACGACGTTGTTCTGTGCGTGGTTGGCGTGGTCGCGGTTCCGGGTCGTGTTGGCGATCCGGGACAAGACCAGCCCGAGTGTGATGGCGGCCCTGGACGTGACGCTGCGCCGCCTGGGTGGGGCGCCCACCTACGTCCTGACCGACAACGAGAAGACCGTGACCACCGCGCACGTGGCCGGGATCGCGGTCCGTAACCAGGACATGGTCGCCTTCGCCCGCCACTACGGCGTCACGATCCACACGTGTGAGCCGTGCGACCCGGCGAGCAAGGGCGGTAGCGAGTCGACGGTCAAGATCGCCAAGGCCGACCTGGTCCCCAAGGACACGAACCTGCTGGAGGCCTACGACACATTCGCGCAGCTCGAGGCGGCGTGTGAGGCGTTCTGTGCGGACGTCAACGGCCGGGTCCACCGGGTCACCCGCCGCATCCCAGCCGAGATGCTCACCGCCGAACAGGGGCGGCTGCACCCGGTCCCGACCAACCCGCACACCGTCGCGTTCGGAGTGAGCAGGACCGTGCCGGCCAAGATGCCGATGGTCTCCTACGACAGCGCCCAGTACTCGGTCCCGCACCACCTGCTCGGCCAAAGCGTGTGGGTGCGTGTCCACGGCGCCGGCGACGACGAGCAGGTTGTCATTGTTCACGTCGCGCCCGCCGGGCCGGTGGAGGTCGCCCGTCATGGGCGGGCCACACCGGGCAGCCCGAAGATGGACGACTCGCATTTCCCGCCAGCCCCGGCCGGGGCGTTGGGGCGAATCCCTAAGGCCCGCAACGGATCTGAGGCTGCGTTCCTGGGGTTGGGCGACGGCGCACGGTTGTGGCTGACCGAGGCCGCCGCCGCGGGCACCACCAAGATCCGCGTCAAGATGGCTGAGGCGGTGACCTTGTCCAAGCTGTTCAACCCCGCCGAAGTCGACTGGGCCCTGGGCCACGCCGCGGTCCATGCCCGGTTCGGACACGGCGACCTCGCCTCGATCCTGGACCACAACGCCACCGCCGCCACCGGCGTGACTCACCGCGCCGGTGAGGGCCGCTCGCTGACCCAGGGCACCAGCAGCTGGGCGGGGCTCGGCACAGCCGCATCCTGCGACGCGCTCGAACCCGGCGACGACGCCGGGCTGGAGGCGGCACTGTGAGCGCGACGCCGGGCACCAAGACCAAGACGGTCCCGACCCTCGGGATCCCGACCGCCCCACCACTGCCCGAAGACCTCGAAGCGTTGCTGCGGCGGCTACGGCTTCCCCACATCCGCCGGTACGCCCCCGAGGTCGTGGCCACAGCCAAGGCTCAACGCTGGGAACCTGTCGAGGTCCTACGAGCCCTGTTCAAGGAGGAGGCCGCCGGGCGGGAACGTTCCGCCCTGGCCACCCGCCGCGCCACCGCAGGCTTCCCCACCGGCAAGACGTTCCAGTCATGGACCCCCGAGGCGTCATCGATCCCGGCCCCTACCCAGCAGGCGCTACGCACCCTGGAATGGGTCCACCGCCGGGAGAACCTCGTGGTGTGCGGGCCGTCCGGGACCGGCAAGACGTTCCTGCTCGAGGCCCTCGGACAGCACGCTGTCGAGCAAGGACTGCGGGTGGCCTGGTTCACCCTCGAAGACCTCGGGATCCTGCTACGCCGCCATCGCGCCGACGACACCGTGACCAAAGCCATCGCCCGGGTCCTGCGAGCAGATTTGGTCGTCGTTGACGATATTGGCCTGCTCCCGGTAGCCCAGGACGCGGCCGAAGGCCTGTACCGACTCGTTGACGCAGCGTATGAGAAACGCTCCGTGGCGATCTCGTCGAACCTCCACCCGGCCGCGTTCGACGAGCTGATGCCCAAAACCCTCGCGACCGCGACCGTCGACCGGCTCCTGCACCACGCCCACGTCTGTCAGACCACCGGAGAAAGCGTGCGCCTATCCCAGGCCATGGCCGGTCAAGGAGTGAGTCCGTTGAACTGACCAACCACGGCGGTGATGGTCAGCACTGGGCAGATCCCATGGCCATCACCGGGCAGTTCTCGTGACCGTCACCGGGCAGGTTTCACGACCGCCCCTGGGCAGATTCTCATGGCCCTTG
>DASVKO010000084.1:0-18408 GCA_036385355.1 Dermatophilaceae bacterium
GACCTCACCACTGACGGGACCGCTGAACTCTCCATGATGGCAAGCAGAACCGTTGATGTCCCTGCCCTGGTCGAAGCGGCCAGGGCAGGGGCACCTCGTGCCGTTGCCCGGCTGATCTCGCTCGTCGAGGATGGCCACCCGGCACTGCGTGAAGTGATGGCGGCCCTGGCGCCGCACACCGGTCAGGCGCATATCTTCGGCATCACCGGCAGCCCCGGTGTCGGCAAGTCGACGATGACGAACGCGCTCGTCGGTGCCCTGCGGGCCAGGGGCAAGCGGGTCGGCATCCTGGCAGTCGACCCCTCGTCGCCGTTCTCGGGCGGCGCCCTGCTCGGTGACCGGATCCGCATGCAGGACCACGCGCTCGACTCCGGGGTCTATATCCGTTCGATGGCCAGTCGCGGTCACCTCGGCGGGCTGTCCTGGACAACTCCCCAGGCGCTGCGTGTCCTGGACGCTGCGGGCTGTGACGTCGTGGTGGTCGAGACGGTTGGCGTCGGGCAGAGCGAGGTCGAGGTGGCCGGTCTGGCCGATACCACCCTGGTGCTTCTGGCGCCCGGGATGGGCGACGGCATCCAGGCGGCCAAGGCCGGAATCCTGGAGATCGGTGACATCTTCGTCGTGAACAAGGCAGACCGTGAGGGAGCCGATGCGACGGTCCGCGACCTGCGGCACATGATCAGCCTGGGGGACCGCACCGAACCGGGTCTATGGCGCCCACCCGTGCTCAAGACGGTTGCGGCCCGGGGAAACGGCATCGACGAGGTGATGACCGCGATCGATGACCACCTCGCCTGGATGCAGGGCTCCGGGGTGCTGCGTGATCGCCGCGTGCGTCGGGCGGGCAACGAGATCGAGGCGATCGCCATACAGGCGCTGCGAGCCCGGATCGGTGACCTGCGCCAGGGGCAGGGCGTGGACGAGCTGGCCGCGCGGGTGGTCGACGGCAGCAGCGATCCCTATGCCGCTGCCGATCAGGTGGTCGCGGCGCTGACCTGAGGCCGCGGCTCAGCGGTCGTCATCCGGCGCCCGGCTCCTCGAGGTTGGCGGATGACTCGACCTCCAGCAGCGAGTCGTTCCGGCGCTCTGCCTCGAAAGCCTCGAACCCGCCCCTGAACCCGAAGAGCCGCTTGGTCCACAGGATGTAGCCAACCGCGAACAGGTTGATGATCAGGGCCGCCACCCGCAGCCAGGTGACCTTGACGAAGATCTCGTGGATCTCCAGGGGAACGAAGAGCGCGGTTGCCACGACGGCGACGTACTCACCCCAGCGTCTCTTGAACCACAGGCCGTAGGCCTCGACCAGCTCGAGGATGCCGTAGGCCAGGACGGCAATCGCGACCAGCAGCAAGGTGGAGTGCTTGGCCGAGAGGGCCTGCTGGATCAGGCGGACCGGACCGCTCTCTTCGAGGTCGACACCGAACTTGTACGCGAGCGGCTCGAGGGCCGGCAGGTAGGAGTTGAGCACCTTCCTCAGTGCGCCCCGAGATCCGTCGAAGCGCCACACGCCGTACGCCAGGATGAGCAACAGGATACCGCGGACGGCACGGTCGACCGCGAGGAACCGCAGCACGAAAGTGTCCCGAAGAGCCTTGCCACGCAACACGATCGGCGCGGCGTTGGCGGGCCCAGAGCCCCGGGGCGGGCCCAGCACGTATGCGCCGCAACGCAGGCAGCGCCAGGCGTGCCCCGACGGAGTGGTCACCTGCAGACTGGCGGCCAATGCCGGCTCGGTGGGGGCGTAGGTGGCATGCCCGTGCAACCCGCACGAACGCGAGTTCCAGTCGAAGGACTTCAGGGGAGGCCACGGCACGCCTCTGACCTTAAGGCTTACCATCGGATCATGCTTGTCGCCTTCTCCGTCGCCCCGTCCGGTTCCGATGCCAGCGGCTCGGTCAGTGAGGCCGTTGCCGCGGCGGTCGCCATCGTGCGGGAGAGCGGCCTTCCGAACCACACCGACTCGATGTTCACCACGGTCGAGGGCACCTGGGACGAGTGCATGGATGTGGTGCGCCGGGCCTGCGAGGCCGTGGCGGCTTTTGGCCCCCGGGTCAGCCTGGTGCTCAAGGCCGACATCCGGCCCGGATTCGAGGGAGAGCTCACCGCCAAAGTTGAGCGCCTGGAGAGAGTCCTTGACCGCAGCCAGGCCTCATGACCGGCGGCTGGTATGCCGTACGCGCGCCACGGGTCGAGGATGCTGACGAGGTGGGCCGGGTCCACATCCAGGTGTGGCGTGAGGCCTACGTCGAGCAGATGCCGGACGACTTCCTCGAAGCGCTCGACCCGGTGAAGTCCGCCGAGCGCTGGAGACTGCGGCTCGAGGTGGACGAGCCCGACGGGATCGTCGTGGTGGCAACCGGACGAGACGGCGAGATCGTCGGAATCGCGTCCGCCGGACCGACTCGCGACCAGGATGCCCCGACCGAGTGGGAGCTGTACTCGATCAACGTGCTGGCCGCCCATCACGGCAGCGGGGTGGCGAACCAGCTGATCACCGCGGCCGTCGCGGAGCGGCCCGCGACGTTGTGGGTCTTCAGGGACAACCCCCGCGCGGATGCCTTCTACCGGCGCCATGGCTTCACCGTCGAGGGCGCGACCAGGATCCACGAAGGTACCGGTGTCACCGAGCTCCGGATGATTCGGAACAACGTCACGCCCGCCGCAGGGAAGCCTGCCCGGCTGAACCGGGAGAGACCGCAGGGAAGCCTGCCGGGCTGAACCGGGACAGACTGCGTCGCGGAGCTCGATCGCGTATCGCGGTCGACGAGGATGCGGCGACTCCGCCGTGGGCTGTCATCAGCGGTATGCCAGCAGATACCTTGTCCCGGTGGCCAAGCCTCTTGCACTCCCGTTCGACCCGATCCGCCGCGCCGCCGAGCTGTGGCGTTCTCGCTGGGGCTCGGACTCAGATCCGGTGGCGATGGCCTCGGCAACCTCGATCATGCGCGTGCAGCAGCTGCTGCTGGGTGACTTCGACGCAGCGGTGGGCCGGCACGGGCTGACGTTCGCGCGATACGAGGCCCTGGTCCTCCTGGCGTTCAGCCGTGAGGGAAGCCTGCCGATGAGCAAGATCGGCCAGCGGCTGATGGTTCACCCGACGAGCGTCACCAACATCGTCCAGCGTCTTGTCGGTCAGGGTCTGGTGGAACGGGCTCCCAACCCCGCCGACGGTCGCGGCATGCTCGCAACCATCACTCCCGCCGGCCGTAACGTCATGGAGGCGGCCACCAGGGATCTGGTGGCTGCCGGGTTCAGCCTGGGCGCCCTGACCCCGGACGAGCACGCGCAGCTCTTCGCCCTGCTGCGCAAGGTGCGCGTCGCGGCCGGCGACTTCACCGGCTAGCGACGTCGGCTGGTGAGAAACATCCCCTTTGGCAGTGACATTTAGTAGGACGTCCTATTAAATGTCTCCATGACCCAGGAGACGACCGACAGCGCACAGCCAGTCCCAGTTCCGATGTCCGGCCAGGCCCGCTGGCAGCAGCGGTATGACGCGGCGCTCGCCAAGGGGCTGGTGCGCGATGCCGACTTCACCACCCTGTCCGGTGTGCAGGTCGATCCTGTCTATGGCCCCTCGGGCACGGACGAGGAGGTGGCGGCGGCCATCCCGGGCTTCGAGCGGATTGGCTGGCCGGGGGAGTTCCCCTTCACCCGCGGGCTGCACGCCACCGGCCATCGCGGACGTCCCTGGACGATCCGGCAGTTCGCCGGCTTCGGCAACGCCGAGCAGACCAACGAGCGATACAAGATGATCCTGAACCGTGGCGGTGGCGGCCTCAGCGTCGCCTTCGACATGCCGACCCTGATGGGCCGTGACTCCGACGAGAGCCTGAGTCTTGGTGAGGTTGGTCACTGTGGGGTGGCCATCGACTCGGCCGCCGATATGGAGACCTTGTTCAAGGACATCCACCTGGGCGACGTGACCACGTCGATGACGATCAGCGGCCCGGCCGTCCCGGTCTTCTGCATGTACATCGTCGCGGCTGAGAGAGCGGGAGTGGATCCCGGCGTCCTGAACGGCACCCTGCAGACGGACATCTTCAAGGAGTACATCGCTCAGAAGGAATGGCTGTTCGAGCCGGAGCCCCACCTTCGCCTCATCGGCGACCTGATGGAGTACTGCTCGGTCAACATCCCGGCATACAAGCCCCTATCGGTGTCCGGCTATCACATCCGTGAGGCAGGAGCCACGGCTGCGCAGGAGCTCGCCTTCACCCTCGCCGACGGGTTCGGCTACGTGGAGCTGGGGCTGTCCCGCGGCATGGACGTCGACGTCTTCGCCCCCGGTCTGTCCTTCTTCTTCGACAGCCACCTCGACTTCTTCGAGGAGATCGCCAAGTTCCGGGCAGCGCGCAGGATCTGGGCGCGCTGGATGCGCGACACGTACGGCGCCAAGACCGACAAGGCGCAGTGGCTTCGCTTCCACACGCAGACCGCCGGTGTCTCGCTCACGGCTCAGCAACCCATCAACAACGTCGTGCGCACCGCGGTTCAGGCGCTTGCGGCTGTGCTTGGCGGCACGAACTCGTTGCACACTAATGCTCTTGACGAGACCCTCGCCCTGCCCACGGAGCAGTCGGCCGAGGTGGCGCTGCGCACGCAGCAGGTGCTCATGGAGGAGACCGGCGTCGTGAACGTCGCCGACCCCCTCGGCGGTTCGTGGTACGTCGAGGCTCTCACCGACCGGATCGAGGCGGACGCAGAGGCGATCTTCGACACGATCCGGACCATGGGCGAGCTGGGCCGCAGCCAGGCCCCGGACGGTACGGTCGAGCACGCCGTCGGCCCGATGACGTCGGGCATCCTGCGCGGCATCGAGGACGGCTGGTTCATGTCCGAGATCGCGGACGCGGCGTTCACCTACCAGATCGCTCTTGAGAAGGGCGAGAAGAAGGTGGTCGGGGTCAACTGCCACACGGAGTCGGTCAGTCATGAGCTGGAGATCCTGCGGGTCAGCCACGAGGTCGAGGTGGAGCAGGTGAAGGCCCTGACCGCGCGCAAGGCGGCCCGTGACGAGGCCACCGTGGATGCTGCGGTCAGACATCTCGTCGCGGTCGCGGGGACGTCGGAGAACATGGTTCCGGCCATGCTCGATGCGGTTCGCGCGGAGGCCACGCTCGGGGAGATCTGCAACGCGCTGCGCGACGTCTGGGGCGTCTACCGGGAGCCCGCGCGCTTCTGAGAACGGGTTGTCCGGCGGTTGACCTGATTGTCGTTTTCTGGGTTGTGCCGTCGAGATGTGTCATGGTGGAGGTCAGTGACTCGTGGGCAGGGTGGGCCTTCGTGATGACAAATCATCAAGGTGAGGACATACCGTGCCAGCATCAACCCGACGCGCCGTCGGCGCTCTCGTGGCTGCAGTGGGCATCGTCCTTGCGGTCGTCGGATCCTGGATAGTCGTCAAGCTCGGGCCCTCGGGCGAGGCACAGTTCAGCGCCGTCTCGAAGGCTCCGGGCGCCGTCGTCGTCACGTCCGACGTGCTCAACTCCGTGGATGTTCCGGTGCGGGTCACCGCGACCCGTTCGGATGGCGGTGCGGTACGACTGGCGGTCGCGCCGAGCGTTGATGCCCGCGCGCTTTTGGGCACGTCCGCCGCGTCGACGATCAGCGCAGTGCACTATCCGGCGGGGACGGCGGATATTCGCTCCACCGGGCTGGGGGCGCTGGGGGACATCAGCACCGCGGATGTGTGGCGGCTCGCCGCCAAGGGGTCGGGTTCGGCCCAGCTGGTGGTCGACCAGAGCAGGGCCCCCGAGACAGCGGTGATCACCTCCGGGGATGCCAACGCGCTGAAGGACGTCACGGTGACTCTGGCCTGGGCCAACCGGGCCTGGTTCTTTGAGGCGCTTGTCGTGGCCACGCTCGGCGCCGTCATCGCCGTGTTCGCGGTCAGTGACCTATGGCAGAGCCGCACCATCGCCGTTCGCGGCGAGGTCGCTGAGACCACCTCCGAGGTGACGAAATGACCCCCGGTGACATGACCCGCCACGTTCGCGCTCTCGCGGTCTCCGCGATCTGTGTCGCCATGGTGACGTCTGTCACCGGATGCGGAGCCCGAGATGCGGTGGCGGGCATTCACGATGCGCCGAAGGTCAGCTCGAACTCGGCTCCGCTGACTGTCGACCAGGCCAAGAGGATCCTCACCAGGTCGTTCACGGCTGCCTACATCGGCGAGACGAGGACCGGCGCGACCGCCAAGGCGGCGCTGCGGACGGCGTACACGGATGAGGGGCTGCGCGCGGTGAACGGGCGGATGAAGCTGGTCAGCGTTCAGCCCGCGGTCGCGCACTCACTGCTCACGGCGCCGCACCCCAAGCTCCTGGCTGTCTCCCGGGGCTTCGGCTTTCCCCGGTTCATCGTCGCCCAGACCGTGGCGTCCGAGGGCGGCCTGCCGATCCTGCACCTGCTGACCTCTCCGGATCCCGCCACGCCGTACCGGATCACCCAGTCGGTCGAGATGGTGCCGCCTGCCGGTGTCAAACCCTTTGATCCGCTGAGCCAGGGCTCGCCACTGGTCACCCGTGGTACGGGGCTGGCGGTGGTCCCCGCGACACTGCTGAGCACCTATGCCGCTCAGATGTCGTATCCATCCAAGGCCGTGCCGAAGCCGCCGTTCGCGGCGGACTCCTTCTCGGACCAGATACGGGCAGCCGCGGCCGGGGTTGCCAAGGCAGTTGCCGTCCAGGCGACCTATACCCAGACCCACAAGGTCGTTCCCAACTCCGTGTATGCCGTCCGGCAGGCCGGCGGCGACGCACTCGTCTTCGGAGTCATAGAGCGCACGGACTCCTTCGCGGTGAAGAACGGTCAGAACGTCAAGACCGCTGCCAACAAATCGTTTGTCCTGCTGACCGGAAAGAAGACCGTCAGCCAGTCCGCTTCCATCACCACCCTCGAGTTCGTGGTCTTCGCCGTGCCCCGATCCACCGGGAAGGCCACCCTGATTGCGGCCCGGGAGCAGATCGTCGCAGGGGCGGGCTCCTGATCGGAGCCGGCTTCATGGAGGATGTACCCATGACTTCGCATCCCATCAGCGCGGCTGCCCTTCGTGGCGCCGTGGACCTGTCAACGCTCAGCCAGCCCAGCCCCGCAACCGATGCGGCGGCTGGCAACGGACTTGTGATCGAGGGAACCGACGCCGGCTTCCAGGCCATCGTCACCGGCACTCAAAGCGTCCCGGCAGTCGTGGTTCTGTGGTCGCAGCGATCGCCCGCGTCCGGGGAGTTCGTGGAGGTGGTTGCCTCGGTGGCGGCCTCCTACGAGGGTCGCTTCCAGGTCGTGTCGATCGACGTGGATGCCAACCCGGGCCTCTTGCAGGCGTTCCAGGTTCAGTCAGTGCCCGTGACGCTGGGGCTGGTGGCGGGCCAGCCGGTGCCGCTGTTCGCCGGTGCCCAGCCGGCCGAGCAGGTGCGCCTGTACGTCGACGAGCTGCTCAAGCTTGCTGCCGAGCACAAGGTGACCGGACGAGTTGCCGTCGAAGCCGCCGCTGAGGCTGAGGTCGAGCCTGAGCTGCCCCCGCTGCATCAGGAGGCGTTTGACGCGATCGAGCGTGACGATCTGGACGCAGCCGTCGCTGCCTATACGCAGGCCCTGGCACAGAACCCGGCCGACGACGAGGCCGCGGTCGGGCTGGCCCAGGTCAGGCTCATGCAGCGCACAGCGGGCGTGGACCAGCAGGCTGCACGGGTTGCCGCAGCTCAGGCCCCCACCGATATCGCGGCGCAGATGCTGGTGGCCGACTGCGACGTTCTCGGCGGCCATATCGAGGACGCCTTCGTGCGCCTGATCGATGTTGTTCGCGCGACAGAGGGCGATGAGCGCGAGACGGTGCGTGAGCACCTGGTCGAGCTCTTCGCGGTCGTCGGTGTCCATGACGAGCGGGTTCAGAAGGCCCGTCGAACGCTCATGAGTGCGTTGTTCTAGGCCTCGTCGCCGGACGAGCTTTCACCCCTCGGGCCGGCGGGTTCTCCCGGCGCTAGAGTCTGGGCCATGACGGAGACACCGAAGGTGGTCGAGCCCACCGAGGACGGCCGTGCCAGATTTGACTCAGTGGTGGACGAGCTCAAGATCGACCTGGACGTTGTCGGCGCGGCCATGTTCGGGATGCCTTCGGTGAATCGTCGGGATGGCCAGGCGTTCGCGGGCCTCTACGGCGACGACATGGTGTTCAAGCTCGCGGGGGATGCGCACGAGAAGGCGCTGGCGCTGGACGGTGCCCACCTCTTCGAGCCGATGGCCGGCCGGCCCATGAGGGCCTGGGTGCAGGTTCCGCCGACCCACGAGACCCAGTGGGCCGAGCTCGCGCGCAAGGCCGAGGCCAGTCTCGAAGGCTGACCCGCAGACCGGGACGCCTGGTCTTCGGCTCCTTGTGTCTGGCCGTCACAACATGAAGCGGCTTGTGCCGCAGCCGATTTGGTTGTGTCTCATCGCGCCTCCCGCGATGTTGTGAGAATGCTGCCTGATGGTTCCCGCTGCCATGGCGCCCGGTAGCTTGACTCAATGATCGACTGGCGAGCTGACCGAATCGGCTCCGCACTCCGCGGCGAGAACCCCACGGTGCTTGCCCGGATGCCTGGCGGCTTTGCGGTGATGGGCGACCCGCAATGGCTGCCGGGCTACTGCGTGCTGCTGACCGACGATCCTCAGGCTGAGCGACTGTCGGACCTGTCGACGAAGGAGCGATCGGCATTCTTGGGGAGCATGGCCGATCTCGGCGAGGCCGTGGAGCGGGTATGCAGCGCAGTCGACCCTGCTCTTCGGCGAGTGAATATTGAGATTCTTGGCAACGCCGATGCTTTCTTGCACGCTCATGTGTGGCCCCGCTACGAGTGGGAGCCGCCAGAGCTCGTGCATCGGCCGGTGTGGCTATACCCGGTGGAGAGATGGCGGGATGGGTCAACCGCCCTTGGCCAACAACACCTGGCCCTGCGAGCCGCGATCACGAACTGCCTGGCCCAGCTACCTGAGCGGTGACGGGGGCGCGGTCAGGACTTGAGAGCTGCGGAGACGACCTCTCGGGCTTCGGCCTGCACCTGGGCCAGGTGCTCGGGTCCCTTGAAGGACTCCGCGTAGATCTTGTAGACATCCTCGGTGCCGGAAGGCCGGGCAGCGAACCAGGCGCTCTCGGTGGTCACCTTGAGCCCGCCGATCTTGGCCCCATTGCCGGGCGCGGCAGTCAGTCGCGCTGTGATCGGCTCCCCGGCAAGGGAGTCAGCCGTCACATCTGAGGGGGAGAGTGCCCCCAGCTTGGCTTTCTGCTCCCGTGTCGCAGGGGCGTCCACCCGCGCGTAGGCCGGGTCACCATAACGTGCGGTGAGGTCGTTGTAGTGCTGGCTGGGGGACTTGCCGGTCGTGGCCAGGATCTCCGAAGCCAGCAGCGCCAGGATGATGCCGTCCTTGTCCGTGGTCCACACCGAGCCGTCGAAGCGCAGGAACGACGCTCCCGCAGACTCCTCACCACCGAAGGCGATCGAGCCGTCCAGCAGCCCTGGCACGAACCACTTGAAGCCCACCGGAACCTCGGTCAGTGTCCGGTCGAGGGCCGCGGCCACCCGGTCGATCATCGAGGACGAGACCAGCGTCTTGCCGATCGCTGCTGCCTGCGGCCAGCCCGGCCGGGCGCCGCCGTAGAGGTACTGGATGGCCACCGCGAGGTAGTGGTTCGGGTTCATCAGCCCGGCGTCCGGGGTGACGACGCCGTGGCGATCGGAGTCGGCGTCGTTACCCGTGGCGATGTCGTACTCGGACTTGCGCGAGATGAGGGAGGCCATGGCGGACGGCGACGAGCAGTCCATCCTGATCTTCCCGTCCCAGTCCAGGGTCATGAATCGCCAGGTGGCGTCGACCAGCGGGTTCACGACGGTGAGGTCCAGGCGGTGCCGGTCGGCGATCTCCGCCCAGTAGGCCACGCTGGCCCCGCCGAGGGGATCGGCGCCGATCCGGATGCCGGCCTCCCGGATGCGTGCAATGTCGACGATATTCGGCAGGTCGTCGACGTAGGTGCCCATGAAGTCGTATGCCGTCGCGGCCGCACGGGCCCGGGCGAACGGGATGCGCTGCACTCCGGCAAGACCGGACTCGAGGTAGGCGTTGGCGGCATCGGCGATGACTGTTGTCGCGTCACTTCCCGCCGGGCCGCCGTGGGGTGGGTTGTACTTGATGCCGCCGTCGCCGGGAGGGTTGTGTGACGGCGTGACGACGATGCCGTCAGCCAGGCCGGGGCCACTGAGCGCTCCTCCGGCGTGCACCTTGCCCCGGTTGGCACGCAGGATCGCGTGCGAGACCGCTGGTGTGGGCGTGTACCCGTCCCGGTCGTCCACCAGAACGTTCACGCCGTTGGCCACCAGAACCTCGAGAGCGCAGACCCAGGCGGGTTCGGACAGCCCGTGGGTGTCCCTGCCCAGGAACAGCGGGCCGTTGTAGCCCTGTGCCGCCCGATAGTCGCAGGTCGCCTGGGTGATCGCCAGGATGTGCGCCTCGTTGAAGGCGTTCTTCAGGCTGCTGCCCCGGTGTCCGGAGGTCCCGAAGACCACCCTCTGGCCGGGATCGGCAGGGTCCGGGGTGTTCGCGTAGTACGCGGTCACGAGGTGGGCGACATCGACGAGGTCCGATGGTGCGGCAAGCTGGCCGGCGCGGGGATCGTTCATTTCGCTCCCTTGCTGAGCTCTTCGGTCACGGTGGCCGCTGTGATTGATTCGGGACCAGCGGGTTCGAGCCACACCGCACCCAGCGGCGGCACGGTGAGCAGCGCGGAATACGGCTGGCCGTGCCATGGGACATCTTCGGCCACGACTGACCCGAGATTACCCACCCCCGACCCGCCGTACTTCTCCGAGTCGGTGTTCAGGATCTCGTTCCAGCGCCCGGGCCTCGGCAGCCCGAGACGGAAGCTGTAGTGCGGGCCACCGCTGAAGTTGACGACGCTTGCCACTGTTGGTCGCTGGCCGTCGGCACCCGCCATGCCACAACGCAGGAATGAGAACGTGTTACCGGCAGCGTCGTTGGCGTCGATCCACGCGAAGCCGTCGGCGACGCTGTCCAGCTCCCACAGAGCGGGATGTGCGCGGTAGACGCTGTTGAGGTCTTTCACCAGAGCGTGGATCCCATAGTGCGCCGGCTGGTCCAGCAGCCACCAGTCCAGGCTGCGCTCGTCGGCCCACTCGCTCTCCTGAGCGAACTCCGAGCCCATGAAGATGAGCTGCTTGCCGGGATGGGACCACTGATAGGCGAGATAGGCCCGCACGTTGGCCAGCTGTTGCCACCGGTCACCGGGCATCTTGTGCAGGAGCGAGCCCTTGCCATGAACCACCTCGTCGTGGCTGACCGGCAGGACGAAGTTCTCACTCCAGGCATAGACCATCGAGAAGGTCACCTGGTGGTGGTGGTACTGGCGATGCACCGGCTCGTGGGAGATGTACTCGAGCGAGTCATGCATCCACCCCATGTTCCACTTGAGTCCGAAGCCCAGGCCGCCCAGGTGAGTTGGGCGGGTGACGCCCGACCATGAGGTCGACTCCTCGGCGATCGTGACCACTCCGGGGGTGCGTTTGTACACCGTCGCGTTGGTCTCCTGCAGCAGCTGCACCGCTTCGAGGTTCTCTCGCCCGCCGTAGATGTTCGGGAGCCACTCGCCGTCCTCGCGGGAGTAGTCGAGGTAGAGCATCGAGGCGACCGCGTCAACACGCAGGCCGTCGAGGTGGAAGACCTCGAGCCAGTAGACCGCGTTGGCCACCAGGAAGTTGCGCACCTGTGGACGGCCGAAGTCGAAGACGTGCGTGCCCCATTCGGGATGGTCGCCGCGTCTGGGGTCGGGGTGCTCGTACAGGGCCTGGCCGTCAAAACGGGCCAGGGCAAACTCATCCTTGGGGAAGTGGGCCGGAACCCAGTCGAGCAGGACGCCGATTCCGTTGCGGTGCATGGTGTCCACGAAGTACCGGAAGTCATCCGGCGAGCCGAAGCGGGAGGTCGGCGCAAAGTAGCCGGTCACCTGGTATCCCCAGGACGGACCGTAGGGATGTTCCATCACCGGCATCAGCTCGATGTGGGTGAACCCGAGGTCCTTGACGTAGTTGACCAGGTGCTCGGCCAGCCCCCGGTACGTCTCGCCCTGACGCCAGGACCCGAGATGGACCTCATAGACGCTCATGGGTCCGTTGTGCGGGTTGGTCGCCGCACGGGTGGTCATCCAGTCGCTGTCCTGCCAGGCGTATGCCGTGGACGTCACCACCGAGGCGGTCGCCGGGGGCTGCTCGGCAGCGCGGGCCATCGGGTCGGCCTTGGCACGTCGGGAGCCGTCGGAGCCGAGGATCTCGAACTTGTAGCGGTTGCCCTCGTTCACATCCGGGACGAACAGCTCCCACACACCGGATGACCCCAGGGAACGCATGGGCAGCACAGAGCCGTCCCACTGGTTGAAGTCACCGACCAGTCGGACCGTCCTGGCGTTGGGGGCCCACACCGCGAAGGAGGTTCCGCGAACGGGCCCCATGGGTCCGCTGTACTCACGCACATGGGCACCCAGAACGTTCCAGAGCTCTTCGTGGCGGCCTTCCCCGATGAGGTGCAGGTCGATCTCGCCCAGCGTCGGCAGGAAGCGGTACGGGTCGTCGAGAACGTGCTCGATCCCGTCCCCGTAGGTGACCCGAACCCGGTAGTCGGGCACCTTGGGGGTGGGCAGGACGCAGACCCAGACGCCGTCCTGCTCATGGCTGAGGGGGACCAGGACGCCATCGGCCAGCTCGACGACGACGCTGTCCGCCAGCGGTCTGAGCGTGCGCACGGTCACCCCGCCCTCGTGGGGGTGGGGTCCCAGCACGCTGTGCGGGTCGTGATGCGTTCCCGCGACCAGCCGTTCGAACTCGCTTCGGTCGAGGGGCTTCACAGATGGTGTCGGGCGGGGGGTCGCATTGGTGGTCACGATCGCGGGTCACTCCTTGGTCCGGTGGATAGTCTCGCTATGGCGGTGGTCGGGATGCCGAGCCAGGTCGGGCGGTTTCTGGCTTCGTAGACCACTTCGTACAGAGCCTTGTCCAGCTCGAGTGCGTTGAGAAGTGCGGCGTCCTCACGAGGGTCGCGGCCGGCAAGACTGGCGTAGCCCTCGAGAAATGCCACCCGCGCCCTGGTGGCCCACGGCGCTGCTGAGTGGCCAGGGTGGTCCTGCTCCCAGGAACCAGCGACGTAGTCGAACGACCGCAGCATTCCCGCCACATCGCGCAGGGCCAGATCTGGTTGGGTGCGCTCAGGAAGGGGTCGCATGGGTTCCCCCTCGAAGTCGACCAGAACCCATCCCCGGCCAGGCGCGTTGAGTACCTGAGCGAGATGGTAGTCACCGTGGATTCGTTGGAGGGCAGGCCACCTGGCCGACGACACCGCCTCGATGGAGGCACGGATCATCTGGTCGTAGGCAGCCATGGCCGGCACCTCGGACACGGCCGCGGCATGGCGGGCCCGCATGCTCCGGGTCAGCGCGGTGACATCGTCCTCTGTCGGCTCCCGGGTGCCCATGGCCCGTGCCAGCGTTGCGTGGACCTCGGCGGTGGCCTGCCCCAGGCTGCGCGCCTGATCGTCGAAGTCAGTGCCCGACCCCACAGCGGCCAGAGCCACCCGCCAGGCGTCCTCCACCCCGGGCAGGAACTCCTGCGCGAAAGCGAGGTGGCCTGCGGCCGGTCCTTCCGGCGTTTCGGTGTTCGGCCACCGTCCGCTCACGTAGCCGACCGAGCAGGGAACCCGCGTGGACCCCGCGGCGGAGAGGGCAGCCTGCACCACGACGTCAGGGTTCTGGCCATGGTGCAGGACGCGAAACAGCTTGCAGATCAACGGTTTCGAGGGGTTGCCGTGGGCATCCACCAGATCGATGATGATCGAGGTGTTGGACTGTTCGCCGCTCAGGACGCGGGAGGCCACCAGCTGGCCGGGGTCGGCCTTCGCGAGCCGATGGCCGTCGGCGCCGTAGTCCGACCCGCCGCCCGAGCCAGGTCCGTTGCCCGGGCCGGACCCGCCGTCTGGGCCGGACCCGCCGTCTGTGCCGGACCCGCCGTCCGGGCCAGGTCCGCCGCCCGTGCTCTGCCCGGGGTCAAAGGTCGTCGTCCCCTCGTCCAGCATCAGTCGCAGCAGCGCGCTGACGAAGGCGGGATCATGCGGCGCGTCATAGACGTACCGGGGGCCCGCTCCGCTGTCGTCGACGGGTTGGAACGTCGCCACGAGTGCATGATCAGCACCGGGGAGCCGTGCGGTTCGAGTGGTCAGCGGGACCTGGTAGGTCGTGGGGGTGTCACCCGAATCGTCCAGCAGCAGATGGACGTCGATGTCCACCTCTGCGGCCGGGTCCTCCAGCCTCAGCCCCCCGATCCGGCTCAGGCTGGGAAGCCGGCCCTTGCCGGCATACCAGCGTTGTCGTGCCATCCACTGCGGCAGGAAGGCCAGGAGAGAGGGGGCGAGCGTCCCCTGCATCAGAACCTCCGGATGTGGATGATGTGGACTGGCTCGCCGTCAGGGCCGAGCCGGACGAAGTTGTTCTCACCCCAGGGCCATGACGCGCCGGTGATGAGGTCGTGGGCGACGAAGGTGTCGCCGGGGCGCAGGCCGAGCGCTGCCATGTCCAGGTGGACGGTCGTCTCGCGGGTCGTATGGGGGTCGAGGTTGGCGACCACCAGGATCGTGTCGTCTGCGCTGGTCCTGTCATCGACGGTCCGGCGTTTGGAGAACGCCATCACGTTCTCGTCGTCCACGTGGTGCAGATGCAGGTTGCGCAGCCAGTGCAGGCTGGGGTGGGCCCGGCGAATCTCGTTGATCTTCGTGAGATAGGGGGCCAGGGACTGACCCGCTCTGGGGCCTCCCTCCTCGTAGTCGGACCAGTGACGGTCCTTGTACTCGTACTTCTCGTTGTCGATCTGCTCCTCGACGCCGGGACGTGCGACGTTCTCCACCAGCTCGTAGCCGGCATAGATCCCGTAGGTCGGAACCAGAGTCGCCGCGAGGGCCGCCCGGACCTTCCACGCCGTGGGCCCGCCGTACTGAAGGTAGGGCGGGAGGATGTCGTGGGTGGTCGGCCAGAACGAAGGACGCATGTATGTCGCGGACTCGGCGGACAGCTCGGTGACGTACTCCTCGAGCTCCCATTTCCGGAGTCGCCAGGTGTAGTACGTGTAGGACTGCTGGAACCCGATCTTGCCCAGCGCGTGCATCATCGCCGGCCTCGTGAACGCCTCGGCCAGCCAGATGACGTCCGGATGGTCCACTGCCACATCGGCAATCAGCCACTGCCAGAACTGCAGCGGCTTGGTGTGCGGGTTGTCGACCCGGAAGATTGTGACCCCGTGGTCGAGCCAGACCTGGACGACTCGGCGGACCTCGGCATAGATGCCGGCCGGGTCGTTGTCGAAGTTGAGCGGATAGACGTCCTGGTACTTCTTCGGCGGGTTCTCCGCGCAGGCGATGGTCCCGTCGGAACGCTTCGTGAACCACTCGGGATGCTCGGCGACCCACGGGTGGTCCGGCGCACAGTTCAGGGCCAGGTCCAGGGCCACCTCCAGGCCGAGCCGGTCTGCCTGCGCGACAAAGGAGTCGAAGTCTGCGAAGGTCCCCAGCTCGGGCGCGATGGCATCGTGGCCGCCGTCGGCCGAGCCGATGGCGTACGGGGAGCCGGGGTCCAGCGGCCCGGCCGTGGGCGTGTTGTTCGGGCCCTTGCGGTTGATGACGCCGATCGGGTGGACAGGGGTCAGATAGACGACGTCGAACCCCATCTCGGCGATCGCGGTCAGACGCCGGGCCGCCGTCACCAGCGTCCCCGAGGTCCACAGCCCCGTCGTGTGGTCCTGGGTCGCTCCCTCGGAGCGGGGAAAGATCTCGTACCAGGCGCCGAACAGGGCGCGCTCGCGCTCCACCTGCCACGGGTATGCCGTGCCGGGGCTCACGAGGTCGCGCAACGGGCGGCGCTCCAGCTCGGCGCGGACCTCCGGGGCGACCCCCGGCTGCAGCCGTGCCTGCGGCGGGCGGCTGGTGTCCCGCAGGGCCGTGATGGCGCTCTGCAGCGGTCTTGCCTGCGCGGGCGTGCGGGTGACTTCGGCCAGCGCCCGCTCCAGAACCAGCGCGCCCTCCTCGAGCATCAGGTCGGTGTCCACGTCCGCGGCGATCTTGATGCGCGCGTCGTGCTCCCAGGTGCCGTAGGGGTTCGACCAGCCCTCGACCAGGTAGGACCACTTCCCGGTCCGGTCCGCGCTGATCGTTGCGGACCAGTGGTCCAGCCCGGGGGAGACCAAGGTCATCGGCACACGTTGCTCGCCGCCGTCCGGGTCCCTGAGGACCACCGTCGCGCTGACGGCGTCGTGTCCCTCGCGAAAGACCGTGGCGGTGACGTCGAACGGCTCGCCAACCACCGACTTGGCGGGGAAGGCGCCGTTCTCGACGCACGGGTCGACCTGCAGGACCGGGATGCGTCCGAGGGCCTGGGGAACAGAGTGCAGTTGGCTCGCTGTCATCAGCACGAGGCTACCCGGGCGTCGCACGTCCCCGTGTGATGGGGGCTTCCTGCGCGCCGGACAGCCCGTCGCGATCCGGTCTTGCAAGAAAGCGACAAACCTTGCAAGAAATTGCATGGTGGGTTGAACGTCGCCTATGCTTCGGATCGTGAAGGCTATCCGTCGATTCAGCGTCCGCACCGTCCTGCCCGAGCCGATCAGCGCGCTGGGCGAGCTTGCCAGCAATCTGCGCTGGTGCTGGCACCCGCCCACGCGGGACCTGTTCTCCGAGATCGACCCGCAGCGCTGGGCCAGGGCCCGCAAGGAGCCGGCCAAGATGCTGTCGGCGCTGTCAGCCGGCGAGCTGCGGGCGCTGGCCTCGGACCAGACGTTCGTGGACAAGGTCAACGCGGCGTCCGAGAACCTCGCGACCTACCTGAGCAAGCCCCGCTGGTACCAGGGCTGGGCCGCCGAGGTCGAGGGTGGCGCGCCTGCCTCGATCGCGTACTTCAGCCCCGAGTTCGGTATCACCGAGGCGCTGCCGCAGTACTCCGGTGGCCTGGGCATTCTCGCCGGGGACCACCTCAAGTCAGCTTCTGACCTGGGTGTGCCCGTCGTCGGGGTTGGCCTCTTCTACAAGACCGGCTACTTCAAGCAGTCGCTGAGCCGTGACGGCTGGCAACAGGAGACCTACCCGGTGCTCGACCCGGACGACCTGCCTCTGGCGCTCTTGCGGGAGGCAGACGGAGAGCCCTGTGTCATCACCATCGACCTTCCCGGCGGCCGGGTGCTCCACGCTCACGTGTGGAAGGCCCAGGTCGGCCGGGTTCCCCTGCTGCTGCTCGACTCCGATGTTCAGGACAACGACGAGGGAGCCAGCGGGATCACCGACCGGCTCTACGGCGGCACCGGCGAGCTGCGTCTGCAGCAGGAGCTGCTGCTGGGCGTCGGTGGCGTGCGGGCGCTGCGCCTGTGGTCACGGCTGACCGGAGCACCGGCTCCAGACGTCTTCCACACCAACGAGGGTCACGCCGGGTTCCTGGGGGTCGAGCGGATCCGTGAGCTGACCGACCAGTACGCCATGAGCTTCGCTGAGGCCCTCGAGGCCGTCCGGGCCGGCACGGTCTTCACCACGCACACGCCGGTCCCTGCGGGGATCGACCGTTTCGGCGTCGACCAGATCCGGCTGTACTTCGGTGGCGACAACGCGATCGCCGGCGTGCCCGTCGAGAGCCTGCTGGCGCTCGGTGCCGAGGACTACCCCGGTGGCCAGGGCGGCGTGTTCAACATGGCGGTCATGGGACTTCGCCTGGCGCAGCGGGCCAACGGCGTGTCCCAGCTGCACGGGGTCGTCAGCCGTCAGATGTTCGATGGTCTGTGGCCCGGGTTCGACGACACCGAGATCCCGATCACGAGTATCACCAACGGTGTCCATGCCGCGACTTGGGTCGACCGTAGGGTCTTCGAGCTTGCGGCCAAGCACCTGGGAACGACCAACGTTGCCGATCACGATGCGTGGGCAGGCATCAGTGACATCTCCGGTGACGAGATCTGGGCTGCAAAGCGGGATATGCGCTCCCAGCTCGTCGCCGAGGCCCGTCGACGGGTGAAGGCCAGCTGGCTCAAGCGTGGCGCCAGCCCTGCCGAGCTCGGCTGGATCGAGGACATCCTGGATCCTGGAGTGCTCACCATCGGTTTCGCGCGCCGGGTCCCGACGTACAAGCGACTCACTCTGATGCTGAGCGACCCAGTGCGCCTGAAGAAGATCCTGCTGGACCCCAAGCGTCCGGTACAGCTGGTCATCGCGGGTAAGAGTCACCCCAACGACGAGACCGGCAAGAGGCTCATCCAGCAACTGGTGAGGTTCGCGGACGACCCGGCAGTCCGTCGCCGCGTCGTCTTCCTGCCGAACTACGACATCGCCATGGCGAAGTACCTCTACTCGGGCTGTGAC
>DASVKO010000085.1:0-1885 GCA_036385355.1 Dermatophilaceae bacterium
CGCGGCATCGACGTCGAGGGCCATGCGGTCGTCTGCTGGCAGCCGGGGCTGGACCCACGGGCTGTGGCCGGGTTGGCGTCGCGCCGTACGTATCCGCTGCGCTCCGCGTTCAAGCCCACGTACAACATGGCGGTCAACCTCGTGGGGACAGTCGGGCGTGAACAGGCGCGGGCAGTTCTCGAGCAGAGCTTCGCCCAGTTCCAGTCGGACAGGGGAGTGGTCTCTGCCTCGCGGTCGATCCGGCGGACAGAGGCCGAGGCCGCGAGGCTGCTGGAGCAGGCGGACTGCGAGCTGGGCGACGTGGTCGAGTACGCGCGGCTCCGCGAGACCGTCCGATCCCTGGAAGCCGAGGCTGCGCGCGCCCGGAGGGCGGACGGTCATGCGGAGGCCCTCACCGTGCTGCAGTCGTTGCGCCCGGGGGACATCATCTCCGTGCCTGCGGGACGGCATCGCGGGTGGGCCGCCGTGGTCGATCCCAAGGTTGCTGGAGCCGAAGGCCCCACGCCGCTGGTGATGACCGAGAACCGTCAGCTCAAGTCGCTGTCCGTCATCGACTTCCCAACTCCGCCCGTGGTGGCGGGGCGGGTACGCGTCCCGAAGCACTTCGACGCGAAGAGCGCAGCGGCACGCCGGAACCTCGCGGCCGCGTTTCTGACCCGCCTCGGTGAGGTCGACCTCCCGGACCCGCGTCGCCGAGTCCGTGCCGACGACGAGGTGATGGCCGAGGTCGATGTCGTACGGTTGGCGATCCGGGCGCACCCGTGCCATCGGTGCCCCGACCGCGAGGACCACGCGCGACTGACCGAGCAGGCGATGCGACTGGAGCGGGAGGCCCTACTGGCCCGTGAGCGATCCCAGGAACGGTCCAACACCATTGCGACGGCCTTCGACAAGGTCTGCGGAGTGCTGTCGTCGTTGGGCTACCTCGACGAGCAGGGAGCCGCGGTCACGGACCCCGGCCGCGTGCTCAAACGCATCTACGGTGAGCTGGACCTCGTCACCGCCCAGTGCGTCGTCGACGGGGTCTTCGACGGTCTGGCTGCTCCGCAGCTCGCGGCCGTACTGTCCAGCCTCGTCTATCGGGCGCGTCCCATGGACGGCAGGCGGCCCGTGAGGATGCCTGATCGACACAGCGAAGCAGCACAAGTCAGGCTGCGCGTCGTGTGGAGGGACGTCGGGCTGGTCGAGCGCGACCATCGCGTCGAGCGGGGACCGGAGCCCGACATCGGGTTCGCGGAGGCAGTACACGCCTGGGCGAGCGGTGCCGACCTTGCTGACGTGCTCAACCTGTCGGGTCTGCCGGCCGGCGACGTGGTCCGGTGGGTCCGCCAAGTCATCGACGTGGCGGGGCAGGTTGCCGACGCTGCGGGATCCGGGAAGCTGCGTACGACCTGCCGCGAGGCAGTGGTCGGTATGCGCCGAGGCGTGGTGGACGTCACCGAGGAGTGACCCCAGCGGGATGGAATTCCTCGCAGTGATTGAGCCTTTTCCATATTGGATGAGAGGCTTCTCACAATTCCCCACGGAAGGAAGAATTGTGCTTGGCAAACCTTGAGTGAACTCAAAGTGAGAGACGCCTCATGAATGTCGGCCATCATTCGAGATCGCTTTAGGGTTCGACGAAAGAGCCAATGAGGCTCAGTCGATCCAGGGGATTGAACTCGTATGAGGACCACTCGGCTTGTCCGCCGTTTCGCGACCGCGGCCGTCATGATCGCATCCGCGGCGTTGCCCGCAGGCGTGGCGCACTCCGTGGACGCCGGCACCGCACCTGTGACGGCCACTCAGAGCACGCCCCAAGCTGACTGGGTGACGTCGCAGAAGCAGACCGTGGTCAACGATCCCGGTCTGCCAGGAAAGGGCGCGTCCAGCCCGGTGATCCCCG
>DASVKO010000086.1:0-2213 GCA_036385355.1 Dermatophilaceae bacterium
TGCGGGTCTTCGACGGCGTCGAAGCGCTGGTGATGGTGCCGGCCTCGAGCCGGACGACGCCGCACGTCAGCCACCTCACCTACCGGCGCACCTAACCGCCATGAGCAGCCTGTCACGGGTGTGAGGGTCCATCCGTCGTGCCCCTGAGGGTCACGCGAAAGTACGCCCCCTGAGCCACACCCGCAGCCTCTCCGGCGGCCCGCTTGCATCGCTCATGCTCGATCCGGGCGTTCCGGGGGCCAGACCTGCCCTGCTCAGGTCCCTTGGCGCGCGCAACGGTCTAGAGGGCTAGGACCGGCGGAGCCGGAATTCTGAGTCGTGTTCTGGTGGTTGGGGTCAACGTCACGCGGGGAGGCCTGCTTGTCGGGCGAGGTCCTCGAGGGCGTGCTGGTAGGCGGTCTGGGCGCGGCGGAGTCTGTTGTCGCCGGGGCCGTTGAGGTGGGCCAGGCCGGTAGGTAGGTAGCGGTCGTGGACGCGGGTGAGGAACGTCGCGGTGCGCAGTCCGGTCTCGGTGAGGTGGTAGCGGTGGGTGTGGGGGATGCGTTCGATCAGGCCGTGCACGCGCAGGCGACGCAGGTCGTAGGTCATCTGGCCCGTGGTGACGTGCTCGGGTGGCAGGCCGCGCAGCTCGGCGGTGAGGGCCCGTAGGTCGCGGTTGGTGAAGCCGTCTGGTTGCAGTCGGAAGATCAGCAGCGCGGATAGCAGGGCGTGGGAGCGTTGCGCTCCGAGGCGTAACCCGGGCACGCGGGTGCCGGTAGGAGTGGTGACCGGTTCGGTGACAGCGGTCAGGGCGGCGGTTCCGGTGGTCGGGTCGTGGTCGAGTCGTTCGACGCGCAGCAGGCGTCTGTTGGCGGTGAAGCCGACCTCGCGTAGCGCAGGCAGGTTGGTCAACCGCTTCCCGATTCCGAAGTCGCGGGTGTTGTTGATGGTGGTCTCGGTCCGAAGTGCCCTGCCTTCCTTGTGGTACTGCTTGATGGTCGTGTGCTTGTAGTCCACGTGCAGACTCGGGGTGACCCCCGTCGTGATCACTCGGGTGCGGAACCGCCCCGGTGTCGGGTGTTTGCCCTTGGCCACGATGCGCCGGTCGAAGATCAGTGACACGTGGTCGGGACGGCCGACGTCGAGGTTGTCGCGGATGACCTGCTCGAAGAAGATCCGTCCCGTGACGGGCCGGTCGAGCATCTGGGTCAGCGAGAACTCGGCCTGCAGGATGGAGATGTCGTACCGGTACCCGGCGGCCCGGTCGGCGGGGCTGAACGGGTGCGGAAGGATCGCGAGCCACTTGCGCAGCAGCGCATCGATCTGCTCCGGCCCGAGCCGGTCGCAGATGGCCTGCAACGTAGCTGGGTCATCGACCGCGGCGAACGCGTTGTCCATCGGGACAAACCCGAGCCCGGCCTTGCCGGCCTGGCGCTGAGCCCAGTGATTTCCGTTGATGCAGAGCCGGGCGTTGTAGGGGAAGTAGGAGCAGAACTTGAGGAAGAACGGGCCGAAGTCAGCGTCCACGCAGTAGAAGTAGAAGTGGTTGACCACCCCGCTGGCCCGCACGATCCACGGGTAGGGCCGGCCCTCGGCGTTGTGCCGCTTCTCGGTGCGGAACAGGTTGGTCTTCTCCTGCGCCCGGCCGACGAACAGCACACCCTCGGTTCGACCAGCGGCCACGAACCTGGTCTGGTATTCGTGCATCACGTCGTCCTTGCGCTGACCCTTGGCGAAGTCGACCCACGGCACCTGCTGGTCCCGGGCGAAACGGTGGACCGCGGCAACGAACCGCTCGGTGATCTTGCCCAGCGGCGCGGTCGAGGCGATCGGCAGCCCCAACTGGTGGTGGACATACCCGACCAGCCCGGCCGGATACTGCAGTCCGGGCACGTACACGTTCAAGTACATCCGGTCGATGCACTCCACCTCGAAAGTGACGTGCTCGGCCACGACATCGGACACGGTGACAGGTAACGTCATGATCGGGCTCCGGTCAGGTGGAACGGCTCATGTCAGCCAACCACCGCCACAGGGCGGTTACAACACGGCGCCGTCCGCGGCGACCGTCATCCCACCGGCCGGAGCCCACCCAAAGGGCACCACGCGCCATGACTCGTCAGGCTGGGGCGAAGCCCCGTTAGGGTGTGACCATGGGGAAATCGGCGGACGTCCGCGGGCCCGTGCTGGTGGTGGGCACGGGGCTGCTCGGCGCATCCATCGGGCTCGCCCTG
>DASVKO010000087.1:0-2119 GCA_036385355.1 Dermatophilaceae bacterium
CATCCTCGACCGTGTGAACCGCGTAGACCAAGGTCTCAGGCTCCAGCTCCTTGATGCCGTCAAGCATCTCCGTCACCAGCGAGTCGAAGGCGCGTGCGGCGTCCTCATCCTTCAGATCGAACCGAACCGCAATCGCGAACATGCCCCGAACACTAGCGTTCCGACGACGCCTTGAGGGGGTCCGCCGATACACCTTAAGAACCCGATCCGGTAGGCCCAAGCAGACCGGCGAATGTGTTCGAGCGCCCGGTCCAGAAGCCGTCCGCCGCGCGGCGGGCTTGCCCCTGGGCTGTCCACGTCGATGCCCGTCACTTCGCCAGGAACAGCTGCAAGGGGCAGTGACCGCCAAGAAGCCGACCAGCGCTCCGCCGGGGCGAGACGTCAAGGGAGCCCTGATCAAGACCGCGGCCGCCCTGCCTCACGTGATCATCGCCAGTCTGCTTTGGCTCGTCTTCATCGCCGCCCTTCCCCCGACGCTCGAAGTGGGCGTCACTGTCCTCGGCGCGTCCGTCCTGGTACTTCTCGCCGTGGGCGTCGACGAGGGTCTCGCCGTCCGTATCTTGCGCGCCGGTCGTCGGCCAACTCCCGAGGAGGCGAGACGGCTGATGGTCCCGCTGCGGTTGGTCGCCGACTGGGTCGACGTCAGCGGCATCCAGTTGCGTGTCGTCGCCCGCGGCCGTCCCGTCGACGCCGCCGGCCGACGACAGATCCTCCTGGCTCAAGAAGTCGTGGACGCCTACCTCGCCGGGCGGGTGACCGACGGCGACGTGGCGGCGCTGATCGTCCACGGCATCGGTCGCCTCCGCTGGGGTCGGACTCGCTTCGACCTGGCGTGCTTGTTGTGGACCGTCCCGTGGGACCTTATCCGTGGCCTTGTAGTCGGAACCGGGCGGCTTCTGGCGTGGGTACCGCTCGGACGCTTCGCCTGGCAGACGCGCGTCATCGTGGGGGCCATCGCCGTCGTCCTCGAGACCCAAGGCGGACGCTGGCCGTCCGCCCTCATCATCGCCGCGTTCATCGCCCTCACGTACCTGATCCCGCCCTGGGGTCGCGCATGGGAGCGGCACCTCGCCCAACAGGCGAACCACTTCACGAGCGGGCACAACTTTGGAGACAACGATGCCCGGCGACGCTGAGCGCACGAACTCACCGCGTCGACAAGGCTAATCAAGCAGCCACGACTCAGGCAGGCGGCTTCTGAGTCACATCGCTCACCAAGGCCAGCCACTGAGTTCTGGCGGTGTCGTGGAATACGGCGAACTCGCGCAGTCCTGGCAGAGGGACAACCAGTGCTCATCGATGATCCCCGCCGATTTGACGGCGAGAAGGTCATTGACGTCGACGACCTCGTCTGGCGCCACCCAACGCGGCGACAAGTAGGCACGGTCATGATCGATCTGACCCGATCCGGGAGGGCACCGGCGCGTCACGGCTACTGGACATGGTCCAGGGCTGGTCCAAGCAGGCGTTCAAGCAGTGGCTGGCCGAACGCCCGCAGGCTTGGCGCGATCAGGTCGAGGTGGTTGCGATGGACGGCTTCACTGGGTTCAAGACCACCACAACCGAAGAACTACCCGACCCCGACGACATCCTGGCCCACCTCAACGCCCCGAACGAGCAACATTCCCACCGAAGCTGTCTGTGAGCCTCGAACACCTCCACGGCAGCGTCCTCGGCTTCCGCAACCTCACCAACTACATCACCAGATCACGTTCGCGAGACCGGCGGGACCTCTGTGCCCGGCCCCTCGGCTACCTGATCAGCGCACCGGCGAAGGCGGCCAGTTCCTGGCAGAACGACCGCGGGTCCCCCGTACGCAGGCGGGCCGCCGTCTCCCCGGCGCCGACCTTGACCGACAGATCGGTCGCCGCGAGCTCCGCAAACGCGTACTCATCGGTCGTGTCGTCCCCCGCGTAGAGGACGACCCTGGCCCCGAGCTCGTCTCGGAGCCTCACTAATGCGTCGCCCTTGGTCACGCCCAGCACGGAGATCTCGACGACGTCCTTGCCGTGCAGCGCGTCCACCCCGAGCGACGTCGCGAGGGTGAGGGCCTGCGCGGTGGCGGCCTCGGCCTCGACGGCCCCGGCCATCCGGGTGTGCAGGACCACGGCCGCCGGCT
>DASVKO010000088.1:0-3678 GCA_036385355.1 Dermatophilaceae bacterium
GTCCCCCTTGACCTGGCTGCCAACGCCCGCAGCTTCGGCGCCGACGTCCTGCAGGCCGCCACGATCGAGGAGTTCCGCGACGCCTACCGCGCGGCTGCGGCGTCCACCCGTACGACGGTCATCTACATCGAGACCGATCTCTGCGGGCCCAACCCGCCTGCGTCGGCCTGGTGGGACGTCCCGGTCTCACAGACGGCCAGGCTCGAGAGCACCCGGGCGGCCTACGCCGAGTACCAGCAGCACAAGAAGGACCAGCGTCACCACCTGTGACGTCCGGCAACCCGCTCACCGAAGGGTCAAGGAATGACGACGCGGAACCCCGTCCATGCCAGTCAGATCACGGATCTGTCCCGGAACCCTGACCCCCGCTACCACAAGCTCGTCGTCGGGACAGCACCCGACTCGTGGGGTGTGTGGTTCCCGTCGGACGAGAAGCAGATCGACTGGGAGACGACCCTCGACGAGATGGCCGGGGCGGGCTACACGTTCATCGAGACCGGACCGTTCGGGTACTTCCCCACCGACCCGGCGAAGCTCACCGAAGAGATGTCCAGGCGTGGTCTGAAAGTCATCGCCGGCACCCAGCCCGGCATTCTCCACAAGGAAGAGGCGTGGGCGAACACCGAGCTCGAGATGCGCCGCAACGCCGCGGTGCTCAAGGCCGTCGGGGCCAAGTTCCTGGTGTACCTGCCGCCTCTGTTCCGGTCGGACAAGACCTGGGAGCTCACCGACGAGCGGGTGCTGTCGCCGGAGCAGTGGAAGCTGTACACCAGCAACGCCAACAGGCTCGGCAAGATCCTGCGCGACGAGTACGACATCACGATGGTGGTCCACCCGCACGGCGACTCCCACATCGAGACCCGCGCCGACATCGACAGGTTCTTCGCCGGCACCGACCCGGCATACGTCTCCTTCTGTCTTGACACCGGGCACATCGTCTACGGCGGCGAGGACCCGGTCAACATCGTCCGGGACTACCCGGAGCGCATCGGCTACGTGCACATCAAGGCGATGGACCCCGACCTGGTCAGGGAGGCGCACGAGAAGGACTGGCCCTTCGGCGAGGCCATCGCCCGCGGTGCGAGCGTCACCCCTCCCGCCGGGCAGCCCGAGATGAAGGCCCTGGTGGACGCCCTCGCCGGTCTCGACCGGGAGATCGTCGTCGTCGTCGAGCAGGACCTCTACCCGGTCGGGTTCGACTTCCCGCTCCCCAACGCCATCGCCACTCGTGAGTACCTCGCGGAGTGCAACCTCGGTGCTCGCGCAGCCGCAACGACCGAAGGGAGCTGAACGGACATGACGGTGCGCATCGGAGTCATCGGCCCCGGCGGGATGGGGCGGGCGCACATCGAGCGGATCACCAGCCTGCTGTCCGGCGGGAAGGTCGCCGCGGTCACCGACCTCGATATCAGCCGGGCGAAAGCCGTCGCCGAGCCTCTCGGGGCGACCGTGTACCCGGACGGCGCGGCGCTGATCGGCGCAGGGGAGGTCGACGCCGTCATGGTGACGAGCTTCGGCCCGGCCCACGAGGAGTCGGTCATCGCGGCGATCGAGGCGGGCAAGCCGGTCTTCTGCGAGAAGCCGATGGCCCCCACGGCCGCGGGGTGCCTGCGCATCATGGCGGCCGAGCAAGAGGCAGGGCGCCGGCTGGTCCAGGTCGGGTTCATGCGTCGCTACGACGCGAGCTACCTCCAGATGAAGGCGGTCCTGGACAGCGGGGAGATCGGCGAGCCGCTCATGGTGCACTGCGCCCACCGCAACCCCACCGTGCCCGAGGCCTACACCGCAGACATGGCGATCAACGACACCGCGATCCACGAGATCGACACCATGCGGTGGCTGCTCGGCGAGGAGCTCGTCACGGCGCGGGTGGACAAGCCGAAGAAGACGAGGAACAGGTTCCCGCACCTTCAGGACCCGCTGGTCCTGATCCTGGAGTCGCAGTCCGGCGTCCGGGTCGACGACGAGATCTTCGTCAACATCGGGTACGCCTACGACATCCGCTGCGAGGCGGTGGCCGAGACCGGCACCGTCTCACTCGCCGACCAGCACGGGATCGAGCGCCGGGACAGCCTCGGTCACCGCCACGACCTGCCGACCAGCCACGTCGACCGGTTCGACGGCGCGTTCACCACCGAGCTCCAGGCGTGGATCCGTTCCGTCGAGCTGGGCATGACCTCCGGCCCGTCCAGCTGGGACGGGTATGCCGCCGCCGCCGTCTGCGACGCCGGGGTCAAGGCCCTCCTGGGCGATGTCGGAACTGTTGCGGTCGAGATGATCGAGCGACCGGCGTTCTATGCCGGCGAGACGCCGGTCTCACGCCGGTGACTGCTCAGTCGAGAGCGGCACCGACACCCGGGATCTCCTGGCGGTAGCGCTCCAGGAGATCCCGTCCGACGGCGACGGAGTCCACCAGGGGGTGCAGCGAGATGGCCTTCCAGGCGAGGGTGGAAGAGCGGTTCACGACGGCCTCGATCGTGAGCTGTTCGACCGCCTTGACCGACTGCATGAGGCCGAGCATGTGCCCGTCGACCGGTGCGATGTGGTGCGGGTGTATGCCGGCGCCGTCGACGGTGCAGGGGACTTCGACGACCGACTCTGCCGGCAGCCCGTTCACGGTGTCTGCGTTGCGGACGTTGAGGATCATGGTCGAGGGCCGGTCTGCAGCCAGGGCGGCCATGAGGTTCAGGGCAACCTGCTGGTAGCCGCCCTCCTCCAGGTCCGACTCCTCACGAGCGTTCTCTTCCCCCTTGGGCCTTCCCTCCGCCATGTAGGTGGACTCACGCTCGTGCTTGGTCTTCTCCCACAGGTCGAGGGCGTGGACGGGCTCGATGGCCGCGCGGCGGTAGAAGTCGGACTGCTGGCGGAGCAGGAACTCGCCGCGGGTGGTCTCACTGGCGCGTATCCGCTGCACCGCGTCGCGGTTGTAGTAGTAGTAGTAGAGGTATTCGTTGGGCAGGGCCCCGAGCGCCCTCACCCAGTCCACGCCCATCAGCCGGACCTCTTCTATGCCGTTCAGCAGGGCGGTGTCCGCGAGCAGGTCGGGAAGCCTGTCGCGGCCGTCGACCTCCAGCGAGCGCAACCACCCCAGGTGATTCAGCCCGACGTAGTCGAAGGTCTGCACGCTGGAGCTCCCTGTGACCGCGAGCGCCGCGCGCCGCATCAGCCCGATCGGGGTGTCGCAGATCCCGACCACGCGGTCGCCCAGCACCCGGCGCAGGCTCTCGGTGACGATGCCCGCGGGGTTGGTGAAGTTGATGAACCAGGCATCGGGGGCGAGCACCCGCACGCGCTCGGCGATCTTCAGCATTACCGGGACGGTCCGGATCGCGTAGGCGAGCCCACCCGGCCCGGTGGTCTCCTGGCCGAGCACACCAAGGTCCAGCGCGATGCGCTCGTCGAACGTCCGTCCCTGCGCACCCCCGACCCGGATCGCGCAGAAGATGAAGTCGGCGCCGGTCAGGGCCTCGTCGAGGTCCGTGGTTGCCGTCACCCGCGGGGAGTGCGGAAGGGTCGGCTCGAGCCGGGCGATGACCGCGCGGATGGCTCCGAGACGTGAGGCGTCCGTGTCGTAGAGGACCAGGTCGTCGATGCGCACCGCGGCGTCATCGGCCGCGACCGCCTCGAAGACCTGGGGAACCCGGAATCCACCGCCGCCGAGAATGGTGAGCTTCATAC
>DASVKO010000089.1:0-2549 GCA_036385355.1 Dermatophilaceae bacterium
ACCTTCCCGTCGTCACCCTCGCCGACGGTGCCATCGTCGAGCTCGGTGAGCTGTGGGCCGGCGAAACTCGCCGTCTGCTGCTCAAGCTGACCATCCCCGCGGTGGCCGCCCTCGGTCTCGCGCAGGTCGCCACCCTGGAGCTGCGGTACGTCACGGTGCCCGATTTCACCGAGGAAGTCGTCACGCTTCCAAGCTCGTTCAATGTCGTCCCCGCCGATGTCGCCGCCGGCCGCCTTCCCGATCCGACGGTGACCAGCGAAGTGCTGTTCCTGACCGCTCAGACGGCTAAGCGTGACGCCGAACGGGCGTTGCGTGACGGTGACGTCAAAACTGCGGCCATGATGTATCGAGCGGCCGCCAGCGCCCTTCAAGCCGAGCCGGCGTACGGCGACAACGACGAACTGCGGAGTGAGGCCGAGCTGTTGGCCTCCCTTGGCACCCAGGCGCTGGGCGGGGACGCCAGCAGGAGAGCCCCAATTCTCGACCTCCGACCGCCATGACAGGAGCACCAAACGCGGTCGCGGTTCTGCGACCTTAAGCCAATGTAGATCAGCGGCGCGGGTGATCGGCTCAAGACGCAGCTGAACTGCGGCGGGCCTCGCGCCACCAGGCGATGTCCTCAGCGGTGAACTGAAGGCTGCTGAGCATCTCCTGAGCCACGGCGATTTCCTCGGCGGGGAAGCTGCACCAGCTGGTCGCGAAGGAATAGATGCCGGCGGAATCATCGCTTCCGCCCAGTGCTGTGAAGCCGAAGTCCTGCCACCCGCCACCCTCAGCTTCTCCGCCGTCGGGCTGCCAGCTCACCGCGGCCGGTTCGACTACGACCTGCAAGGCGTCGCCGAGGGCCGTGGCGGCTACCAGGATTGTGGCGGGTGCAAGGCGCCGCCCTCTCCAGTGCGGTTGCACCGTGAGGTCTTCAACGAACAGCACCCGGCCTACGAAGGACGACCAGCCACCGGTCCCGTCGCTATTGAGGTCCTCGCCGTAGGCGAAGGCGAGCCGTCCCAGTTCGACGCTGATGTTGTCGAGATCCAATCCTGGGTCCTCGCAAGCAGGACTGTCGACGACGAGGAGCGACGCCGTGACGACGGCTACACCCGTCGTGTCCGGGTCGCGCGCTTCCCCGTCGCGGGCGGTCAGCATCGCGGACCACCACATGAGGCCCGGCTCGTCCACGAGACTCTCCACCGATGCACAATGCGTCAGCTCGACGGCCAGTTGCAGTTGCGGGTCCCCTGCTGCCGGGATCGTCGATGGACCTTGCGGCCCCGGTTCCCGTTGGCCGTCCGGGTCACTCACCTGATGTCCGCGCCTGCGAAATGCAGCGGCGTCGCGCCGCCGTTTGGACCGCCGGGCCGCACCTCTCGGGAGTCGCCGAACGGGCCGCTTCCGTGATGTCCATTCCCCGCGGCCGATCCTGCCTGTTCCACCCCTTGGGCTGTGGTTGGGGCCTTGGGTCCGGCGGTCAGCCAGGGGCAGGCACCGGGGTTCAGCGTGTTGATCTGCTCCCAACTCGTCCAGCCCAAGCGGAGGGGGACACCGGCGAGGTCCGCGGGGCTGCGGTGTGGCAGGTGCTCGTGAAGCAGCTCGGCGTCCCTGCGGTAGGCCTGCATGAGCGCCCCGTAGAGCCGGCTGCTGGGATCGCGCTTGAAGATCTCCGGGGTGATCAGCACGAAACAGCTCCTATCCGGCTGCCGCTTGTTGAGTGGGCTCCGAAGACCGGAGTTGCGGTCCATGAGCACGTCGATGTTGCGGGCGATCTGATTGCGCTTCGCATCGTAGGTGGTGTGGCTCGAGGCATCGGAGTACACCTTGGCCTCGAATACGACCGCAAAGCCGGTGCTCGGGGCGATGAGCATGGCGTCGGCGTGGGTTGCCCCTTCGAGCTTGTCCTTGGACTGGATCGCCCGAGCACGCAGCCACGGGGTCAATACCCGTTCCTCGACGGGCGTCCTCTTGTACTGCTTGTACGAGTCAGGAGCGTTCAGGTGCACCTCGAAGAACAGTTCCAGCGAGTTCGCATCGCCAAGAGCCTCGTCCCAGCTGGCGACTCCGGGTACAGGCGGCACATCACCAAGGCACTCGGTCAGCAGCCGGGTAAGGGCGCCCACCCGGTCCTTGCTGTGGAAGACCGACATGAGGGCTGTGGCCACCCAGAACCGCTCGTCCTTCTCCATCTGGTGCGCCAGTGGCGGGCAGGGCAGGGCACCAACGCATGGGTTGCCCGAGTGGTCATGACCGAGGGCGTGGAGGGCGCTCTGTTCGTAATAGTGCAGACGCGCGTCGGGAAGCGGGCTGCCGGCAACCTTGGCGAAATGCCGCCGGAGGGCGCCTCGGTAGAACGGAAGGTATGTCGGATGAATGACGCCGGACCGCTGAAAGACCTGTTCGGCGCTCTCGTCAGCACGACAGGGAACGGCGTCCCACCCAACCATGCCGGGGCTGCCTGACCGCAGGGACTCGAGACAATTGTCCCATGACCATTCGGTCACGATCGATCTGGCAAGCTCGAGGCTGTTGATGTCTTTCGGGTAGTACGGGTCAAGGAT
>DASVKO010000090.1:0-16887 GCA_036385355.1 Dermatophilaceae bacterium
GACGAGGTTGGCCGACCAGAACGCGGCCGCTCCCGCGAGGGCGGGAACCCACCACCCAGTTCCGGCCGATCTCGTGGGCCTCCGACTCCGGGTGCCCGACGGGGGGACCTCGACGATGTCCATGACCAACTCCCACGGGCCAGACGCTCTACCCGGCCCACGTCTAGCATCCTGCGGGACCCGGCCCACGTCCAGCATCCTATGGGCAGATCCTGATGACGGCCGTCTGTCTGCGAATCACATCCGCCGTCCTCCGGGCCGCCCGTCCCCTGGGCCGCCTCCCACTCTCCCAGCGGGCCGACCTCACCAGGCGCTGCAGCCCCGACTCTCCCGCGGGTGCCGCGCCGAGTGCGTCATTCCGCCTATCGCCCACCGTGGGGCAGGCATCACAGCGCCCAGAAGGACGCAGTGGGGTCCCTCAAGCCCGGAGCCCCTTCCCGGTGACCCACCTGTGAACTAGGCAACCTGCTGCACACCGGAGATGGGGCGGATCCGACGGTGATGCACGACCGGACGAATCCCAACCGCGCCCCGCTGACCGTTACGCCCGCAAGATCCTGTCCATCGACTTGCCCGTGGCCAGTTCGTCGACCAACTTGTCCAGGTAGCGAATCTTCCGCATCAACGGATCGTCGACGTCTTCGACGCGCACCCCACACACCACCCGGTGATCAACGACGCACGCGGATCGGGCCGTGCGACAGAGGAGCGGCTCGAGACAGGCTTCGCCCTGTCTTACGGTGCCAGCATTGCGACGGTCGGTGGCACCACTTACCTTTTTGGGATGGCCAACGTCGTGGTGCGCGTGTGTGCCTTGGTGCTCCCCCCGGCCAGGTGTCGCAGGGGAAGGCGATTGGTCGTGAGGCTCCTCGTCGGGTACCCCAGTGCCGCCCTTGGTGCTGGCCGGTGGATTGCCGCGCCGACGGCCGGGTGGTCGTCATGACGCGTCCGAGGCGGGAGGGTACGGCCGATCTCGCGCGCGAGATCGCCTCGGACGTGTTCTGCCTGGGGCCGTGGGGTCGCACGCAGACGGATGTCTACTTCGTGCGTACCAGCTCGTCGTGGGTGCTGATCGATGCGGGCTGGGCCAGTGATCTGTCGCAGATCGAGCGGGCCGCCGGGTCCCTGTTCGGCGCCGACTCGCGTCCGGCCGCGATCCTGCTGACCCACTGCCATCCCGACCACGCCGGCGCGGCCCGGCCATTGGCACGCGCCTGGGGCTGCGCGGTGTACATGCACCCAGACGAGCTGCCACTGGCCACGGCCGACTTCGCGGCGATGGTGGCCTCCGCCGGGCCGCTGGATCGCTTCGTCATCCTGCCGCTGATGCGTGCCATGGGAAGGCGGCGACGCGAGGCGGTACTGGCCAGGTCGAGCCTGGGCGACGTCGCCCGCACGTTCGAGCCGGGCGCCGGGGTTCCCGGGCTGCCGGGCTGGGAGTGCGTCCCTACGCCGGGGCACACGCTGGGCCATGTCTCCTACTTTCGACCCGGCGACCGCGTCCTGATCAGCGGCGACGCCCTGGTGACCCTGAAGGTCAACTCCTGGGCCGGTCTGCTGTTACAGCGGCCGGGCCTGTCGGGGCCACCCTGGTACACGACCTGGAGTCCGGGGGCGGCCAGGGAGTCCATCCAGCGGCTCGCCCGCCTCGAGCCGACAGTGCTGGCTGGCGGCCACGGCCGGCCCATGACCGGCGCCGGAACCGCCGAGGCCCTGAGCGCCTACGCCAGGTTCGCCCCTGACCTGTGACGAACCGGCGACGGCTTGGCTCCGCCACTGACTCAATCCGCGGCGGCGCTGCCTGGGACCGTCATCGCCTGACCAGGACGTGATCAGCCTCGGTCAGAGCGATGTCGATGGCACTGCCTGTGGCCCGAAACAGCGGGCGGTAGAGGAAGTAGGCGAAGGCCGCGCCCGCGCACGCGATCGCGATCACCGCGACCACCAACGCCACCGATGCATCGGGGTCACCGCTGATCAGCATGCTCCAACCCATCCCGGCCACCGAGCAGCCGATCAGCACATACGCGCCAAGGATCGCGTACGCAGGTTTGCGTGCCCACCCCTGGCCTCTGATAAGCCCGACGCCGACCGTGAGCGCGGCTGGCACCACGATTCCGAGGTCGTAGAACTTCACCACCCAGAAGAGCGTGGGCGCGCCCAGGTAGGCCGCACCGCTCGGGTGGTCACCAAGGGCATCGACCAGAGTCGGAAGGTGCAGGCCGAGAGCGACGAACGCCGCGATGGCGACCAGGGTGATGCCGCTGCCCCTAGCCAGCCGCGGCGACGAGGCGGGCAGCTCTTCGGGTTTGGCCAGTGCCCAGCCGCACATGGCGACCGCCGCCGCGACGATGAACATCGCGAGGAGCAAGGGGAAGAAGCGTTCGATGTTGCCTGGCAGGCGTAGGTACTCGTTGCCCAGGATGAGCTGGGAGTAGGTGTACATCGCGAAGAACGCCGGGGCGAGGGCAAGTACCGGCGCGGCCCGGTGGTCCCGCCAGGCGAGCACGCCGACCGCAACACACACCGGCGCGACCACGACCAGGGCCGCCAGGTCACCCCCGCGGACCTGGCTGAGACCGGAGGCCGATGTCCGGAAGTGGATGACGTCCAGGATGAGCGGGCCCAGGACCGCGTACCCGACGATGAGCGCGGCGAGGGTGAAGAGACCGGCGCCCAACATGCGGTTAGCTCTAATGCTCTCGTCCTACCACGGAGCGCACGACTGGCTGGCACGTGGTCGCTCCTCAAACCTGCGACGTATCCACGGGTCTGTTCAGTCCCTTGCGGCCACCCTTCACGATCGGCTGGCTCAGTGTGTGAGCTTCATCCCCGCTGCCGGCTGTGGCGGAATCCCATGAACCGGAACGATTCGCCGATATCGATGGTGACCATCTGCGGGGGCCAGCGTGACCGACCAGTTCTAGGCGTGTGGCAGGTTCGCGTGCAGTTCCTCACGGACATACCGCAGAACCAGCAGGGGCACGAAGGAGCGGACCGTGGCGTCGTCGAACTTGGCTGCCACCCGGTCCAGGCATTCGTCTACCTGAGCGGGGTCGAGCTGGTTGGCGAACTCTTCGTGGACCTGGTGAGCCACGTCCTGCAGGTCTGCCCGGATCTCGGGTCGACCTGGGTGGGCATCGGAGACTGACGAGCTGGCCATGCCTACAAATTATCGCCGGCCCACGGACGACGCGAGGGCTCCCTTTGGTGATGCACCTCACGATCCGAATCGTGGGTGATCGCAACAAACGAGCGTTCCCAGTCCGCCGCAACGTTCAGGATCGCAAGCGGGAGCGGAGGAGCAGTTGCGCGCGGGCCGGATCGGCGTTGATGGGCGCCTATCGCCTGCGACCTCGGAAGGAGTAGTCCTGAGGTATGGATCGTTACAGCGAGGTTGAGCGCAAGTTCGATGCCGACCCGGCCATGTCCCTGCCGGACGTAACCGGCGAGGCCGGCTCGGTGGGCGAGGCGACGGAGTCACAGTTGGACGCCACCTACTTCGACACTGCCGACGCCCGGCTCGCCCGGCACCATGTCACGTTGCGCCGCCGGACCGGAGGTGACGACGCCGGCTGGCACCTCAAACTGCCGGCCGGGCAGGACGAACGCACCGAGGTCCGCCTGCCACTGGGTCGGGCGACCCGCACGGTGCCAGCCGCCCTGGTCCGCGAGGTCCGTGCCATCGCCGGGGACCGCCCGCTGGTGCCCATCGCAACCTTGCACACCACCCGTATCGAACGACGCCTGCTGGACGCCGACGGTAACGCACTGGCCGCCATCGCAGACGACACGGTCCACGGGCAGCGGCTGACCGGCGCGGCGGCCGAGGAGTCCACCTGGCGTGAGGTGGAGGTCGAGCTTCTCGACGGGGACAGGGCCCTGCTTGACGACGTCAGTGGCCGGCTGCGGGCCGCAGGGCTGACCCCGTCCAGGTCAAGTTCGAAGCTCGCCCGCGTCCTGGGGGACGTCGCCGCACAGCCGCCCGCGGTGGGGGACGCGATGAGCAAGGCCCGGCGGGCCACAGCGGGGGCGGTGGTACTCGCATACCTGCAAGAACACGTGGACCGGCTGGTCAGCTGCGATCGCGGCGTCCGATCTGACCAACCCGGCGCCGTGCACGACATGCGGGTCGCGACGCGCCGGCTACGCAGCACGCTGGCCACCTACCAGCCGCTGCTGGACCGGGAACAGACCGACCCGATACGCGCGGAGCTGAAGTGGCTCGGGGAAGCCCTCGGCCGGCCCCGTGACGCCGAAGTGCTGCACCAGCGGATGCTGGATCTGGTGGCGGCTCAGCCCGAGGAGCCCGATCTGGGCCCGGTCAGCAGTCGCATCGACTCAGAGCTCGCCGGCCGACACCGCCTCGCACTGGTCGACCTCCAGCAGGCCCTCGACGGCGACCGCTACTTCCGACTCCTGAACGCACTGGACGACCTCCTCGCCCGCCCGCCGCTGACCGCCACGGCGGGCAAGCCAGCTCGCAAACAGCTCCCGGCCCTGGTCGGCCACGTCGCACGACGGGTCGACCGGGCCGCCCGGGCCGTGGCAGACGACTGGACCCCGCAGGCGCGCAACCAGGGGTTGCACGAGGTTCGCAAGTGCGCGAAGCGGGCCCGGTACGCAGCCGAGTCCGCCATACCCGTGGCCGGCAAACCGGCCCGAAGGATGGCGACGCGAATGGAGTCGCTGCAGAACGTGCTCGGTGAGCATCAGGACAGCGTGACCGCGCAGGCACTGCTACTCGAGCTCACCATGACCGACCACCTGTCGGAGGAGAACGGGTTCGCCTTCGGACTGTTATACGCCCAGGAACGTGCCCGGGCCAACCATGCCCGCCGTGCCTACATACCAGCGCTGCGCAAAGCGTCAGCTGGGAAGACGCGGCGATGGACCCAGTGAGACCAAGAGCCGCGATCCCGCGGACCCTCGAGTGTCTCAGGTGGAGCGCAAAGCCACCAGACGGCGCCCGGTACCCCGCGAGCAGGCTCCTCATCGTGCTGCGGCTCACAACGTTGGCCGTGACTGCGGCTGAACGTTGCCCCCCGTCCTCTGCCCGGAGCCACACCGCCCCAGAATGGGCTCATGCGCTCCCGTGCTCTGCCGACCCTGTTAGCCGCCTCCACCGCAGCGGTTGTCTACGCCCGGTATGCGCGTCCTTGGCATCCCGGCGAGGTCCTGCATGACGACCGCGCGAATGCCGCATTGCGCGGACGTTTCATGGCGACCTCCTTCCCACGGACCCGCCCGGGTGCCGATGGGCGATCAGTGGAGGAGAACATGAGGCAGCCACGTCGAAGTGATGAGCTCCGACCGGGATCGAGGCCCTCTTCAGGAAAGGCAACCAACCATGAGCGACGGCATGACAGCGGACAGCCCCATTGAGGAAACCGGTCTGCGCATCCTCGCCAAAAGCGGCGCCCAGATCGATTACAGGTCGGAGCGCGACCTGATTTCGAAGATCTGGGAAGCCGGGATCTACACCGAGGGACAGCCCGATTGCGCCGTGGCGGTGTTGCTCAGTATCGACGACGACGAGGGTCTGAACAGAGTCCATGTGGACTCGACAGTGGGACAAAGCGATCTCGACACGATCGAGCGAACCATCGCCATGCTTAAAGCGGTGCGGCACGCATTGCGACTGTCGAGACTCCATTCAGCCTAGCGAGCATTCAACGCGGGGATTTGTGGCATTGCCCCCGAGGTGTCCACGCCGCCAACGTCGACGTTGACTCCGGCGACCGAGTGTTGGGATACGACGAGGGTCGTCGAGCTGGGTCCGTTCGCCCAGAATCCGTTGCGCGCGCTCATCGCCCCGCTACACAGGGGCAAGAAGGTCATGTTGCCTCATTCCGACGCATTACCAGGAGGTGGTGGGGTATTTCAGGGAGAATCTGGTCCTGACGGTTACCCATTCGACAGATGGTGTGCAGACGGCGGACACCACGCGGCCACCGACACCTCCGAGGCTTGAGCAGACGGCCGGCGCCGCCGCCCGCAGATAGCGTGGAGGCTCATGTGGTGCTCACCCTCTCCCTGATACGGCACGGCCAGACGTACTACAACGCGCAGCAACGGCTGCAGGGCTGGTGCGACTCGCCCCTGACACCACAAGGGCTGGCCGGTGTACGCACCACTGCCGCCTTCCTGAGCGAACACCCGTTCACCGCTGCCTACGTCAGCCCCTCCGGGCGGGCCCAGGCCACAGCCCGGGAGATTCTGGCGTATCACCGGTCCACCCCGCTCTTCACGGACCCGGACCTGCGCGAGTTCGGTTTCGGCGACCTCGAGGCGCGCCCTGAGGCTGAACTGCTTGCCCGGTACGACCCAGAGACGATGTTCACTGACGTGCTCCACGGCCGGTTCACCGGCATTCCTGGTGGTGAGACCGGACCCGAGTTCCTGGCGCGGGTGGGTTCGGCGTTTACCCGCATTGAGGAGAGCCACAGGGAGGGCCAGGTGTTGGTCGTGAGTCACGGCCTGACGCTGCGCGCGTATCTGACAATGATCGACTCGCGGCCGACACTGCCTTTGCCGAACGCGAGCATCTCCACCGTGGAGGTGCATCCTGACATGCGCCGCCGGGTGATCACGGTCGCCCTCGACCCTGCCGGCCAGGGCGTGCCCGACGTGATCGGCGCCTCGCCGGCGCCCCAGCAGACGAACCGGATAGGTGTCCATCTGCCCGTTCCCTTGCGACGGTCGGCGGACGAGAATGGACGAGTGCGGCCGCGGGCGGCAGCGTCGCGGTTGCGGTCTGCCGGATGGTTTCAAGTGCCACGCCTCGCGCGAGGATCGACCTCGCGGCGAGTGCGTCCGGCGGGCTCAGGAGCCCCAGCACCAGGTGTTCGGGACGGATCTCGTCGCTGCCTGCTTCACGAGCCTCGTTCTGTGCGGCCATCACGACGTTTCTCGCCGGCACGGTGAACCGGCCGAATCCCTGGCTGGGACCCAGATCCGATGCGTCGCCGCCCTCGGAACGAAGCGCTTCTGCGCCGCTTGTTTGCTGACCCCCATGCTCCTGCCGATGTCCGTCCAGGACGCGCCAGAGCGTCTTGCCTGGTCGAGGAAGTGGTTGTCTCCGGCACAGTGCCCGGTTGCCGAGCCGTGACCGGGGTAGTGGCGGGCTTGTGGCGGGCGATAGCTGGTCTCTTGACGGCCGACTAGTCAGGCGTATAGCGTACTAGTCGTGCGAATAGCTGCTTCAGAGGGGATTCGTCAGTCCGACCTCACCGCGCGCGCCAGGATCCGCGAGGCGGCGATCGCGTGCTTCGCTGAGGAGGGCTTCGAAGCGCCCTTCCGCACCATCGCGCAGCGCGCCGGTGTCTCCCCGGGGCTGATCACCCACCACTTCGGATCCAAGGCCGTGCTGCGGGCCGAGTGTGACGCGGAGGTGCTCCGTCGCTACCGGACGCTCAAGACGGACGGTCTTGCCGACCCCAGCGGCTCTCTCCTGGCGGGCTTGACGAGCCCCGGCGTCACCGCGTCGCTCGTGGTCTACCTGCTCCGCGCGATCAACGCCGGAGGGCGGCCTGCACAGGAGTTCCTGGAGCATCTGATCGACAACACGCGGGCGGTCATGACGGTGAGCGTGGAGACGGGTCTCGTGCGTCCCTCGCGCGACGAGGAGGCGCGGCTGCGCTACCTCACGTACCAGGCAATGGGCAGCCTGCTCATCCAGTTCCTCACGATGCCGGGCGCCACGCCGGAAGAGTTCGTCGCGGCGGCACGCTCCGGGCAGCCGAACCAGATCCTGCCGATGCTCGAGCTGTTCACCGAAGGTGTGTTCACCACACGCAAATTGCTCGACGACTACCTCGCCTTCGTCGGTGACCCACCCGCGACGGCTGGTCCGGCCAAGGCGACCGCACCGCGTGACGGGCCTCCCGACCCGCCTGCCCGATTCCATCCCGCGAACAACCCGAAGGAAGACTGATGTCCAGCACCGAGATGGCCGTCGACGTTCAAGGCCTCGAGAAGAGCTTCGGAACCGTGCACGCCTTGCGCGGGCTGGATCTCACCGTCCCGACCGGTCAGGTGACGGGCTTCCTCGGCCCGAACGGGTCGGGAAAGACGACGACGATCCGCATCCTGCTCGGTCTGCTCAAGGCCGATGGCGGGCGGGCATCCCTGCTGGGCGGCGATCCGTGGGCCGAGGCGGTCGCGCTGCACGGGCGGATCGCCTACGTGCCAGGAGACGTCTCGCTCTGGCCCAACCTCACCGGCGGCGAGGCGATCGACATCCTGTGCCGGCTGTCCGGCCCGCTTGACCTTAAGCGCAAGAAGTCGATGCTCGAGCGGTTCGAGCTCGACCCGACCAAGAAGGCCAGGACCTACTCCAAGGGCAACCGGCAGAAGGTCGCCCTCGTCGCAGCCCTCGCCTCCGAGGCCGAGCTGCTGCTGCTCGACGAGCCGACCAGTGGCCTCGACCCCTTGATGGAGGCCGCCTTCACCGAGTCGATCCGTGAGGTGAAGGCCGCCGGCCGGTCGGTGCTGCTGTCCAGCCACATCTTCGCCGAGGTGGAGAAGCTCGCGGACCGCGTGACGATCATCCGCGACGGTGCGACCGTCGAGTCCGGCACGATCGCCGAGCTGCGTCACCTGACGCGGACCCAGGTGACCACGCTGCTCGACGGCGGGGCGGACGGCCTTGCGTCCCTGCCTGGCGTGCACGACCTGGTGGTTGTCGACGGCAGGGTGTCGTTCGCGGTCGACGACCTCGAGCTGCCTGCAGTGCTCTCGGCCGTTGCAGCCCTGAGCCCCCGGTCGCTGGTGGCGAACCCGCCGTCGCTGGAGGCGCTGTTCCTTCGTCACTACGGCGACGAGCTGGCCTCGCTGACGACGGGGAGCCAGAAGTGACCACCACCGTTCCGGCGCGGCGGGTCGCCGCGCCCACGACACCCCACTCGTCCTCGGACGCCCTGGCCGGCCTCGCCACGATGGTGCGCCTCATCGTGCGCCGCAACCGGGTACGCCTTATGGTCTGGTTCGTCGTGCTCGTCGGGATGTTCGCCTACATCGCCTCCTACTACAAGACCCTCTTCCCGACCCAGCAGTCGCTGAACGACTTCGCCGCGGTCTCCGACACGCCAGGCATCAAGGCGCTGACAGGTCTCTCGTCGGCGGCGAACACCCTCGGTGGTGCCGTGTGGACCAAGGGCTGGATGACGATCGCACTGAGCCTGGCGATCGGCGCGGCGTTCCTGGTCACCCGCAGCGGCCGTGCCGACGAGGAGGTGGGGCGCACCGAGCTGCTCCGCTCTCGGATGCTCGGCGTGCACGCGTACGCCACGGCGTCGTGGCTGGTCAACGCAGTGCTCTGCGTCGCGGTCGGTCTCGGTGTCGCCCTGGCCTCTGCCGCGAACGGGCTCGACCCGGCGGGCACCGGGATCACCGGGTCGCTCATCATCGGCGCCTCGATCACCGGGATCGGACTGGTCGGGCTCGGCATCGGCGCGGTCGCCGGCCAGGTCGCCTCAACCTCCCGCGGTGCCAACGCCCTTGCTTCCGTGGTGGTCATCGGCCTGTACGTGCTGCGGATGGTCGGCGACCTCGGCAACCCGGCACTGACCTGGACCTCGCCGATCGGCTGGGGCGAGGAGATGCAGCCGTATGGCGGCAACCGGTGGTGGCCGTTCGCGCTGCTCGTTGTGCTGGCCGCAGCGCTGCTGGCCGTGGCCGCCTGGATCGAGGCGACCCGCGACCACGGCGCTGGGCTGTTCGCCGACCGGGCGGGTCCAGACGGTGCGCCTCCTCGCCTGGCCTCGCCGCTCGGGCTCGGGCTGCGCCTGCAGCGCTGGCCGATCATCGGCTGGACGATAGCGGTGGTCCTCGCGGCGCTGCTGTTCGGCTCGGTCGTCGATGCGATGAACACCCTGTTCACCGACGCCGGCAGCGGGCTGTCCGACCTGTTGCGCGGCACGGGCGTCACGGCGCTTCTCTCCCTGCTCGCAGGGATGATCGCGCTGATCACCGCCATCTTCGCCACCCAGTCCACGGTGTCCCTGCGGACCGATGAGGCGAGCGGGGTCGTCGAGCCCCAGCTGGCCGGTGCGCTGTCCCGGACCCGCTGGACGCTCGAGCGCCTCCTCATCCCGGCTGTCGGGTCGGCCGTGCTGCTGCTCGTCGGCGGTGGGCTCCTCGGCGCGGTCTACGGCTCGGTGATCGGTGACTCGTCGCAGGCCGCGACGATGGCCGGCGCCGCTCTGGCCTACTGGCCGGCCGTGATGGTGCTTGTCGGTATTGCCGTTGCCCTGTTCGGCTGGCTGCCGCGTGTGGCGATCCCGGTCACCTGGGGCGTGATGGCCGCCATGTGGTTCGCGACGATGTTCGGCGAGGTCTTCAGCCTGCCGACGTGGCTGCTGGACGCCCTCCCGTTCTCCGCGGTGCCCTACCTGCCGCTCGAGCCGATGTCATGGACGCCCCTGGTGATCATGACCCTCGCCGCCGGCGTGCTCGTCTGGACCGGCCTGGCCCGGTTCGCGCGACGCGACGTGCAGGTGGGCTGAGCCGGGCCTCAGCAGCACGGGCAACCGTGACCCGCACGGGCATCCCTGCGGGTCACGAATGGGTGGCGGGTGGCTTGAAGGGTGTGGCCACAGCACATCCGAACAACGACTGTTGTCCGGTCGTCTTCATGACTGACAACATCCCGGGACCGGGGCGCTGAACTCGCATCCCCATCTACGGCGGCAGATGTCCTCTTCTCGGCATTATGTCGGTGGTTATGCTCTGGTCCTGCGTCCAGGGCTCCGGACATAGTGCGCGCCGAGTCGGCGTTGTTGACCGTTTGAGCTGGGGGTTTGTAGCTACGGAGACGCTGCTTCTCGCCTGGGGTGCGTCATAATTGATGTGATGGTGAAGTACGCCGTTGAGATGGCGAAGAACGACGATCAGGAGGATCAACTGCCACCGGACGGGCCATAACCGCTGCTCACGGCTGTGTGTACACGTGACTGACAACCAAACCTGTCACCGGGCACCGCCCCTGCGAGGTCAAAACTCGCTCCGACCACTCACGAATTATGACGCCATGTCTGGAGTCCTGAAGACGGGTCGAAGCGTTGGGCTATCCAATCTCCTATGTTGAGGGACGCCAGTCATAGGCGGCGAAATAACGCAGGTGATGTTCACGCCGAGGATACGTTTCCTCGGCAATGGAGGTCGGGCACCGCCACCTTCCGATGGGAGTGCGCGTGCGGCGCCCAATCGCGCAGAGGCGACTTTAACAAGGTGCAGATGGAAGACCTCGCCATGCGCCATCGGCTCAACAACTACGGGCACGAGCCCTGCGTCACTAAGGAGTTGAAGTAGAGGTTCCGGTATCGGCCGTCACCGCCTCGGGGAGCACATAACTCGGCCGGCAGGGGCCGCGTCCGCGTCTCGGCGGAATGACGCGTTCGTCGCTGCGTGAGAGCGACCATGCCGCTTCAATAGGCTGACGGTGATCCGTCGCACAGGAAATGTTCATCACATCGGTCCGCTCAGGAACTCGAAACACGCGTCACAGAGCCTCATCGCAGAGCCGTCGACAGGATTTGTGAAGTCGTGGCGAGCAAGGGCATATTCCGGGTAGTCCGGGTCGCCGCCGTGCACGATGTTCTCGCACATTCCTCGTTCATCCGGGTCATAATGGCCGTCGTTCTCCAAATCCTGCCAGTCGTCGACCTCGTTGCCGTCGTCGTCGTGGTTGCTGCCGATCATGCAACGACAATCCTCAAGTTCAACACGGGTTAAGTTCCCGCCTCCGTCGAACTCGGCCGAGATGAGACGTTCATGCGTCGGGCCAGTGGGCATTAGGGGCCTCCTCAGTGGTGGTGCCTGGGCAGCGGGTTCGACGCTACATCCCCACTCTGGTGAAGGACCGGACAGTTCCTCGATTGATGCGTCTTAATGGGCTACGCCGAGCGTGGCTGGGCAGCATGACCTGCGTCTGGATGGTTCACGTTTCAGACGCAGGTGCTCGAGTGGACGGGAATCGCCGGTGCAGGGGGTCCTTCGCTGCCTCAGTCCCGCTCCTCACTCGGTGACCAAGACTGTCCTGTGGTCTCGTCGACCAAGACTGTCCTGTGGTCTCGTCGACGCCTGGGGTGAGGATCGTCGTCGTCAGCTCGGCCACGCCGCCGCGCGCGACGAACACCTTGGTCGGATCATCGGCCTTGATCGCCGTAGCCCATCAGGGCGAGGACCAGCGCCCTAGCGACACAACCGAGAGCCTGCAACGGCACTACTAGCCAGGGGTCGCGTTTTCCTAGCCCCAACACCCGGGAGAAGTGATGGGTGAGCAGTAGTCATTGTCGGCGGTTTCGGAGTAGTTGTTCATGTTGGCCGTCGGCTTGCCGCAGTTCGGACACTCCGGGTGTTCACCCGGACAGGTGCGACTGTTGTGACCGCCCAACCCGCACTCTGTACACGCCATACCCGAATCCTAGATCCAAAGTCGGTGTTTAGCCTTCCCTTGTTTGAACAGCGCTCAAAATGGGTGTGAGAGGCTCCCTCTAGCAAAATTTTCTGGGGTCGATGATCGACATCTCCTCGGCGGCGACTGCTCAGCGCCAGCGGGTGCACCCGCAACGTCATAGTGGGCGGTAGGACGCATCCCCTCATCGGCAATGAGGTCGTGTTGTCGACCGTCCGCCGTCCCGATCGGCGAACGATGACCGGGCGCAGGGGAACCGAGCCTCGGTTGTCCGTATGCCGATCGGCATGCGGACAGGATCTTGCGGAATCCCGACCGCGCGGCCGCGATGAGGCCGAGCGATTGCGCCCCTTGGAGTGGTGTAACTGCTGGCCCGTGATTTTGGAGACAGGTGTCGGTCACCAAGATGAACGGGCCACCGCGTGAGGCTTTGTGAGAACCCATCAAGGAACTCACGAAAAGGAATCACACGATGACCCTGAACCAGTCTGCCCTGCTCGAGCTCACCGATGTACTGCGCACCGCCGACGGCGGCAAGGTGATGCGTCTCATGCTCTGCGCGATGCTCCAAGCCCTCGTCGATGCCGAGGCGACCGCTGCGATCGGCGCTAACCCGTACGAGCACACGCCGACGCGTACGACCCAGCGCAACGGCACTCGTGAGAAGACGGTCTCGACTACTGCCGGGGACTTGATGGTGAAGATCCCCAAGCTGCGCGCCGGGTCGTTCTTCCCCTCGTTGCTGGCGCCGCGCCGGCGTATCGACGTGGCGTTGTACGCGGTGGTCATGGAGGCCTACATCCACGGGGTGTCCACCCGCAAGGTCGACGACCTGGTCGCCGCCTTAGGCGTGGATGCGGGGATCTCCAAGTCCGAGGTATCCCGGATCTGCGCCGACCTGGACGCCGAAGTGGCGCTCTTCCAGGGCCGTGAGCTGACCGAGCAGGCGTTCCCGTACGTCTTTGTGGACGCCACCTACTGCAAGGCCCGGGTGGCCGGGCGGGTCGTCTCCCAGGCCGTGGTGATCGCCACCGGGGTCAGCGCTGACGGGCGCCGTGAGGTGTTGGGGTCGGCGGTCGGGGATTCGGAGACCGAGGACTTCTGGACGGAGTTCCTGCGCGGCCTGCGTGAGCGTGGACTGCACGGTGTGCAGCTGGTGATCTCCGACCACCACCGGGGCCTGATGAACGCCATCGGCGCAGTCATGGTCGGTGCGTCATGGCAACGCTGCAGAGTTCATTATGCCGACCTCCGGATTATGCCGATGTGGATGGGGAATCCGTTGCAGGACAGTGGTTTGGTGCTGGTGAGGTCGGCATAATCAGAGGGCTTCGAGCCACGCGAGGATCTGTTCGGGTGGCCGGTATCGACCCGGCGGGCTGGTCGGTGGTCTGGTCCTGGCCAGTGCTTGTTCTTTGAGGCTGAGGTCGGCGTGGAGGTAGATCTGGGTTGTTTCTCCTGAAAAGTGCCCGAGCCACAGGGCGATCGTTGCAATGTCGACGCCGTCGAGGGTGCGTTGGACTCAAAAGCGCTGCTCGATGGGAGGCCCAGGCGATCAGAGAGTATGTGACTCCCAGCCACCCAACGCTGCACTCCAAGAGGATCGACTATCGGCTGGCATTTGTTGTGACCCCGTGACATACGGAAGCAGTTCGGCCCGCGTGGTGATCCGGTACGTCGCGAGATATTCGCCGAGTCATCCCGACAAGACAGATGCAGAATGAAGCATGCCGAACGCGCGTCATTTAGCTCAGGATCTCCCTCCCGAGTACCCCAGCAGCTTCGAGTCCGTCATTACGCTGGCTGACGGAAGACGGGTGCAGATCCGCCCGATTCTGCCGTCGGATGCACCGGAGCTGGCCGAGGCGATTCGCACGGCCGATGCCGAGACGTTGCGCGCGCGTTTCCTGGGTGGGCCGCCACCCCTCACGGACGCGACGCTGGACAGATTGACCCGGGTGGACTATCGCAGCCGATTCGCAATGGCCGCCTTCAGTCAGGGGCGTGGCGTCGCAATCGCCCGCTACGCGGCACCGCCCCCATCCGGGGATGGGTCTGTGGTAGCAGATGTCGCTGTCGCTGTCGCGCCCGAATGGCGGCGGGTCGGCCTGGCGACCGCACTCGTCGAACGGCTCGCGCGGCGCGCTCAGGAGTGCGGCATCACCGACTTCACCGCTCTGTTCAGCGCGGAAAACCGTCCGGTGACCGAGCTGGCGCACGAAGGAAACGCACGTGTGGTGATAGCGGCAGGAATCGCAAAGTTGGACGCCGCTCTGTCGTCACCACACCCAGACTGGCCCATCAGTGATCGATCCGAAGCGGGGCTTGACGGCGAGACCCAGTGATGGCGGGCTGTCCCCGGAGGGACACGTCCAGTCCAGCCAGCCGCGGCCTACCACCAGAGCTGGCAAGCCCCGGGCAGATGACCTACGACTGCGACGGCTACGCACCCACGGCCTCATCACCAAGATCGCGCACACCCACCGCTACCAGGTCACCGACCACGGCCTACACACCGCCATGTTCCTGACCCGCCTGCATGACCGGCTGATACCCACCGGCCTGGCCCACCTCACCGACCAGTCCACACCGTGCCCGCTACGCACCGCCGCCACCGCCTACCAGAGAGCGATCGACAACCTCACCAACACAACTGGCCTCGCCGCATGACCACCACCAACGCGTCCAGCGAGCAAACTAGACTCAAAACCCCGGCTCCGCCGGGCCTAGCTTTCTAGTGGGGCCGAGTAGTGCCCTTGGAAGAGGCGAACCGTCATGACCTTGACGACGATCGGTTCAACCGATCCGAGCAGCTACCCTGATCCGGCGCCGTCGGTGGCGAGGATGCTCTACGACAGGGTCGCGGCGACGCCTCAGGGCGAGGCGTTCCGGTTCCCCGCTGGGGCTGGGTGGGCCTCGGTGACGTGGGCCCAGACGATGGAGACCGTCAAGACGCTGGCGGCCGGCCTGCTGGCGCTGGGGATCCAGCCCGAGCAGCGCGTCGCGATCGCCTCCAATACCCGCATCGAGTGGTTGTACGCCGACCTGGCGGTGATGTGTGCCGGCGCGGCGACGACGGCCGTCTACCCGACGACCGCCGTCGACGACGTGGCCTTCATCCTCTTCGACAGCGACACGCGCATCGTCTTCGCTGAGGACGACGCGCAGATCGCCAAGCTGCGCGCTCAGCGTGAGCACCTGCCGGACCTCGTGCGCGTGATCACCTTCGACGGCGAGACCGACGGCGACTGGGTGCTCGGCATGGCCGACCTCGAGGCGCTCGGCGCCCGGTACCTGGCGGACCACCGGTGGTCGGTGGACGATGCCGTGGCGGCCGTGCGGCCCGACCACCTCGCCACGTTGATCTACACGTCGGGGACCACGGGGCGCCCCAAGGGGGTCGAGCTGCCACACCGGTGCTGGACCTACCTCGGCGCCGGCGCGCAGGCCATCGAGATCCTGCGCCCGGACGACCTGCAGTACCTCTGGCTGCCCCTGTCGCACTCCTTCGGCAAGATGCTCGCGGCCGTCCAGCTCCAGATCGGCTTCCCCACGGCCGTCGACGGACGCGTCGACAAGATCGTCGACAACCTCGCGGTGGTGCGACCCACGTTCATGGCCGGTCCGCCCCGCATCTTCGAGAAGGTCCACGGCCGCATCCTGCAGACGATGGCCGAGGCGGGCGGCATCAGGTCGCGGCTGTTCACCTGGGGCTTCGACGTGGGTGCCCGGGCCGGCGCGGCCCGCGCCGATGGCAGGTCGATCGGCCGGCTGCTCAGCCTGCAGCTCGCGGTCGCCGACCGCCTGGTCCTCGCCAAGGTCCGGGACCGTCTCGGCGGCCGGATGCGCTTCATGATCTCGGGGAGCGCTGCCCTGTCCCCCGACATCGCCACTTGGTTCCAGACGGCCGGTCTGACGCTGATCGAGGGGTACGCGCTGACCGAGACCGGCGGCGGCTCCTGCATCGGGGACCCCAAGCATCCGGTGGCCGGCGTCGTCGGACCCCCGCTCGTCGGATCCGAGCTCGGCATCGCCGACGACGGGGAGATCCTGCTCCGCGGCCCGCACGTCATGCGGGGGTACCACAACCTGCCCGAGGAGACGGCTCGCGTGCTCAGCCCCGACGGCTGGTTCTCCACCGGCGACATCGGCGAGCTCGATACGCAGGGGAGACTGCGGGTCACGGACCGCAAGAAGGATCTCATCAAGACCTCCGGAGGCAAGTACATCGCCCCACAGCCGATCGAGGCCCAGCTCAAGGCGCTCTGCCCGCTGGCCAGCCAGGTCATCGTGCACGCCGAGCGGCGCAACTTTGCCAGCGCACTGGTCGCCCTGGACGGCGACGCCCTCACCCAGTGGGGGCGCGCCCGGGGACTGGACGTCAGCGACTTCGCCCGGCTGGCCGCGGACCCGGCGGTTCGCGCCTACGTGGGCAATTGCATCCAAGAGCTCAACGGCCAACTGAACCG
>DASVKO010000091.1:0-8533 GCA_036385355.1 Dermatophilaceae bacterium
TTATACCTCGTTGTGCGTACTGCGGCCCTGTCGGTCGCGAGCCTCTGAAGTGTCGGGGGAACCGCACCACCGCATTCGTCACAGTTGCAGTCTTCACAGTTGCAGTCGTGCCAGTTACCGCAGTCATCGCATCGTTACCCCCAGTTTCACAGTCACGAGAGAACGAGGCTTAATCCGTGCGTACGTACACCCCCAAGCCCGCCGAGGTCGAGCGCAAGTGGCTCGTCATCGACGCCACTGACGTCGTCCTCGGCCGACTGGCCAGCCAGACCGCGATCCTCCTGCGAGGCAAGCACAAGCCGACCTTCGCGCCGCACGTCGACGGTGGTGACTTCGTCATCATCATCAACGCCGACAAGGTCGTCCTGACCGGCAACAAGATGGTTCAGAAGAAGGCCTACCACCACTCGGGTTTCCCCGGCGGACTCAAGGCGACCTCTTACCAGGACCTGCTGGCCAACCAGCCGACGAAAGCGGTCGAGAAGGCCGTCCGCGGCATGCTTCCCAAGGGCACCCTGGCTCGCCAGCAGCTGAGCAAGCTGAAGGTCTACGCCGGAGATGTTCACCCGCACCAGTCACAGATGCCGGTGCCCTACGAGATCTCGCAGGTTGCGCAGTAGATCGCAGTAGATCCCGCTGGGGTGCAGCCCCCGCGCTGAATTGAACTTGACGCTGAATCATCAGAACAGACAGAGCTTTCAGAACAGACAGAGCTATCGAGGAGAACCGTGGCTGACACCACCCCCGCCGTCGAGACAGAGGTTGTCCCGGGCGAAGAAGAGCAAGAGCTCACTGAGTACACCAGCGAGTCCGAGACCCCTGTGGTCGAGGCTCGCAAGCCGGCCGCTTCCGGCCCTGGTGCCGCGACCGGACGTCGCAAGCAGGCCATCGCCCGCGTGCGCATCGTTCCCGGCAGCGGTCAGTGGAAGATCAACAACCGCACCCTTGACGAGTACTTCCCGAACAAGGTGCACCAGCAGATCGTCAACGAGCCCTTCAAGGTGCTCGAGCTCGATGGCTCGTACGACGTGCTCGTTCGCGTTCACGGCGGTGGCCCCTCGGGCCAGGCCGGTGCGGTACGTCTGGGAGTTGCCCGTTCGCTGAACGGTGTTGACGAGGAGCTGAACCGTCCCGCACTGAAGAAGGCGGGCTTCCTGACCCGGGACGCTCGCGTCCCCGAGCGCAAGAAGGCTGGTCTGAAGAAGGCCCGCAAGGCGCCTCAGTACAGCAAGCGCTGAGCGACATCGTCCGCCAGTGGCGGCTTCGAATCCGGCTACGTCCGCGTTTCGGGGCCGCTACTGCTGTCTCTGCGGTTGTTGGTGACGCGGTTCCCCCGGCGGGGGCCCCGCGACGTGCAGCCTCCTAGACAGGCGCGGACCGGCCCACCTCTCACCCACCGAAAGGCTCATCCCGCATGGCTGCTCGACTCTTTGGCACCGATGGCGTTCGTGGTCTTGCCAACAAGGATCTGACTGCGGAGCTCGCTCTCGACCTGTCCGTTGCCGCCGCCCACGTGCTGGGCGAGGTCGGTGCCTTCAAGGGTCATCGACCCCGGGCGGTCGTGGGCCGGGACCCCCGTGCCTCGGGGGAGTTCCTGACGGCGGCGACCATCGCGGGACTGGCCTCCGCAGGTGTCGACGTCGTGGACGCGGGCGTGCTGCCCACTCCGGCCATCGCGTTCCTGATAGCCGACTGCGGCGCCGACCTGGGCGTCATGCTCTCGGCGTCCCACAACGCGATGCCCGACAACGGCATCAAGTTCTTCGCCCGCGGTGGGCACAAGCTGGCCGACGAGCTCGAGGACGCTATCGAGGGACGGCTGAACGAGCCCTGGGACCGGCCCACCGGATCCGACGTGGGTCGGGTGGCCCCGCTGGTGGATGGCCCTGCCAGGTACATCGCCCATCTGCTGTCCGCTCTCCCGCACCGTCTGGATGGCCTGCACGTGGTCATTGATGCCGCGCACGGCGCTGCCAGTGAGGTTGCCCCGGAGGCCTTCCGCCAGGCGGGTGCCACCGTGACGGTCATCGGCTGCGAGCCGGACGGTCTCAACATCAATGACGGCTATGGATCAACCCACCTGGAGAAGCTCCAGAAGGCGGTTGTCGAGGCGGGCGCCGACTGTGGCATCGCCCTGGACGGCGACGCTGACCGTTGTCTGGCCGTGGACGCCCGGGGTGTGGATGTCGACGGGGACCAGATCATGGCGATCCTGTCGCTGGGCATGCGGGAGCGGGGCGTTCTCGCCCATGACACGCTGATCGCCACCGTGATGAGCAACCTGGGCATGCTTCAGGCGCTGGAGCGTGAGGGTGTTTCGGTCCGGCAGACCGCGGTGGGTGACCGCTACGTCCTGGAGGAGATGAAGGCGGGCGCGTTCTCACTGGGCGGGGAGCAGTCCGGGCACGTCATCTTCCTTGACCACGGGACCACCGGCGATGGCACGATGACGGGGCTCATGCTCCTCTCGCGCGTTGCCCAGACCGGCCGTTCGCTGGAGGACCTGGCCGCCGTCATGACGCGACTTCCGCAGGTGCTGATCAACGTGAAGGGCGTGGACAAGGGCCGGGTCGAAAGCGACGCCGTGGTGCAGGCCGCCGTTCGCGCGGCCCAGGCCGAGCTTGATGGCACGGGTCGGGTGCTCCTGCGCAAGTCCGGCACGGAACCCCTGGTGCGGGTCATGGTCGAGGCTGGCGATGCTGCCCACGCGCAGACGGTGGCTCAGCGGCTGGCCGACATCGTGGCCGAGAACCTCGCGCTCTGAGGCTCAGGCCGGCGATGGTGGTGCCCGCGCGGACCTCGGGTAGCCTTGCGCTGAATTTCGCACGGACGCTTCACAAAACTGAGAGCTTCAAGGAGAGACCGTGCGTCTACAGACCCTTCGCGCCAAGAGAACGGCTGTCTTCGCCTCTGTCGTGACTGCCATGCTGGCGGTCGGCCTGGTTATCTCGGCGACTGCCGCTGAACCCGGGATCTCGGCTACTGCCGGTGAACACGGGGCAGGCGACAGCCCTCGGCAGGGGAGTCCTCCGAAGTTCTTCCCGTACGTCGCTCCGACGACTGCGCACCCTGCTGTTCCGACGGCGTCTGCCCCTGCCGTTCCGACGACTCTCCGCGTCGTCGCTCCGACGACTCCCCCGATCGTCCTGCTCTCGAAGGCGCCGGTTGACGCCTCGCCCTCCACCGTCTCCCGGTCGACCTCCGGCACCTATCGGTCGACCCCCAGAACGGTGAGCGCCCGGCCCAGCGCCCACCCGGCGGTGAACCTCTGAACGGCCGGCCGTTTCGCGGTTCTGACGAAAACGGGGGTCACGGACGTCTTCGCCTCCCGGATCACCGGCGATGTGGGGCCAGCCCCATCACCGGCCTGGCGATCGGCCTGACGTGCGCAGAGGTGACAGGGACGATCTATACGGTCAATCTGGCAGGCCCCGGTGGCTGCCGGGTGGTGGACGCCCCGCTCCTGACGAGGGCCGTCGGTGACCAGGAGGCTGCCTACAACGACGCCGCCGGACGGACGAATCCCGATTACGTCAACGTGGGAGCCGGGGAGATTGGCGGGCGCCCGCTGTCTCCTGGCGTCTACTCCTGGACCAGCGGCCTGTCCATCACGAACGACATCACCCTCTCGGGTGGCCCGAACGACGTCTTCATCTTCCAGGTTGCCGGAGCGCTGACCCAGGCTCCGGCCAAGAAGGTGATCCTGACCGGCGGCGCACAGGCCAGGAACGTGTTCTGGCAGACCACCGGCGCGGTCACCATCGGAACCACCGCGCACATCGAGGGAACCATTCTGTCCAAGACGATGATCGCCCTGAATACCGGCGCGTCGGCCAACGGCAGACTCCTGGCCCAGACTCAGGTCACACTACAGAAGAACGTGATCACGAACATCCCATAGGGCCTCAGACAAAGCGCCAGAATTGGCAGCAAGACGCCCGAATCATCGCTAAAGCACTTAAATGCATCGAAATGCACCTTAATAGTTGCGAAATTCAATATTTACTCAAACCTTGCGCTAAGGTGCACCCCCTTACCTTCTGAAGGCCGACCGGCCTCGGATAACTATCGGGACTGTGGCTCTCGGGTCCCGCGTGAAGGACTTGCCGACAGCGGCATGAACGAGGAGGCCATCGAGGATCACGCAGCCCCTCCAGTGCGTCGTGCACGGAGGATGGGCACAGCCGGAAGCGCTACGCCCCCTCCCCAGGAAGATCTCCCCAACTCCTGAAGATCAGGATCACCGATTCTGATTCTTGTCACGCAAACGCACTTCATGCACTGAGAAGTACGAGGAGAAATCGTGAATCTTAAGACTCTTTCCATCGTTCCCGTTGCCGTTGTCGCATTGCTGGCGGCCGGCACTTCTGCGGTTCAGGCTGACACTCACCGCGTCCGTCCACCGGCCCCGATCACGACCATAGGACAGGCGCCTGTCAACGTGGGCACGGCCGGTTCCTTCGCCATTCTGTCGAAGTCGGGCATCACCGACGTCCCCACGTCGAAGATCACCGGGAACGTTGGGGCTGGCCCCATCACCGGTGCCGCCATCGGTCTGACCTGCGCCGAGGTGACAGGGACCATCTTCTCTGTCAACGCGGCTGGTCCTCTGCCGTGCAGGGTGACCTCCCCCTCCACCCTGACGACGGCCGTCAGCAACATGGAGACGGCGTACACCGACGCTGCCGGACGCACGAACCCCACTGCAGTCAACCTGGGCGCTGGAGGTATTGGCGGAATGACCCTGGCTCCGGGCCTATACAAGTGGACCAGCAACGTCGGCATCTCCAAGGACGTCACCCTCTCAGGGGCGTCGAACCAGGTGTGGATCTTCCAGATTGCCGGCACCCTGAGTCAGGCATCAGCCACGAAGGTGATCCTGAGCGGTGGAGCACAGGCCAAGAACGTCTTCTGGCAGACCGCTGGCGGGGTCGTCATCGGCACCAGCGCGCATTCCGAGGGCACCATCCTGACCAAGACGCAGATCGCCATGAACACCGGCGCATCGACCAATGGCCGACTGCTGGCCCAGACCGCGGTCACCCTGCAGAAGAACGTCGTGACGATCGCCAAGTAGATCGCCACAGCCGTTCGGTGATTTCGCCGAGCGATACAGGTCGGGCCCAAGGAGACGTTGTCTTCCTGGGCCCGACCTGTTGCTGTCTCCGCTATGGGGTGGGGTCGAGGCCGACCGAGTCCACGATGCGAGCCCGGCCGTCGCCGAGGTTGTACACGGCGCCCACCACGGCGAGCTGACCGCTCGCGACACGGTCGGAGACCAGGCGGGAACGCTCGGTCAGCAGGCGCAGGGTATGCCGCACGTGCTCCGCCTCGATCTCGTCGGCCGTGGACATGCCGGCTCGCTGCGCGGCCAGGACGCTGGGAGTGACCCGTTCGACGATGTCGCGGATGTACCCCCCCGGCAGCACGCCGTCGCGGACGGCCTCCACCGTTGCGGCGACCGCGCCGCAGGAGTCGTGCCCGAGGATGACCACGAGCGGGATGTCCAGGATGGCCACCCCGAACTCGACGGAGCCAAGCACCCCCGGGTCGATCACGTGGCCCGCCGTGCGGACCACGAAGAGGTCGCCGAGACCACGGTCGAAGATGATCTCGGCCGCCACCCTCGAGTCCGCACAGCCGAAGAAGACGGCAAACGGCGTCTGGCCCTCGGTCAGGCTGTCACGGCGGGCGGCGTCCTGGTTGGGATGCCAGTGGTCACCGGCCACGAACCGTTCGTTGCCACGGGCCAGCTTGGCCCAGGCCTGGGCAGGGGTCCACGGCCCCAGAGGCTTTGCCAGCCCGCCGTCGCTCATCTCGCGGTCACAGCCCTGGTCGCTTGTTGATGCTCATCGCCACGGGCTTGGCCTTCTCGGCGTAGAAGTCGTTGCCCTTGTCGTCCACGACGATGAACGCGGGGAAGTCCTCGACCTCGATCTTCCAGACCGCCTCCATGCCCAGCTCGGGGTACTCCAGGACCTCGACGGACCTGATGCAGTCCTGGGCGAGCCGGGCGGCCGGACCGCCGATGGAGCCGAGATAGAACCCTCCGTTGGTCGAGCACGCGGCGGTCACCTGAGCGGACCGGTTTCCCTTGGCAAGCATGATCATCGAGCCGCCGGCGGCCTGGAACCGCTCGACGTAGGAGTCCATCCGTCCGGCCGTGGTGGGGCCGAAGGACCCACTCGCGTACCCGGCGGGCGTCTTGGCCGGCCCGGCGTAGTAGACGGGGTGGTCCTTGAGGTACTGCGGCATCGGCTTGCCTGCGTCCAGCAGGTCCCTGATCTTGGCGTGGGCGAGGTCGCGCGCGACGACGAGGGTTCCGGTCAGTGAGAGGCGGGTCATCACGGGGTGCTTCGTCAGCTCGGCCCGAATCTCGTCCATCGGCCGGGTGAGGTCGATCTTCACGACGTCGTCCGTCGCGGTCGAGTCCTCCTCGGTGAGGTGCGCCTCGGTGGTGTCCGGCAGGAAGCGCGCGGGATCGGTCTCGAGCTCCTCGATGAAGACGCCCTCGGCCGTGATCTTGCCGAGAGCCTGGCGGTCGGCCGAGCAGGAGACGGCGATCGCGATCGGCAGCGAGGCTCCGTGGCGGGGGAGCCGGACCACCCGGACGTCGTGGCAGAAGTACTTGCCGCCGAACTGCGCTCCGATGCCGAAGTTGCGGGTCAGCTCGAGCACCTTCTCCTCGAGCTCGACGTCCCTGAAGCCGCGGGCTGTGGCCGCCGAACCCTCGCGGGGCAGCTCGTCCAGGTACTTCGCGCTGGCGTACTTGGCTGTCTTCAGGGCGAACTCGGCGCTGGTGCCGCCGATGACGATCGCCAGGTGGTAGGGCGGGCAGGCCGCCGTGCCCAGGGAACGCAGCTTCTCGTCGAGGAAGGCGATCATGGCGTCCGGGTTCAGGATGGCCGCCGTCTCCTGATAGAGGTAGGACTTGTTCGCCGAGCCGCCCCCCTTGGCCATGAAGAGGAACTTGTATGTCGTCTCGTGCCCGGCCGCGGTGTCGGCATACAGCTCGATCTGGGCGGGCAGGTTGCAGCCGGTGTTCTTCTCCTGCCAGGTCGTGATCGGCGCCATCTGGGAGTAGCGCAGGTTGAGCCGCGTGTAGGCGTCGTAGACCCCGCGGGCGATGGCTGACTCGTCCCCGCTCTCGGTGAGCACCTGCTGGCCGCGCTTGCCCATCACGATCGCTGTCCCGGTGTCCTGGCACATCGGCAGAACCCCGCCGGCTGCGATGTTGGCGTTCTTGAGCAGGTCGAGCGCGACGAACTTGTCGTTGCTGCTGGCCTCCGGGTCGTCGATGATCTTGCGCAGCTGGGTCAGGTGCGCGGGACGCAGGTAGTGCGCGATGTCATGCATCGCCGTCTCGGTCAGCAACCGGAGCGCCTCTGGTGCCACCTGAAGGAACTCACGGCCGTCCGGACCCTCGACCGCCTGCACGCCGTCGGTGGTCAACAGCCGGTATGTCGTGTGGTCGGCTCCCAGGGGAAGCAGGTCTTCGTATTCGAACTCGGGCACTGTGGCTCCTTCGACGACTGCGCACATGAATGCCGCGACCTGCCAAGGTCAGCCCTGGCCTGCGGACCGTTCCAGCCTAGGGCGTCGCCATGAGTGGCCTGCATCACACTCTCCGACACTCTCCGACGGGACCTTCAGCGAACCTTCATGGAAATCCTCTCAAGACCTATGGCTACCCCAACGAGGGTTGTCGCATGCTCCCTCCTGCGATGGACACGTCACCCGGCCACGGTCGGCCAGCCCGCGAGGCATTCGGGTGGCGGCGACGGATCCACGTCGGGTCGGTGGGCGTCTCTGTCGCCGGGATCGCCGTCGTCGGGTCAATGATGCTCGCCTCGCACCAGGGGGCCTCCGCCTCGACTCCGCCGGCCGCGGCACCGGTCAGCGTCGGGTCCGTCAGCACACCGGCACCCGCGAACCCTGCCGACATGCCTATGGACATGCCGGGGATGGATATGGGCGGGAGCACGCCGGCGCCTGCAGCGACGATGGCTCCTGACATGCCGGGGATGGATATGGGCGGGAGCACGCCGGCGCCCGCACCGACGATGGCCCCTGACATGCCGGGGATGGATATGGGCGGGATGTCAGCTGACCATCACGAAGCGGCCGGACCTGCCGCGCCCAGGCCTCTGGCACCTGTCCTGGGCACCTTCGGCGGAGGGTCGGCGGCAGTGCTGCTGACGGCCGGCATGATGCGCCGCAAGGATCGCGCCGCCAACCTGGCCAAGCAAGCCGCCCGCGCCGCAGGAAGGGCCAGGAAATGAGCCAGGACCTGCAGACCCGGCCACGAGGCACGTCCGGGCAACCCGATCTCGTCACTGGCACCACGACAGTCCCGGACAACGAGCAGTTCGCCCAGCTGGCCGGCGAACCTCTGGGGCGTGACCTGCTCAAGAACCGGTTCGTCTCCGCCCTGATGCGCAGCCGGTGGTACCCCCGGGTGTTCCAGATCCCGATCGCCGCAGTGTTCGGGCTGGTTGCCTACCAGCTGCTGGCCGGGCCGTCGAAGGCCCAT
>DASVKO010000092.1:0-19630 GCA_036385355.1 Dermatophilaceae bacterium
ACGCGTCGCGGTGTTCTACACCAAAGTCCACGACCGGCTCCTACGACCGCTACTGGCCGCAGACAAGCCACCCGCACCGGCCGAGCTACGCCACGCCCTGACCACCATCGACCGGCACATCCACGCCTACACCAACCACGCCCGCCTCGGAAAGGCAGCCTGAAAACTCAAGACACATCCATGAGTTTGGGAGACAAAGCTGAGGCTAGGATCGCGATCATGCGCATCCACGGGGGACGTCTGATGTTGACGGCGGCGGTCGTCCTGGCGGTGGCGGTCGGTGCCTGGAGCGTTCCCCGCCCGGGCACCGAAGGTGCCCGGGCGCCGAGCCCGGCCAGGGCCAGCGCGAGTCCGGCTCAACCTGCGGCTCCGATCACCCAGGCGCCTGTGGCTGCTGAGGTGGGCTGGGTCAAGCGCGAGAACGCCAGAGCGGGTAGCACGGCCTGGCAGTTCAGAGCGAACGTTCTCGCCGACGACGCCCAGCTGGCGGGGTACGCCGACCACTCCAGCGTGCTCTCCGGTGATCCGCTGCGCCTGTACGTGACGACCACCGCCCCCTCGTTCACGGTCAGGGCGTTCCGGCTCGGCTGGTACGGCGGCGACAAAGCCCGGCTGGTCTGGGCTTCATCGTCGGTGCCCGGCCGTGTGCAGGACGCCGTGGTCACTGACGCGGATCGCATGGTCACCACGCACTGGCGACCGTCGACGGCGGTCGACACCGTCGGCTGGCCCGAGGGGACGTACCTGCTGCTGCTCACGGACAACCGGGGCCTGAAGAAGTACGTGCCGCTCACGGTGCGCTCCAACAGCGTCGTCGGACGGCTGGTGCTGCTCAACGCCGTCACCACCTACCAGGCCTACAACGCCTGGGGTGGCCACTCGCTGTATGACGTTCCGGCCCCCAACTTCCGCACCCGCTCGTCCAAGGTCAGCTTCGACCGGCCGTACGAGGGGAACGGCGCCCGGATCATCACCCAGTACGAGCAGCCCGTCATCGCCCAGGCCGAGCGCGACGACCTGCCCCTGGCCTACCTGACGAGCATGGAGCTCGATGCCGGTCCGCAGGCCTTGGACGGTGCCCTTGGCCTGGTCTCCATGGGTCACGACGAGTACTGGACGGTCGGGATGCGACGCACCGCGACCACGGCCCGTGATACCGGCACGAACCTGGCGTTCCTGGGCGCGAACGCGGTGTACTGGCGGATTCGCCTGGAGCCAAGCGCCCTCGGGGCCGACCGGGTCGTGGTCGGCTACAAGTCCGCGGTGAACGACCCGGTTCACAACGACGCTCGCACGACCACCATGTGGCGGGACTACCCCAGCCCGCAGGCGGAGAACAGCCTGCTCGGCATGCTCTACGAGTGCTTCCCGGCTCGCGGGGCCCTCGTGGTCACCGATCCCGGGTTCTTCCTGTTCGAGGGGACCAGCGCCAGGAAGGGGGCCAGGTACGCCGGGCTCGTGGGCACCGAGATCGACCGTGCGTATCCCGTGCCGGGCACGCCGGAGAACCTGCAGGTGGTGGCGCACTCGCCGGTGGTCTGTGCCAACTACCTGCCGACCCACTCGGATGTCACGTACTACTCGACCAGCGCCGGCGCGGGGGTGTTCGCCGTCGGTTCCATGCTGTGGACCACGGCTCTGCGGGGTACCAGCGCCACGTACGGCATCGACACCAGATCGGTGTCGTTCGCCCGCAGGGTCACGGCCAATCTCTTCACCGCCATGGCCGCCGGTCCCATGGGCGCCACACATCCGGCCAGGGGAAACCTGGCCGCGCTGGACGTCCCTGCCGGCAGCGAGACCGGCACCGGCGGGCCCCTGGCCCCGTGAGCGAGATGCACCCGTGGGCGGAGGGGGCCCTCGAAATCGACCGGGCCTGTCCCCGGCCGCTCACTCGTTCTCGCCGAGACCGAGAGCGCCCAGCACGCGGTTGAGGTGATTGGCCAGGCGGTAGTCCGAGGCCAGGGACGACAGCAGTGTGACGTCGCCAACCTGCCGGGGGAGTGCGGCGTCAAAGGCCGGGATCGGCGCGTCCAAGGCGACCTGGACGACACCGGGTGCGACGTCCAGATAGGCCGAGGCGGCTTCCAGCCGCTGTCGCTGCGCGCCCTTGATCTGCGGGTCGCCCTCGGCGAGGGCGCGACGCAGGCTGGCCAGATCGCCATACCGGTTGATCAGCGTGGCCGCCGTCTTCTCACCGATCCCTGCCACTCCCGGCAACCCGTCGCTGGTGTCACCCCGCAGCGTCGCCATGTCTGCGTAGGCCTGGCCGGTGGATACGGAGTACTTGCCCTGCAGGAATGGCTGGGTGACGACGTCGGGATCGCGCACCCCGCCGCGGGCCGTGTAGAGGACCCTGATGCCTGCCTCGTCATCGACGAGCTGGAACAGGTCGCGGTCACCGGTGACGATGTCGACCGCCTGCTGGCCGCGAGCGCGTTGGGTCAACGTGCCGATGACGTCGTCAGCCTCGTAGCCGTCGCTGCCGATCCGGGCGATCCCCAGTGCCTGCAACGCATCCACGATCAGCGGCACCTGCGGAGTGAGGTCCTCGGGGCTCTCCTCCTGGATCTGGCTGCCCTCGCTGAGACGGTGCGACTTGTACGTCGGGATGGCGTCGACCCGAAAGGCCGGCCGCCAGTCGTTGTCCCAGCAGGCCACCAGATGGGTCGGGTGATGGGTGCCGATCAGGGTTGCGAGCATGTCCAGAAAGCCGCGGACGGCGTTCGTGGGTGGCTCGTCAGGACTGCGTCGTTGGTCTGGCACGCCGTAGAACGCACGAAAGTACAACGAGGCCGAGTCCAGGAGCATCAGGCGCTGGGTCATGACCACATCGTGCCATCACCAGTCGCAGTAGTCCGTAGTCGTCCGCAGGCGCGGAAAGGTCACTAATCTTGGAGCCATGGAAGATCTGGATCGCCGTATCGTCGGTTTGTTGACGCAGGACGGCCGCATGAGCTTCACCGACCTCGGGAAGGCCACCGGGCTGTCCACCTCAGCGGTTCACCAGCGGGTCCGCCGGCTCGAGGAGCGCGGGGTGATCCTGGGGTACCGCGCGGTGATCGACCACCACGAAATGGGGAACACGCTCCTGGCCTTCATCTCGGTGACGCCCACTGATCCGGCAGCCCCGGACGACGTGCCGGACCGCCTTCGCGACATCACTGACCTCGAGTCGTGTCATTCGGTCGCGGGGGAGGAGAGCTACATCCTCAAGGCCAGGGTGTCCACCCCTGGCGACCTCGAGGATCTGCTCGCCCGGGTTCGATCCTCGGCCAGCGTCTCGACCCGGACGACAGTGGTGCTCTCGACCCCCTGGGAAGAACGTCCCCAGCCCCTCGCCTGACCCCGCTGGCACCACCGCATGCCTGACAGACATCCCGTCGTCCGGCTCCGAGCTGGACACCCCGGATGATTGAGCTCCCCGTATGACGAGTAGCGCGCAGCAGCGCGGTAGCCCGTTCAGGCATCAGGGCCCCATCAGGAGTCCGGCGCGACCCGCAGCTCCAGGAAGTCGTACACGTGCAACCGGCCGAGAACGGCGCGCTCGACCAGCCGGATCTCGTGCCGGGCCTCGTCGTGGAAGAGCCGGGGCGCGGTGAGCTGGTGGCGTGTGCCGCGGGTCAGCAGCTCACATCCACCGGCGGCCAAGACGTTCTTCACCCAGTCGGTGTCCGGGCCATAGGTCAGCGCCACGACATAGTGGCCGCCGGGACGTGGGAAGACATTGACCGGCGTCCGGTAGGCCTTGCCCGACTTTCGGCCGCGATGAACCACCACGCCCATCCCCGGGAGCCGTCCGAAGAACGGCCTGGTGACCATGTTCAGGGCGACCTTGTTGACGTGGCGCATCCGGTCGGGAATCGGCATGAGCCCAACCGTACCTTCGCGATGACCAGCGAGTCTGGCACGATGCAGGCATGGGGATCTCGCAAAAGCTGCTGTCCGACGGCGAATACGTCGTGCTGAGTGTTCGTTCGCACGGAAAGGCGCTCATCGGGCCCGTCGCCTTGTTCTTCCTGGTGGTGGCCGGCGTGATCACCGCCCTGATGCTGGCGCCGAACAACACCGTCGTCGCCTCCGGAGCCGCCGTGGTGGCTGTGCCGGTGCTGATCTTCCTGTCCTTGATCCCGTTCCTGCGCTGGATGAGCTCGACGTACACCGTCACCAACCGGCGGCTGATCACCCGTCACGGCATCATCACCCGGACCGGCCGTGACATCCCGCTGTTTCGGATCAACGACGTGGCCTACGAGAAGCACCTGCTCGACCGCATCCTGGGCTGCGGCACCCTGATCATCTCCGACGCCACCGAGAAGGCAGGCGTGGTCCTGCCGGACATCCCCAACGTGGAGCAGGTTCAGCTGCAGATCTCTGATCTGCTCTTCGCCAATGACGACGGGAACGACGACGACGGCAGCCGGGTCCCCGGCGAGCCCCCGCGCAACGGTCGCTGACGGCTCAGCGCAGGCGGGCCCTGCCCGGCTGAGGCCGGTGTGTTCAGGCCAGGCCACATCCGGGCGCCACAACCTGGCCCCGGAACTGCCTGAGCCGACCCGACGTGCGTTTCTCAGACCAGCTGGTCGATCGATGCCTGCCGACTCGAGGCGGCCTTTGCCAGAGCGGCCTTGTGAGCGACCTCGACCCCACCATGCTCGCGCCACCAGTCCTGCCCGGCCTGCGGCAGGGTGTAGATCGGGTCGTAGTAGACGTACTCGTGCGACAGCGCCTCGGTGTCGGCGCCCTCGATCGAGGTGCGGTAGTTCTTGCGCCAGAACGACATTCCGTGCTCGGTGTCGTAGGAGTCGACCTGGTGGACCCAGCGTTTGCCCACGAACGGCACGTCACAGACGATGCGGGGCGTGGCGAACCCGGGAAGGTAGCCCATGAGGTCGTGCTGCAGTGCCTGTGCCTCGGCCAGCGAGAGCCGCCAGTGCTCGGCGAACGGGATCATGTCACACATGTAGAAGTAGTAGGGCGTGATCGACGCCTCGTCCTGAAGGGCGAAGCACAGGTCCAGCAGCTGCTCGACCGAGTCGTTGACACCGCGCATCAGGACCCCCTGGTTGCGGACGTCGCGGACACCGGCGTCCAGCATCGCCTTGGAAGCGGCGGCGACCGCCGGCGTCACCGACTGTGCGCTGTTGACGTGGGTGTGAATGGCCAGAGCGACGCCGCGCTGGCGGGCCTTGGCCGAAACCCGGGCGACACCCTCGACGACATCATCTTGCAGCCAGTGCTGCGGCAGGCCCATGAGGGCCTTGGTGGCCAGGCGGATGTCGCGGATGTTGTCGATATCGAGCAGCCGGTCCAGGAATGACTCGAGGTTCTTCCACGGCATGTTCGCCACATCGCCACCGGAGACGACCACGTCGCGCACCTGGGGGGTCTTGCGCAGGTAGGCCATCATCGCGTCGTAACGGTCGACCGGCTTGAGGTCGAACTTGAGCTTGGGGATGACCGGCGTCGAGTTGCCGACCAGGTCCATCCTGGTGCAGTGCCCGCAGTACTGCGGGCAGGTCGACAGGAGCTCGGCCAGCACCTTGGTGGGGTAGCGGTGGGTCAGGCCCTCAGCGGCCCACATGTCGTGCTCGTGCAGCGAGTCGCGGGCGGAGAAGGGGTGACTCGCCCAGTCCTCGCGGCGGTCGCTGAAGACCGGGAGCATGTAGAGGCGGACCGGATCGGCATAGAACGCGGCGGTGAAGTCCTCGCCGGCGCTGGGCATGGGCCCCTGCTTCTCAGTGGTGCAAGGGACCATCGTGTTCATCATCTGCGGGGTCACCAGCATCGACATGGTGGCCCGCTCGGCCTGGTCCCGCTCGAGGTCGGCGTAGAACGCGTCCGTGAGCAGGTCGCCCATCAGTGCACGCAGGCCCTTGATGTTCTTGACGCAGTTGACCCGCTGCCACTGCACGTTGGCCCACTCTGCCGCCGTAACGTGGCGCCATCCGGGCAACCGGGTCCAGTCCGGTTCCACCAGCTCGTGGCGCGCGTAGGCGTAGGGCTGTTCGATCTTTGGGTGCATACCTGGCATGATACGGGAGAACTTGCGTTTCTCTCGTATCCAAACCGCAAGATTTGTTCAGTTGGGTCCAATTGCAGGAGGAAACAGTGGTTACACCGGTCGCCCGCGCAGACAGCGCTCCGCACGAGAGCGCACAGTCATCACCGGGCACTGCAAGCTCGCCGGTGGGTCTGCACCGGGTTCTCGAGCCATCGGGTGACCAGATCACGTTGCCCCAGTCCGCTCAGCGTCTGGATGCGTCGCCGCGGATCTGGGCGGATGAGGTGCGGATCGACATCGAGACCCTGAACCTCGACGCGGCCTCGTACCGCCAGCTGGCGGGGGTTCATCGCACGGCAGGCGACCAGATCGACGGCGCCGCGATGCGCGCAGCCGTCCTGGACATCGTCAGCACCCGCGGCAAGATGCAGAACCCGGTCACCGGTTCGGGCGGCATGCTCATCGGGACGGTCGCCGAGGTGGGGGAGCAGAGCCCGCTCGGGCTGCGCGTCGGTGACCACGTCGCCACGCTGGTCTCCCTCTCGCTGACTCCGCTGCAGATCACGGACGGACTGGCCGGATGGGACGGGCTGGGGGAGCGGGTTCCTGCCGCCGGCCACGCGATCCTGTTCGGCAGATCCATCGCCGCGGTGCTCCCCGACGACCTTGACCCCGAGCTCGCCCTGATGGTGATGGACGTCTGCGGCGCTCCGGCCCTGGTGGCCCGGCTGGTCCGCGAGTACGTCGCGAAGGGCGCGGCTCCCTCGGTTCTCGTCCTTGGTGGCGCCGGCAAGTCGGGGTCGATGTCCCTGGCCGCCGCGCAGGATGCAGGAGCCGGGCGACGCGTTGCGGTGGTCCCCAACACGCGGGAGGCTGGCCTGCTGGAGGGCATCGGGCTGGCCGACCAGGTGGTCATCGCGGACGCACGCTCGCCGCTCGGGCTCTCCGGCGCCGTGCAGGCAGCCGGCGGCCCGGCGGACATCACCGTCGTCTGTGTCGATGTCCCCGGGTGCGAGCAGCCGGCGATCCTGTCGACAGCGCAGGGCGGCACCGTGATCTTCTTCTCGATGGCAACGAACTTCGCCGCGGCCGCGCTGGGCGCCGAAGGGCTGGCCGCCGACGTGCGGATGCTGGTCGGCAACGGCTACGTCCCCGGTCACGCCGACTATGCCCTGAAGCTGCTGCGTGAGAACTCCGCGGTGCGGGGGCTCTTCGAGGGCCGGCTGGACACGCAGCAGACTGGGGCCTCGTGACCACTGAATCGCCCGAGACCACCGCACCACCTGCCGAGTCGCAGCCGGCCAGAGCGTCAGCACAGCCAAACCGGACCATCCTGTATCGCGGCGGGTCCGTGTACAACCAGGCCGACCCCTTCGCGACGGCGATGGTTGTCACCGGCAACCGGATCGGGTGGATCGGCTCCGACGAGGCAGCAGCCGGCCACACCGACGGGGTCGACGAGGTGGTCGAGCTCGACGGAGCACTGGTCACCCCCGCCTTCGTCGATGCCCATGTCCACACGTCGGCGACCGGCATGGGGCTGCGCAGTGTCGATCTCACCGGAGCCCGGTCTCTGCGCCAGGTACTGGACCGGCTCGAGGTCGCTGCCCGCAAGGGAGCCGGCCGTCCGGTCTACGCCCCGAACTGGGATGAGCAGGACTGGCCGGAGCACCGCCCGCCGACCGCCCGGGAGCTCGACCGCGCGACCTATGGGGGCGCGGTCTACTCCCCACGGGTCGACGGCCACTCGGCGGTGATCTCCTCGGCGCTGGCCGCCGCATCCGGGGCTCGCAACCACCCCGGCTGGAACGACAGCGGCCTGGTCACCCGCGAGGCGCACCATGCGGCCCGCGACGCGTTCCACGCCGGGATCAGCCCGGCCGACCGCCGCGCCGACATCGATACCGCACTGCAGGCCGCGGCCGCAGCCGGCATCGGCCTGGTGCACGAGAACGGCGGGCCCACGCTCAGCTCGGAGGCCGACTTCGCAGACGTGCTGGCGGCCGGCGCGCGCGGGGACGGCCCGCAGGTCATCGGCTACTGGGCCGAGCTCGTGGGCGACCAGGAGTCCGCCCGGGCGCTCGCCGGACGGATGGGGGCCCGGGGACTGGCCGGGGACCTCAACATCGACGGCTCGATCGGCTCTCGGACCGCATACCTGCGAGAGCCCTACGCCGACGGTGGCGCTGGTGACGACAGCTTCGGTGATGCTGTCAGCGCTGACCGTCCGGCTGCTGACCGCCGCGGCCATCCCTACCTCTCCGTCGAGCAGGTACGCGACCACGTTGCCGCCTGCTCACTGGCCGGCCTTCAGGCAGGGTTCCACGTCATCGGAGACGCGGGTGTCGATACCGCGATCGCCGGGTTCCGGGCCGCGGCACGCCAGGTCGGCCAGGCCACGGTGGTCTCGGCGCGTCACCGCCTGGAACACCTCGAGATGGTGGACGGCGACGGCATCAGGGCTCTTGTCGAGCTCGGGGTCACCGCTTCGGTCCAGCCGGCCTTCGACGCGCTCTGGGGCGGGTCCGACGGCATGTATGCCGCCCGGCTCGGTCCCGGGCGGGTCGCCGGCATGAACCCGTTCGCCACGATGACCGGGGCAGGCATGGCTCTCGCCCTGGGCTCGGACACCCCCGTGACACCGTTCGCGCCCTGGGACGCGATCCGTGGCTGCGTCCACCACCACGACCCGGATCAGCGGATCCCGGCCGAGTCGGCTTTCCTGGCGCACACCCGCGGCGGCTGGCGCGCCGCCGGCCTCGACGACCCCGGCTGCCTTGACGTGGACCAGCCCGCCAGCTTCGCCATCTGGTCTGTTCCCCGCGACGTCCGGCCCGGCACTCCCGGTGGCTCCGCCGGGCTGACCCCGGTGCGCCTGCCGGACCTGTCGCCCGGGGCCACCCTGCCCACCAACCTGCGGACCGTCATACGCGGTCGCACCGTCTTCGACCGCGAAGGAGCTCTCCTGTGAGCACGGTTACCACGAACGGCCCGGCCAGGCCCAAGCTGGAGCTCGACCCGGCTGTCATCCGCAAGGCTCGTTCGCTGGCCCGCAAAGCCGGCGCTCCTGTCGTCAAGATCGCCAAGACGCACACCACCGTGTCCGTCGAGCGGGCCGTGCTGAGGCTGGCCGGCCTGTCCGGTGCCGACCACGAGGGCGAGCCGTGGGTCAACCACCTCGTGGATGCCGTCCGCGACGAGGTGGGGCTCGAGCTCGGCGTGACCACGCCCGTCTTCGACGCGTTGCGCCGCGGCGAGGCGCCCGACCTGCTGACGCTCGCTCAGAAGGCCACCGCGGGCTCGGCGTCGTTCCGCCTTCCGCAGGGCCGCGACAGCGTGGCTGCCCAGAAGCTCGCACTGCGCTCGGTCAAGCCCGGCATGGCCCGGATCGACAAGAACCGGGCCACCCGGGAACGCCTGATCAAGCGGCACGGCAACCCGAAGCGGCGCCCGTGGATCTATCTCATCGTGGCCACCGGTGACATCTACGAGGACATCCCGCAGGCCCAGACCGCCGCCCGCGAGGGAGCGGACATCATCGCCGTCATCAGGTCGACCGGGCAGTCGCTGCTCGACTTCGTGCCCGAGGGGGCGACCCGCGAGGGGTATGCCGGCACCTACGCCACCCAGGAGAACTTCCGGCTGATGCGGGCCGCCCTGGACGACGTGTCCAAGGAGCTTGGACGCTACATCCGGCTGGTCAACTACGCGTCCGGTCTCTGTATGCCGGAGATCGCGACCCTGGCCGGGCTCGAGCGGCTCGACATGATGCTCAACGACTCGATGTACGGCATCCTCTTCCGCGACATCAACCCGATCAGAACCTTCGTGGACCAGCGGTTCTCGCGGCAGATCCACGCCCGGGCAGGCATCATCATCAACACCGGCGAGGACAACTACCTGACCACTGCCGATGCGGTCGACGCGGCGCACACGGTCACCGTCAGCCAGCTGATGAACGAGTACTTCGCCAAGGAGGCGGGGCTGCAGGACTGGCAGCTCGGACTGGGCCACGCCTTCGAGATCAACCCCGACATCCCCGACTCGTTCCGGATGGAGCTGGCCCAGGCGCTGCTCGCCCGCCAGCTGTTCCCGAAGGCGCCGCTGAAGTGGATGCCGCCCACCAAGCACATGACCGGGGACATCTTCCGCGGCTACCTGCTGGACGGATTCTTCAACCTCGTGGGCGCGATGACCAGCCAGGACATCCTGCTCGTCGGGATGATGACCGAGGCCGTGGTGACCCCGTTCCTGTCCGACCGGGACCTGGCCCTGCAGAACGTCCGCTACGTCCTGAACGCGGCCGGGGGACTGGCCGAGGACTTCCACCCCCCGCGCGACGGGTTCATCCAGAACCGTGCCCGCCAGGTGCTGTCGGAGGCCGTCGACCTGCTGGAGAAGATCGTCAACGACACCGGCGAGCCCGGGTCGGTGCCTCTCCTGCAGGCGATCAGCGACGGCACCTTCGGGCTGATGAAACGTCCAGCCGATGCCGGCAAGGGCCTGGACGGCGTGGTCAGGTGCGCGCCCGGCTACGACAACCCGGCCACCACCTTGCTAGCCACCACACGGACAGACGGAGGTACGCAGAAGTGAGCACTCGCGATACGTCCTCCGGGAAAGCGTCTTCGAAGAAGGCCTCCCCGGACATGGCATCCCCGACGATCCTGCCCGACATCATCCGGCCGTACGGTGACACCACCGGTGACGGGATGGTGCAGGTCTCCTTCACCCTGCCCATCCCTCATGACAAACGGGCCGAGGGCGCTGCGCTGCAGCTGGCAGCCAAGATGGGCATCGCGCCGGCGCTGCTCGTCCATGCCAGGGCGATGGGCTCGGACTTCACCTTCTTCATCGTGTACGGCTCCGTCAGCCACCTGGTGGACCTGCGCGAGGTCGTGGTGATCGAACGCGAGTTCCCGTTGCTGAGCGCCAAGGAGGTGAACGCACTCATCAAGAAGTGGCTGCGGCGCAAGCTCGTCGTGGTCGGCGCCTGTATCGGCAACGACGCGCACACGGTGGGCATCGACGCGATCCTGAACATCAAGGGATTCGCGGGGGAGAAGGGCCTGGAGTACTACAGCGAGATCCGGGTGGTGAACTGCGGCGCGCAGGTCCTCGTGCCCGAGCTCGTCGCCCGCGCCCGCGCGGAGAAGGCCGACGCGGTGCTGGTCAGCCAGGTGGTCACCCAGAAGGACCGGCACATCCACAACACCACGACGATGTCTGCCGCGTTCCGCGAGGCCTACCCGGCCGGGAAGGTGCCCTTGCTGATCGTCGGCGGCCCCAGGTTCGAGCAGGGTTCGGAGGACGCGCTCGGCGTCGACCGGATCTTCGGCAAGGGCACGACCCCCAGTGAGGTCGCGTCATACCTCGTCCACGCCATCGGGGCGCAGGAGGTTGCCGCGCTGTCACTGCCCTGAGCGCACGCCCGTGACGGTGAAGCGCTCCACGTCGGCGATGTGGCCACCGGTCGACGCGACGATGGTGATCGGCCCCGGCTTGGGGTTGGTCAGCCGCAGTCGCACCGCCCACGGCGCCGCGGCACCGGCGGGCAGGCAGCAGTAGCCCCCGACGACGCCAGAGAGCTGACGGGCCGTTACCCGGATGCTCTCGTCGACCCCGGCGATGCGTCCTCCGACGGTGATCGTGCCAGCCACCGTGGATCCGTAGCGCGGCCGGGTCAGCGAGAAGGTTGCCGTGTCGTCGGTGCCCACGACCTCCCACGGCCGGCCCGTTCCGGAGCCGATGCGCACGAGGTGGACGACGGCCACGGTCCCGGTGCTGCCCTCGATGGTCCAGCCGACGGTGACATGGGCGTCGTTGGTCGTGACCTTCTTGCGGATCACCTTGGTGACCTCGGTGAACCCGAGGTACTGCCGGGCAAAGGTCACGGCGACCTCACCCGCGTCCAGACGCCACGGCTGGTGGCCCCCGGCGACCGCCTCGCGCTGCCACTGCTCGGCCGCTGCGACCGAGGCGAACGGCCACAGGGGCACGTACCCGAACGAGGCCGGCGTCGACGAGGTCGAGCCGGGCCGTGCCGGCGCACTCGTGGTCGACGTGCCTGCGCCGGGCGAGCTGGAGGACGAGCGTGCCGCCGAGGGTGATGGGGAGGTGGCGGGTGTCTCCCCGCTGCTGCAGGCGGCCACCACCAACGTCAGCGCCAGTGCCAGTGAGGTGACATATCTTGTGCGCATCTCGGCCCCCTGTCCCTCACCATGATCTCGCCCTGTTCTGGTTCAGCGCAACAGAACACGCTGATCCGGAGTGCATCGCCTGCGCCCGCCCTTGTCCGCTCTCCGGGACGCCTGGCCGAGATGATCGGTGATGTAATGAGCACGCCAACCCCGAAGGAGCACGCAGATGAGCACGCACGGACCAGCCACAGCGGGTATGACGGTGACTCACCGTCGCTACGTCCCCTACAGCCACGCCCACTACGCCGGGAACCTGGTGGACGGCGCATACTCGCTGGCAGCATTCGGTGACGTCGCGACGGAGATGTGTATCCGCACCGATGGCGACGAGGGCTTGTTCGCCTCCTACAGTGACGTGCAGTTCCGGGCGCCGGTTCGGGCGGGCGACTGCATCGAGATCGAGGCCACCCTGGTCCGGGTCGGTTCGCGCAGCCGTGAGATGAGCTTCGAGGTACGGGTCATCACGCGGAGCAACCCGGCCGGAGGCGAGTCCGCGGCCGACCTGCTCGGCGAACCCGTCATCGCCACCACCGCGCGTGGTGTCGTCGTCGTCCCGGCCAATACCTGACTTAATTCGGCGTGTCGTGGACGACACGCCAAAATCGCCAAAGAACTCAATATTCGCAGGGATGTTCGGCGTGCCCCTGACCTGCGGTGATGCGCATCACCGCAGGTGAACGCAGGGTTGACAGCAGGTGTGCAGCCGGTTGTATCTTCGGATCCGTTGGCCGCCGCTCAATCAGGACAAGAAGCGAAGGTCACAGGGCAGGGGAAATGTTCGGGGTCCGTGGCGGTTCGCGTGTGTGGCCGTCATCAGAAACCAGATTCACGGGGTTCCCTGTCCGGTGGCACATCGCAGGGCATCGGAGGCGGTTAGTGGCAGGGTCGCGTGCTTAGTAGACAACAACGTCGGATCGGCATCCAGTCGCCCTGAGGTTGGCCCCAAAGGCAACGGGCCCTGCCGCATCCGGTGCCACCCCTGTCCATTCCCTGCACCTGCGGGCGCACGGCATCTGCCCATCGCGGCACCTGCCCGCCACTGCGACTGGCCCACGACGATGAGGCAGTGCAGCGGGACGTGATCTAGCCTGAACCGGTGTATCGCTATCCACTTGCCGTCGCCTCCGGCCTGGCTCTGTGGCTGGCATTTCCCTCGCACGACCTCTGGCTCCTGGCACCGATCGGGGTCGCGCTCCTGGCCCTGGCGACCCGCGGTGCCTCTGCCTGGCAGGGCGCTCTCCTCGGGCTGGTCAGCGGGTTGGCGTGCTTCCTGCCGCTCCTGTCCTGGTCGGGTGTCTATGTCGGCGCCCTCCCGTGGGTCGCTCTGGCCGTCCTCGAGTCCCTCTACATCGCGGTGCTCGGCCTGGTCTGTGCCCTCCTTCAGAGCCGACCGTCCCGGACCGGCGTCGGCAGTCCCGACAGGGACGAGAACGGCGAGCTCGGCAGGGACGGCAGGAGCGGCAGGGTGCGGCCTCTGGTCGTGGCCCTGGCCTGGGTGGCCCAGGAGTCCCTGCGCGACAACACCCCGTTCGGCGGGTTCCCCTGGGGACGTCTGGCCTTCAGCCAGGCCGACTCGCCTCTGGCCTCGCTGGCATCCCTCGGTGGCGCCCCGGCGGTGACCTTCGGGGTGGCGCTGGCCGGTGGGCTGCTCGCTGCGGGCACGGCGCGGCTGATGGGTCGCCAGCGATCTGCCGACCGTTCCGGCACACGTCGCAGGACGTTCGGCGCGGTATCCGTTGCAGCGGGGCTGTGCCTCGCCAGCGCCATCGCCGTCATCCTTGCCCCCGGCCTGGTCCCCAGACCGACCGACGGGCCGACCGGCAGGTTCCTGGCCGTCCAGGGCAACGTGCCCCGGGCCGGGCTGGAGTTCAACGCCGAGCGCCGGGCAGTCCTGGACAACCACGCCCGGGCGACCAAGCAGGCGGCCGCGTCGGTGAAGGCGGGCACCCAGCCCCGTCCGGACCTCGTGGTGTGGCCGGAGAACGCCTCGGACATCGACCCGCTGCGCAACCCCGATGCGGCCGACGTCATCACCTCGGCCGTGGACGCCATCAACGCTCCGCTCATCCTGGGCGCCGTCCTGGAGGAGCCCCGGCCAAAGGTCTCCAACGCCAGCCTGCTGTACCTGCCGGGCCGGGGCCTGGCCGGGCGATACGTGAAGCAGCACCCGGTCCCGTTCGCCGAGTACATCCCCTACCGCTCGTTCTTCCGTCATTTCAGTGACAAGGTCGACCTGGTCTACTCGGACTTCGCCGCGGGCAGGAGCGCAGGCGTGTTCCGGGTGCCTGCCCGCCACGGTGTGCCCATCGCGGCCGGCACCATCATCTGCTTCGAGGTGGCCTACGACGCCCTGATCCGGGACACCGTCGACCACGGCGCGAACGTTCTGGTCGTCCAGACCAACAACGCCACCTTCGGGTACACCGACGAGTCGGTCCAGCAGCTCGCCATCTCACGGATCCGGGCCATCGAGCACGGACGGTCGATCGTGCACGTATCCACGGTCGGGGTCAGCGCGATGATCGCGCCCGACGGAACCGCCCACCAGACCAGCACGTTGTTCACTACGGCAGTGCTTGCCGCGGACCTTCCGTTGCGCACCGACCGCACCATCGCGGACAGGGTTGGTCCGTGGCCCGAGATCCTCGCCGGCTCGGCGCTCGCCGTGATGCTGGCGCTGCTCGCTGTGACGGGCCTGCGACGGCGCCGATAATGTGACGTGAGACCGCACGAAGGCTCCATCCGACAAAGCAGAAGGCTCCATCCGACAAAGGACGTCCATGACACACCCGCAGGCACGGCCTCCGATCGACAAGATCGTCGTGCTGATCCCGACCTACAACGAGCGCGAGAACATCTCACTGATCGTCTCGCGGTTACGGGTAGCGGTGCCCGAGGCGGACATCCTCATCCTGGACGACAGCTCCCCGGACGGCACCGGAGCCGTCGCCGACCAGCTGGCGGCCGATGACCGCCAGGTCCGGGTCCTGCACCGCACCAGCAAGGCGGGCCTCGGCGCGGCATACCTCGCGGGCTTCGCCTGGGCCCTCGAACAGGGGTACGACGTCCTGGTCGAGATGGACGCCGATGGTTCACATCAGCCGGAGCAGCTGCGTTCCCTTCTGGTGGCACTTGCCGACGCCGATGTCGCACTTGGCTCTCGCTGGGTGACGGGCGGCTCGGTGGTCAACTGGCCGATGCACCGCAAGGCCCTCAGCCGGGGCGGCAACCTCTACGTCCGGCTGCTCCTGGGTATGCCGATCGGTGACGCGACCGGGGGATTCCGGGCCTACCGCGCGTCCGCGCTGCGGACCGTGGACCTGCATGAGGTCGCGTCCCAGGGATACTGCTTCCAGGTCGATCTCGCGTGGCGGGCGATACGGGCCGGCCTGCTCGTGGTCGAGGTGCCGATCACCTTTGTCGAGCGGACGATCGGCGACTCCAAGATGAGCCAGGACATCGTGAACGAGTCGCTGCGCAACATCACGACGTGGGGCGCCAGGTATCGTCTCGGCCAGGTGCGCTCACTTTTCCGGAGGGAGCCACGATGGCACCAGCTCGACGACTGACCCGCACGGGACGTCGGCGCCCGCGATGGGGATGGTTCGTCTTCGTGGCGTTGCTGGTCGTGCCGGTGGCCGAGATCGCCCTGATCGTCGCCGTGGGCTCGGTGATCGGCGGCTGGCAGACGATCGCGCTGCTGCTGGTGGAGTCTGCCCTCGGTGCCTACCTGGTCAAACGCGAAGGCGCCCGCTCGTGGCAGGCTCTGCGGGTGGCGCTGAACACCGGCCAGATGCCCGGGCGTGAGCTGGCCGACGCCACGCTCGTCCTGATCGGCGGCACCCTGCTGCTGACCCCGGGTTTCCTAACCGACATCGCCGGCTTCTTCTTCATCCTGCCCTTCACCAGACCGATCACCCGGCGGTGGCTGCAGGGCGTGGTGGAACGCCGTCTGGTGGACCGGTCGGGGATCGTGCGCGGCGAGGTCATCTGACCCTTCTGAGCGGGAACAGCAACAAGCCCCGCGGCCATCGGAGGGGAGGCAGCACGGGGCTTGTCGGTCAGGTTCGTCGGTCAGGCGGTGCGCTTGCGACGCGGCTTCTCGCCGCGCGAAGCCCGCAGCAACGCGAGCCGTTCCTTGAGCAGCTCTTCGAGCTCGGGGATCGAGCGACGCTCGAGCAGCATGTCCCAGTGGGTGCGGACAGCCTTCACGTTCTTGTACTCCGGCTCGGGCCCGTCGACGAGACGTGCCTCAACGCCGCAGCGGCATTCCCACACCGACGGGACGTCTGCCTCGACGGAGAACGGAAGCTCACTGATGTGCTTCTCGGGGCATACGTAACGGACGATCTGACGCTCGCTGAGGACGACGTTTGTGTCGGTCTCCATGCTGAGGGCACTCAGATTGGTGCCTCGAAGTGATCTTTCTGCCATGACGGGTGTACTCCCAACGTGCTGCCCACACGGGTCTGTGCGGGGATTCACTGGGCACAACGCCGCAGTCAAGTTCAATGTTCCGGACACGGCAGATGCCGTCCGACCTCCATCGTACCGCGGATGGGGGAGTGGGTCATATGACTACGGGAACCTCGTTGCCGGCAGCAATGACGCCCTCGCGCATCCGAACCCTGGACAACAGCAGGCCACCCACGACGAAGAACACGATCAGGGCGATGATGGCCCAGCGGTAGGAGTGGGTGAACTGGTGTACTAGTCCGAAGACGAGCGTCCCGAACCAGCTCGTGCCCCGTTCCATCGCCTGGTAGAGGCTGAAGAACTCGGCCTCGCGCCCGCGGGGGATCAGCTGGCTGTACATCGAGCGCGACAGGGCCTGGCTGCCGCCCAGCACGATACCGATCAGCACCGCCAGTCCGACGAACATCAGGAACCCGCCGGTGGGGACGAAGAAGGCGATGGTCACCACCAGGGTCCAGAGCACGAGGCTGTTCAGCACGACCCGCCACGCCCCGAGCCGCCTCGCCAGCCGCCCGAACAACAGCGCACCACCGAAGGCGACGAACTGGACGAGCAGGATGATCTCGATGAGCTGGCTGTCGCTGAACTTCAGCTCTTCGGCGCCGTAGACGCTGGAGGCGCTGATCACGGTCTGGATGCCGTCGTTGAAGAAGAGGTACGCCACCAGGAACAGCAACGTCTGCGGATACAGGCGAAGCTCGCGGAAGGTGCCGGCCAGCTGTCTCAGGCTGCCACTGATCACGCCCGGTTGCTGTCCGGTGGTCGTCCGGCCGAGGATCTGGTCGGGATCCTGGTCGGTCGGCTGGGTGGCCGTCTGGTCCGTTGTCTGGTTGGTTGTCTGGTTGGTTGTCTGGTTGGTCATCTCCGCGGTGCCGCGCAGATCCCGGAGACCGACAACCGGGATGATGGTGAACGAGGCCCACCACAGGCCGGCCGAGAGCAGGCTGATCCGCACGGCCGTTCCCTCCGAGATGCCGATCTGCCCGGCGAGGGTCAGGAGGGCGAGGTTGATCGCGAGAAGCAGGCCACCGCCCAGATAGCCCCAGGCCCAGCCTCGGCTGGACACCCGGTCACGTTCGTCCGGCGAGGCGATACGGCAGAGCAGCGAGTCGTAGATGACCAGGGAGGACCCCAGGCACAGGTTGGCGAAGACCAGGAGCAGCACTCCCAGCCCCCAGTTGTCCCCGCTGACCAGGAACATCGCCGTCGCGGCCGCCGCTCCGGCCCAGGCGAACGCGGCGAACAGCCTGACCGGCCTGGGGGAGCGATCGGCGATGGCTCCGACGAAGATCAGGACGATCGCCGAGAGGATCGTGGAGAACGTGAGGACGTAGAACACCAGCGACCCGGGGGCCACCGGTATGCCGATCACCGACAGGTTGGTGGGGCAGGCCACGTCACTGGGCAGGGTGGGGCAGGCCGACTTCTTGGCGATGACTGTCAGGTAGGGAGCCATCAGGACGGTGAGGGTCGTGGTGACGTAGGCTGAGTTGGCCCAGTCGTACCAGTACCAGGCCCTCTGGTGCGGGGTGTCCCTGGCGCGCTTCGGTGAAGCGTTGGAGTCGACGGCGCTGCTCATGGGCGCAGCCTTGCACATGCCGGGTCCGGCCCATTCACGACGACATCACCATGAGACGTGAGGATGTCTCAGCTTGCGAACTCCCAGTGCCAGGGCTCGGGCAGCCGGCCCGTCGGTTCGGCCCAGGCCGGGTGGAACCACCCGTAGAGCGGGGCGTTTCGCTTCATCCAGAGATGGGCCCTGGTGCCGAAGTCCTGGACACCCCCGCAGAGGTCGACAGCCAGCCCCACACCGTGCTGGCTCGTTCCAGGTGTTGCTGCGAGCCTCGGGCGAGCCCGCTTGACCGCGACCTGCTCGGCGTAGGACCGGTAGCCGTCGGTGACGCACAGCGCCGACCCGGTCTGTCTCTGGTAGGCCAGGCTCATCGTGTTGAACGCCAGGGCCGCGGTACGACGCAGGCTCTCACCCGGCGCGGCATACAGGGGGCACAGGTAGGCCGACGGCCACCGACCGTTGGGGAAGAGCCTCTGGCTCTTGCCACAGCGGGCGCTCTGGTTCAACAACAACGCGTAGTCCTGGCCCTGGAGGGCCTGTGCGAGTCGCCTGTCGGCTGCCCTGGCCAGTGCATCCTCGGAGCGCAGCAGGGTGCCGCGCATCTCGGCCGCCCGGCCGACCTGGGCAGCCTCGGCGGCCTGGAACCCTGCGAGGGCTGCCATCTGGTCCACGATGACGGCGTCGAGCGCGGACTTTGCCGTGGCGGCCTTCCTGGCCTCGGCCGTCGCCCGGACGCTGGCCGCAGCGGCCCGGGACGAGGCTGCGGCCTGCTCAACCCGTAGGGACTTCAGGCGGTTGAGGAGCCGCGAACGGGCGTTGACCAGGTACTGCACCGTCGCCACGGAGTTGGTGCTCTGCTCCGCGGTGGGTGCGGAGAGGGCCTCCAGAACTGCGGCCACGTCGCCGAGCGGACCGCCGCCGCGAATGTAGGAGTCACTGGCCAGCTGCCCCAGGGCGTTGCCGGCCCCCTGCACCTGCAGGCCGAGCTCGACCAGGCGGGTTCGCTGGGCCGCAGCCTCGGCCTCCGCGGCAACCTGCGCCGACCTGGTCGCCGACAGCTCTGACAGGAGCGCGCCGGACCGTGCGGCCAAGACCTCCAGGCGAGAGTTCGCCGCGGCCATCCGGGCACCGGACCTCATCAGGTCGGTGCGCAAGGCGTCGGCCGCCCTGACCTGCTGGGCGAGCTGGGCGGGTGTGAGCACTGCGTCCGCGACGGGGGGCTTGGGCGGCACGCGGGCGCTCGCGGGCTGGGCGACCGTGACCAGGGCGCCGGCCGTCAGAGCCGCAGTGAGGCCGGCAGCCACCAGAGCGCGCCTGATCCCGCAGCCTCGTGCTACAGCTCGACCCCTGCCCACCACGTTCGCCCACGCATCCCCG
>DASVKO010000093.1:0-3862 GCA_036385355.1 Dermatophilaceae bacterium
TTTGGATCTGCACCATGTGTCCGATCTGCACCATGTGTCGGATCTGCACCATGTGTCGGATCTGCACAGATGTCGTCCCCGCACAGATGTCGTACCCGCACCACTGTCAGACCTCTCCCATTGCACGCGAACCGGAGGCACATGCCATGAGTCACCAACCCCTTGCCTGCATTCTCTCCCCCGACCTCCTGCACAAGCTTGCGCAGGAGTCAACCGCAAAAGGCCGTTCGACCATCCTCACGACCATCGAGCTGGATCAGAGCTTCCGTCTGCGCCGCGCCGAGCTCGCCGCCCGCCAGGTTGCCCGACCTCTCGGCTCCATGACCGCGGGGGCCGGCGGCACCCCGAACCGGAGCATCTACGACCAGCGTCACTCGACGGACTACGCGCCTGGAACGCTGGTGCGCAAGGAGGGACAGGGGCCCGTCAAGGACGTCTCCATCAATCAGGCCTACGACGGGTTCGGATACACCTACAAGCTGTTCTGGGACATCTTCCACCGGGACTCCATCGACGACCAGGGGATGCCGATCGAGGGTCTGGTCCACTACGGGGACGCGTACGACAACGCGTTCTGGGACGGCGCCGGCCACATGTTCTTCGGTGACGGCGACGGTCAGCTGCTGACCGACACCACCAAAGGCCTGGACGTGATCGGTCACGAGCTCACTCACGGAGTCACCCAGCACGAGGCCAACCTGACCTACTCCGGCCAGTCCGGCGCCCTGAACGAGAGCATCTCGGACGTCTTCGGATCGCTGGTCAAGCAGTACCACCTCAAGCAGACGGCGGCGAAGGCCGACTGGCTGATCGGAAAAGACATCGTCGGCCCCCAGCTCGCTCCGGCGCTGCGGTCGATGAAGGCGCCCGGCACGGCGAACCAGTACGACGACCAGCCGGCCGACATGGATCACTACGTTCACACCAGCAAGGACAACGGCGGCGTGCACACCAACTCCGGCATCCCCAACCATGCGTTCTACGTCACCGCGACCACGCTCGGGGGCAAGGCCTGGATGGCGCCGGGCAACATCTGGTACGACGCGTTGCTGGACGCCAAGGTGACGCCCAAGACCACCTTCACCCTGTTCGCGGGAGTGACCCTGCGGGTAGCCCGGTCGCGGTACGGCGCCACCAGCAAGGAGGCCCAGGCGGTGCAAGCAGGCTGGGAGGCGGTCAAGGTCCGGGTCCGCTGACCTTCATGGCCGACATCTCCAGCCTGCGGGACCGGGGCGCGGTCAGCTTCAGGGAGTCGACATGCAGGTGAAGTTCGTCCGCAGTGGTGGTATCGCCGGCCTGGAGATGGCCGCCACCGTCGATTCGGGCGATCTTGCCGCGGATCAGCAGAGCGTCGTCTCCAGGCTGCTCACCGAGGATCTTCGGGGTCCCGGGGTCAGCCGCCCGGGCGGGGCAGACCAGTTCAGCTACCAGCTCGAGATTCGTCAGGGCGACCGCACCGTGCGGCGCCGGTGGGAGGAGCCCGAGGTGCACGAGGCTGTGCGGCCACTGCTGGCGGCGCTCACCCGTCAGGCCAGGCCCTCCCGCTGATACAGGTCGCCAACGAGCGCACGTCGAGGTCGGCGTGCGCTCGTTGCTGTCCAGCGGGTGCTCCTTCCTGGCGAGCTGACAACCCGGTCGGTCGCCTTGGCTGATCAGGCGGATGAGGCCTCCCGTGGCGGAAATATACCCTCGTGGGGTATGGTTGAGACCCAGTGAAGATACCCCCACCGGGTACGCGAGGGAGTGAAAGACGTGGACACTACCGAGCCGGGATACCACTCGACCAAGGACGCCCACCTGAAGCGGCTACGCCGGATCGAGGGTCAGGTCCGGGGCGTCCAGCGGATGGTCGAGGAGGACACGTACTGCATCGACGTGCTCACCCAGATCTCGGCAGCCACCAAGGCGTTGGAGGCGGTTGCCCTCGGTCTGCTCGACGAGCACCTTCGCCACTGCGTCACCCACGCCATCCAGGCCGGTGGCGCCCCGGCTGAGGACAAGCTCACCGAAGCCTCGGCCGCGATCGCCCGGCTGGTGCGCTCCTGAACCGTCCCCGGCCGAAGATCCCCCACAGCCGATGAACCCCAGCAACACCCTCACCAAGGAGAACACCATGAGCACCCAGACCTTCCCCGTCACCGGACTCACCTGCGGCCACTGTGTCGGCGCCGTCACCAGCGAGCTCAGCGTGCTGGCGGGCGTCACGGACGTGCAGATCGACCTGGTCCCCGACGGCACCTCAACCGTGCGGGTCACCGCCGACGAGGCTCTCAGCGACGACGAGGTGGCCGTGGCCCTGGACGAGGCCGGCGACTACAAGCTCGCGTCCAAGTGACGTTCGCAGCCAGCTGACCCGAGCGACCCGACTGACCCGAGCCGACCCGAGCCGACCCGAGCAGGCCCAGGAGACAAGGAATTCCATGACCACCACCGCTGACCAGCGTGCCGAGGACCGAAGCGTCGAGCTTGTCATCGGCGGGATGACCTGTGCCTCCTGCGCGGCCCGGATCGAGAAGAAGCTGAACAGGCTCGACGGCGTCGTCGCGACCGTCAACTACGCCACCGAGAAGGCCAAGGTGTCGTATGCCGGGACGGTCACCCCGCAGGATCTGGTCGCCGTGGTCGAGGCGACCGGGTATACCGCGGCCCTGCCTGCCCCCAAGGTGAGCAGCGCGGCCGGGGCGGACAGCGGTGATGCTGAGCAGGACGAGAAGGACGACGAGGTCGCCCGCCTGCGGCAGCGGCTGGTGATCTCGGCGGCCCTGAGCCTGCCGGTGCTGCTGATGTCGATGATCCCGATGCTGCAGTTCGACAACTGGCAGTGGCTGGCCCTGACCCTGGCCTCACCGGTCGTGGTGTGGGGTGCGTACCCGTTCCACCGGGCTGCGTTCACCAACGCCCGCCACGGCGCGGCAACCATGGACACGCTGATCTCGGTGGGCGTCAGCGCCGCGTGGCTGTGGTCCCTGTGGGCGCTGTTCCTCGGCGGTGCCGGCATGCCCGGGGTGCGGATGCAGTTCGAGCTCCTTCCCTCACGCGACAGCGCAACGAACGACATCTATCTTGAAGTCGCCTCCGTGGTCACCGTGCTGATCCTGTCCGGCCGCTACTTCGAGGCCAGGGCCAAGAAGCGGTCCGGTGCCGCCCTGCGGGCCCTGCTGAACCTGGGCGCCAAGGACGTCGCCGTCCTGCGCGACGGCGCTGAGGCGAGGATCCCGACCGACCAGCTCGTCGTCGGCGACGTCTTCATCGTCCGTCCCGGTGAGCAGGTCGCCACCGACGGGGTTGTCACGGACGGCACCTCCGCCGTCGACGCCTCGATGCTCACGGGGGAGTCCGTGCCGGTCGAGGTCGGGCCCGGCGACCCCGTGGTCGGCGCCACCGTCAACGCCGGAGGACGGCTGGTCGTCCGGGCCACCCGGGTCGGCGCCGACACCCAGCTCGCGCAGATAGCCCGGCTGGTCGAGGACGCCCAGAACGGCAAGGCCGAGGTCCAGCGCCTGGCCGACCGGGTGTCCGGCATCTTCGTGCCGATCGTCATCCTGCTGTCCCTGGCCACCCTGACGGTCTGGCTGCTGGTCACCGGTTCTCCCACCGCGGCGTTCAGCGCTGCCGTGGCCGTCCTGATCATCGCCTGCCCCTGTGCCCTCGGACTGGCCACCCCGACAGCGCTGCTGGTCGGCACCGGCCGTGGCGCCCAGCTCGGCATCCTCATCAAGGGCCCACAGGTCCTGGAGTCCACCCGACGGGTCGACACCATCCTGCTCGACAAGACCGGCACGGTCACCACCGGACGGATGAGCGTGGCCGGTGTCCACGCCGCCGCCGGCGAGAGCGTGGCCGAGGTCCAGATGCTGGCCGG
>DASVKO010000094.1:0-18674 GCA_036385355.1 Dermatophilaceae bacterium
CACCATCGGCGAGACGCTGACCGACCCGGACAACCCGATCCCGCTGCCGATGATCACCGTCGACGAGCCGGCGATCTCGATGACGATCGGCACCAACACCTCCCCCCTGGTCGGGCGTACCAAGGGCACCAAGGTCACCGCACGGCTGATCAAGGACCGCATCGATCGCGAGCTCGTCGGCAACGTCTCGATCCGGGTCATGCCCACCGAGAGCCCCAACGCATGGGAGGTGCAGGGGCGCGGTGAGCTGGCGCTGGCCATCCTCGTCGAGCAGATGCGCCGCGAGGGCTACGAGATGACCGTCGGCAAGCCGCAGGTCGTCACCCGTGAGATCGACGGCAAGGTTCACGAGCCGTTCGAGCGCCTGACGATCGATGCTCCCGAGGAGTACCTCGGCGCGATCACCCAGCTGCTGGCCGTCCGCAAGGGCCGGATGGAACAGATGACCAACCACGGCACCGGCTGGGTGCGGATGGAGTTCGTGGTCCCGTCCCGCGGGCTCATCGGCTTCCGGACCGAGTTCCTCACCGACACCCGCGGCACCGGCATCGCCAACCACGTCTTCGAGGACTACGAGCCATGGGTGGGCGAGCTCAAGACCCGGCAGAACGGCTCGCTGGTGGCTGACCGCACCGGTGCCGCGACGTCATACGCGATGTTCAACCTGCAGGAACGCGGCGCGATGTTCCTGGAGCCGACCACCGAGGTCTACGAGGGGATGATCGTCGGTGAGAACTCCCGCGTGGAGGACATGGACGTCAACATCTGCAAGGAGCGCAAGCTCACCAACGTGCGCTCCGCCACCTCCGAGGTGCTCGAGCGTCTGGTCCCGTCACGCAAGCTGAGCCTGGAGCAGGCTCTGGAGTTCTGCCGCGAGGACGAGTGCGTCGAGGTCACCCCGGTCGCGGTCCGCATCCGCAAGCTGGTGCTTCCCCAGCAGGAGAGGGCACGCACGGCGGCACGCGCCAAGACGGCAGCCAGGTCCTGACTCTCTCCCGAGGGCGGGTAGGCTTGGGTAGCGTCGAGAGGGGTCGGCCACGAGCGTCACCGGTCGGCCACCCGAGGGAGTTATCACCTGATGCGCGCCAAGAGATCTAGCGCCGCTGTCGTCTTTGGCCTTTGCGTCACGGCGGTCTCGGCCTCGTGCTCGGCGCCCATGCCTGCCGAGACCAAGCCCGCCTCGGCGGTCCTGGCAAAGCCAGGGGGGACGCTCTACGTGCTGGGTCAGGGGCCCGTCCGCGCATGGGATCCGCAACGACTGAATGTCGGGGCGGACATGGCGTTCGCGGGGCGGGTCTTCCAGCGGACCCTGACGGCGTGGGCGCCCGCGACCCGGCCGGACACCATGCCTGCCCTGGTGCCCGACCTGGCCACCGACCTCGGGAAGGTTGTCGCCGGTGGGCGGGCGTGGAGCTTCGCTCTGCGCGGGGACGCCACGTGGCAGGACGGCAAGCCCGTCACCTGTGCCGATGTGAAGTACGGCATCTCACGCACCTTCGCGACCACCCGGATCACTGGCGGCCTCACCTACGCCCTGGACCTTCTGGACGTGCCCCGAAACGCCGACGGGTCCAGCACCTACGCCGGCCCCTACCTGAAGACGGGCCAGGCGGCGTTCGATAAGGCGGTCGCCTGCTCCGGCCGGACGATCACGCTCAGGCTTGCCAGGGCTGTGCCCGACTTCAACCAGGTCGCGGCGATGTCGGCCTTCGCGCCGGTGCGTGCTGACAGGGATCGCGGGGGGCGCTCGGGCGTCATGTCGGCGACCGAGATCTTCTCCAACGGCCCCTACCAGCTCGCCGGAGCCTGGCGGGCGGGAAAGGGCGCGACGTTCGTGCGCAACCCGCACTGGCGCGCGAGGACCGACCCGATCCGCAAGGCGCGACCCGCCCAGCTGATCTACCAGGACGGTATCCCGGCCCAGACGGTGGTCAGCAGGATCATGACGAATGCGGGGCCGGACTCCCGCGCGGTCACGGCGGAGTCGGCACCACGAGTGCTGCAGAACGACATCCTGTCCAGCGCGGCGATCACGGCGCGGTCGTCCAACCCGCGCGGGCCGTTCGTGGACTACCTCCTGCCCAACTTCAGCCGGCGGGCGATGTCGAAGCCGGCGGTCCGGCAGGCGTTGGCGATCGCCACCAACAGGGAGGCCTACGTCACCGCTCTGGGCGGGACCTCTGCCGCCGAGGCCACCTACGCGATGATCAACAAGTCCATGCCGGCCTATCAGGACTTCAACCCTCTGAAGGTCCCGCCCCGCGGGGATGTCGCCAGGGCGCGCACCCTGTTGCATGCCTCGGGGCTGACGCTGCCGGTCAGCATCACGGTGGCCTACCGGAAGGGCTCGCCCGCGGACAACGCCATGGCTGCCCTCCAGCAGGGATGGCAGGACGCCGGGTTCTCGGTCACCCTCAAGGGCATCGAGGATGACTACTTCACGAACATCACCTCTGTCCGGAACAGTCGCGGGTACGACGTGATGTGGGCTCTGGGGTCCGCCGAGTGGCCATCGGGCTCGAGCGTGATCCCGTCGCTCTTCGACAGCAGGCTCAACCTCAGCGCGGTCTCGTCGGGTCAGGACTACGGCCGCTACGCGAGTGCCGCTTTCAGCGCCAAGATCGATGCAGCCGTGAAGATCGCGAACGCGGCCCAGCGCGAGAAGGCCTGGGGCGCCCTTGACAAGGAGGTCGCGACCAACGTCGCGGCCATCGCGCTGACCAACTCCAGGTCTGTGTTCGTCCATGGCAGTGGCGTCACGGACTACATCGACAATCCGGCGCTCTCCGGCACCGTCGACCTGGCTACGGTCTCGGTCCGATGAGTGACCTCCGATCCGGGGACGTGACCAGGCGCGCGAGGCTGTTGTTCGTGCACGCGCATCCCGACGACGAGACGCTGACGACCGGGCTGACCATGGCCGGCTATGCCTCACGTCACCATGACGTTCACCTGCTCACCTGCACCCTGGGCGAGGAGGGCGAGGTCATCCCGCCGGAGCTCGCCCACCTGGTCGCCGATCGCGATGACGCCCTCGGTCCGTGGCGCAGGGAAGAGCTCCGGGCGGCCATGTCGGTGCTGGGGGTCGCACACTCGGTGCTGGGGGAGGACCCGCGGAGCGGGGTGGCCTCGCGGTATCGCGACTCGGGGATGGCAGGCACCCCGAGCGCAGGGCATCCGGACGCCTTCGTCCGTGCCGACCCCGGCGAGGCCGCGGCCATGGTGGCCGCGCACGTCAGGGCAGTGCGGCCGGACGTCGTGGTGACCTACGACGAGCAGGGTGGGTACGCCCATCCGGACCATATCCAGACCCATCGGGTGACGATGCTTGCCTTGTCGATGCTGGCTGCTGAGGCAGAAGCCGAAGGGGTCGCCGGGCCGAGCGTCTTCTGCATTCTCACTCCGGCGAGCTGGGCAGCGCAGGACCGCGAGTGGCTGCGTGACAATGTGCTGCCCGACGGCTCGAACTGTATTGTCCCGCAACAGGATGAGCCATATCCACCGTCGGTCGTGCCGGATGCGATGGTCACTCACGTGGTGGAGGAGCCGACAGTGGTTGGTATGCAGAGCAGGGCGCTGGCCGAGCACGCGACCCAGGTCGTCGTCCACGACGGCTACTACACCTTGTCCAACCACATCGTGAGCCGGCTGAGCGGCCGTGAGGGTTTCGCGCAGTTCGACCCCGTCGCCGGCAGGCTCATACCGGTGACGCCCGGCGCACCGCCCCACCGTGGCTTATTCGACAGGCTGCTCGATGGCCCGTTCGATGGCCCGTTCGATGGCCCGCTCGCTGGCATGCCAGCTGGCCTTCCACGGGTCCTGCCGGATCACTCCGAGGGGCACAGATGAGCCAGAACACGCCGGACAGCGACCTGCCGGGCAGCGACCTGCCGAACAGCGACCTGCCGAACAGCGACCTGCCGGACAGCGGCCTGCCGGACATCGACAGCTACCGGCGGGCGATGGGCCGCTTCGCCACGGGCGTCACGATGCTGACAACGCGGACCCGCGATGTCGACTATGCGATGACCGCCAGTGCGCTGACCTCCGTGTCCCTCGAGCCGTTGCTGCTCCTGGTGTGTATCGAACGTGAGGCGCGCTTCCACGACGTCGTGCTCGAGGCGGGGATCTGGGGGGTCAGCGTGCTGTCCGTCGGCGACAGGGCGGGTGCTGACTGGCTGGCAACGCGGGGGAGGCCGCTGCACGGTCAGCTCGACCGCATTCCGCACCACCATGGTCCGAGCACGGGGGTCGCCCTGCTGGACGGGGCCCTGTCCACGTTCGAGTGCCGCACCACGGCCGTACACCCGGCCGGCGACCACAGCATCGTGGTCGGAGAGGTGGTCTCCGTCACCAGCGAGCCCCACCCGGGCGAGGCCCTGGTGTACTACCGCGGACGGTACGGGAGCCTGGCATGACGGCCCTCGCGGCACTCGTCGAGAAGATGCGACGTCCTCGGGCCTTGCTGGTGATGGCTGCGGTCGTCATCGTGCTGGCCGGGATCTACGGCGGGCTGGCGACCTCTCTGGCCGGCCACGTGCCCGCGAGCGTCACCGTGGACGGCGCGGCGATCGGCGGCATGTCACCGGGCGAGGCCACAGTCACGCTCAAACGAGTCCTGGCCGCCGAGGCCTCCCGTCCCGTGCATCTGACGGTGCCGTCGCACAGCGTGGGCATCCAACCTGCCGCAGCCGGCCTCCAGGTCGACATCGGGGCGACCGTTGACGGTCTGACCGGCTTCACCCTGAACCCGCTGCGGATGTGGGCCCATCTGACCGGGGACCGCAGCCAGCCTCTCCAGATCCGCGTCGACCGGGACAAGCTCACCGCAGCCGTGACCAAGGCCGCGGGCGCACTGAACCATCCCGTGAAGGAGGGGTCGATCAGGTTCACCGGCGGCGGGTCGACCGAGGTCCTGTCCCTGGCGGGAGCGGAGGTCAGGGTTTCTGAGACCACGGATGCGGTGGCGGCCGCGTGGCCCCGGCGCCAGGTCGTCCGGGCCGTCACGAAGGTGACCGCTCCCAGAGTGACGGCCGACGAGATCAGGCGCGCCACGAAGGAGCTCGCCGTCCCCGCGATGTCGGCGCCGGTCACAGTCGTGGCAGGGCCTCACCCTGCCGGCACCGTGACGCTCCAGCCGAGGCGGTACGCCCCGGCGCTTTCCACGACCCCGGACGGGGCGGGCCGGCTCCGGCTCAAGATCGACCGGGCCAGGCTGATGGCCGTGATCCGGGCGGCCGTGCCCGGCGCCGAGCACCCTCCGGTGGACGCGACCGTGCGTTTGGTCGCAGGTCGGCCCCAGGTGGTGCCTGCCGTCGCGGGAACGAGGTTCAACGAGGGGGTCGCGCCGACCCGGTTCGGGGTGGCTCTCACATCGCCGGCGCGAACGGTGACGATGACAGTGATAGCGGCTCCGCCCAAGGTGACCACAGCGGCCGCTGCGGGCTGGCGTATCACGGCCCCGATCTCCACCTTCACCACCCAGTTCCCGGTCAACCCGCCGCGCACCACCAACATCAAGATCGCCGTCGCGACGTTGAACGGCACGGTGATCCGCCCGGGCGGCCAGTTCAGCCTCAATGGCACGCTGGGGAAGCGGACCCCGGCCAAGGGATACCAGCAGGCACCCGTCATCTTTGCCGGACGCCTGGTGAAGGACTATGGCGGCGGCGTCTCCCAGGTCTCGACGACGACCTTCAACGCTGCCTTCTTTGCCGGGGTCAGGATCGATGAGCACCTGGCGCACTCGTTCTACATCGCGCGCTATCCCGAAGGCCGCGAAGCCACGGTGTCATGGCCAAACGTCGACCAGAAGTGGACCAACGACACAGGGTCCGGCATCCTCATCCAGGCCACCACGAAGGGCAGCAACCTTTCGGTGACGCTCTGGGGGACCAAGAAGTGGGACATCGAGGCAGTCAAGGGACCTCGGCGCAATGTCGTGAAGCCGAAGGTCGTCGTCGACGCCAAGGCTGCCTGTGTGCCGCAGCTGCCGACACCCGGCTTCGACGTGACGGTGACCCAGGTCTTCAAGAAGAACGGGGCAAAGGTCAGGACGGTGGCCTTCAACACCCATTACATTCCGGAGGACACCGTGAAGTGCACTCACGTCGCGGCGGCCCCCGCGGTGGTTCCCCCGCCGAGGTAGCGGTACTCGTGGTGGGTGCTGAAGCCGAGCTGTTCGTACAGGCTTCGCGCCGGCGAGCTGGCTCGCAGCACCTGCAGATACATGGACCGTATGCCGCGTGCGCGCGACGCGTCCGCCAGCGCGCCCATGAGCTGCACAGCGACGCCCGTACGCCGGTGTTCTGGTGTCACGTGGAGGGCGAACACCCCGGCCCAGCCCTGCGCGAAGGCGACGCGTGCGACGCCGATGACGGACCCGTCGACCTCCAGCGAGGCGAACAGCTGATCCGGTGAACCGCTCATCACGGCCAGGGCTGTGGCGTGTCGGGCGTCGCTGTGGTCGGTGCGGCCGGAAGGGGCAGCCCAGGCGTCCCACCACTGCGGCCAGGGTGCGGGCTCGAGCCGCACCCGGGCGCCGCAGGGGTGGGGGAGCTCGGGTGGCAGCGCGCTGGTGGCAGCGGTCATGACCCGGGTGTCGTTGAACGGTTCGTAGGCCCGCCGCAGGAGCTCACGGCCGAGCGGGTCCTCGTCGACGGAGAAGCCTTCGGGGCCGAAGAGGGCGAACAGGTGACGCAGCCCCCGCTGGTCGCTCCAGCGCTCGCAACGGTCGACCGCCTCGGACAGCGAGACCCCTGGATCCCCCAGCGGCAGAACCGAATTCGCCCTGCCGGTGAAACCTGCCCCGGCGCGCAGGAGCCAGCCGCCGAGCCGGGCCCGTTCGAGGGGCGGCCACCCCTCGACCATGACCCGCTCCAGGTCGTGCATCGAGATGGCCAGATGTGGGGCGCCCCGCCGGCTGGCCCTGGGCGGGACCTCCTTGGCTGCCACGACGGCGGCCCGGTCGATCACCTGCACACCGAGACGGGTCCGGACCGAGACGGTGTCAGCGTCCATCGCCACGATGTCGCCCAGGGCGTCGGTGACGCCGTGCTCGATGCGGCGCCTGACCACTGCACGCATTCCCGGCCTGAGGCGGTCGACAGGGTCTGGGTGGGTCATGGCTGGGCCTCATCTTCTTTCGATGCATGTTTCTTTCGTTGGCTGGCCCCGCGTACGGCGTGCTCGGCTGACGGGGCGCATACTAGGTCTCGTCTGCAGCCACGCTCCAGGAGGACCATTCACTATGACCTATGTCATCGCCCAACCTTGCGTCGACGTCAAGGACAAGGCATGTATCGAGGAATGTCCCGTCGACTGTATCTACGAGGGTGAGCGCACGCTCTACATCCACCCTGACGAGTGCGTCGATTGTGGCGCCTGCGAGCCGGTCTGTCCGGTCGAGGCCATCTTCTACGAGGACGACACCCCCGAGCAGTGGAAAGACTTCTACAAGGCCAACGTCGAGTTCTTCGACGACCTCGGCAGCCCCGGCGGCGCCGCCAAGCTCGGCAAGATCCCGAAGGACCACCCGCTGATCATGGCCCTGCCTCCGCAGGCGCACGAGGAGTAGGACCCGACAGGCCAGCTCGAAGACACACGATGGATACCCTTCCGGCGTTTCCATGGGACTCGCTCGCTCCCTACAAGGAGCGGGCGATTTCTCATACCGGCGGGATTGTCGACCTCTCGGTGGGAACACCCGTCGACCCGACGCCGGAGGTTGTCAGGGCCGCCCTGGTGGCGGCGGCAGACGCCCACGGCTACCCGCAGACCTGGGGCACCCCTGCGCTCCGGGAGGCCGTGGCGGCGTGGTTTGCGCGGCGTCGTGGTGTGCCGGATGTGAACCCTGACGGGGCCCTTCCGACGGTGGGCAGCAAGGAGCTCGTGGCGTGGTTGCCTACTCTGCTCGGCGCCGGCCCGGGCGACGTCGTCGCGTTCCCCGCCCTGGCCTATCCGACCTATGACGTGGGCGCACGACTTGCCGGCGCCGCCCCGCGCCCGATGCGCAGCCTGACCGGCCTGGGGCCGTTGACGTCCGCGACCACGCCGAAACTGCTGTGGGTCAACAGTCCCGGCAATCCCACCGGGCAGGTTCTCGGCATCGAGCATCTCGCGAAGGTGGTGCGATGGGCGCGGCAGCACGGGGTGATCGTCGCCAGCGACGAGTGCTATGCCGAGCTGGACTGGCGGGGTGATGACGCGGCGCCGGGGCCGGGGTCGGCGGGGCTCACCGCTCCCGGGGCCATCCCGAGCATCCTGGACCCGCGGGTGTGTGATGGAAGTCACGAGGGCCTCCTCGCGGTCTACTCGCTGAGCAAGCAGAGCAACATGGCGGGCTACCGGGCCGCGTTCGTGGCGGGGGACCCGGCCCTGGTTGGCCGGTTGCTCGAGATCCGCAAACACGCGGGGATGATGGTCCCCTGGCCGGTCCAGCAGGCGATGGTCGCGGCCCTTGCCGACGATGCCCACGTGGCGCAGCAGAGGGCGCGCTACGGTCGTCGCCGCGGGCAGCTCAAGTCCGCACTCGAGGGCGCCGGCTTTCGAACTGAGCACTCGGAGGCGGGTCTTTACCTGTGGACCACCAGGGATGTCGACGGCGTGGCCGGCGGCTCGGACCCCGGCCTGCGGGCCGTGGCTCACTGGCCCCTGGTCTCCGAGCTGGCTGACCTGGGCATCCTCGTGGCGCCGGGCAGCTTCTACGGCGCGACAGGCGGGCACCACGTGCGCATCGCCCTTACTGCCACCGACGAACGCATTGATGCAGCGGTGCGGCGTTTGGACTACCGTGGTGAGGGGACATCTGATATGCCGAGTATCACAGGGGTACGATTACCCCCCTGGGTATGATGCTGGAGTTGCGTGACCGCATGCACGGCCCGGCAATGGAGCCGGTTTACAAGGAGGTCAACTACTTAATGAGTATCGACACAGCAGACGCGATCCTGCGCACCGGTGAGTCCGAGGTCACCTGCCCCCTTGTCCGCTCGACGGAGGGCAGCGACGCCTACGACGTATCGAAGCTGCTGAAGGAGACCGGTCGCGTCACCCTCGACCCGGGCTTCGTCAACACGGCATCCTGCCGTTCGGCGATCACCTACATCGACGGTGACGCAGGCATCCTGCGCTACCGCGGCTACCCGATCGAGCAGCTGGCCGAGAACTCCACCTTCCTGGAGACCTCCCACCTCCTGATCTATGGCGAGCTCCCCTCCGCCGATGAGCTGGACGCCTTCGACGTGAAGATCCGCCGCCACACGCTGCTGCACGAGGACCTGAGGAGCTTCTTCGGTGGCTTCCCGCGGGATGCGCACCCGATGCCGGTGCTGTCCTCGGCGGTCTCAGCGCTCTCGACGTTCTACCAGGACAGCCTCGATCCCTTCGACGCGGACCAGGTTGACCTCTCGACGATTCGCCTGATGGCCAAGCTGCCGACCATCGCGGCGTACGCCTACAAGAAGAGCATGGGTCAGCCCTTCCTCTACCCCGACAACTCCCAGGGGCTGGTGGAGAACTTCCTGCGGCTGACCTTCGGGTTCCCGGCGGAGCCGTACGAGCTCGACCCGATCAAGGTCAGGGCGCTTGACCAGCTGCTGATCCTGCACGCCGACCACGAGCAGAACTGCTCCACGTCGACGGTGCGTCTGGTCGGTTCCTCGCACGCCAACCTGTTCGCCTCCGTCTCGGCCGGGATCAACGCGCTGTTCGGGCCCCTGCACGGTGGCGCCAACCAGGCTGTGCTCACGATGCTCGAGAAGATCCAGGCCGATGGCGGCGACGTGGACGAGTTCGTGCGCAAGGTCAAGAACAAGGAGGGCGGGGCCAAGCTCATGGGCTTCGGCCACCGCGTCTACAAGAACTACGACCCGCGCGCGGCGATCATCAAGAAGACCGCCGACCAGCTCCTGGAGAGCCTCGGCCAGCGAGATGAGCTGCTCGACATCGCCTTCAGGCTCGAGCAGGTCGCGCTGTCCGACGAGTACTTCATCGAGCGCAAGCTGTACCCGAACGTCGACTTCTACACCGGGCTGATCTACCGGGCGATGGGCTTCCCGCCCAAGATGTTCACCGTGCTGTTCGCTCTCGGGCGGCTGCCGGGCTGGATCGCCCAGTGGCGCGAGATGATCGAGGACCCCGACCTCAAGATCGCCCGCCCGCGCCAGCTCTACGTGGGACCCACCGAGCGCAAGTACGTGCACGTCAGCAGGCGCTGAAGCGACCTGCACCGCGGCGCCCGGCACGTCCCCTGTGGGGGAGGTGCCGGGCGCTCTGCTGCGTTCAGGCGTCGGCCACAGTCGCCAGCCAGTTCAGGATCGGCACCAGAACCGCCTGGTAGGCGTCCAGTGAATGGCCGAGGTTGTTCACGAGATATGGCCGTATGCCCGGGACGTTGCGCTCGCGTCGCAGAAACCCCAACGCCTGCGGATACGACTGCGGGTCCATGGTGGAGCTGCTGACCAGGAGGTGAACCGACGGTGGGGGTCTGTTCTCGACCAGCCAGGTTGGGGAGCTCTCATGGGCAAGGTCGGGGTACTGGTGCAGGAGCTGGCTCAGGTTGCCGGTGGTGGAGTCGGGCTCTGGGGTGAAGTATCCCTCGAAGGAAGCCGCCGCGCCGAAGCGTCCGGGGGCGCGCAGGTGGAGCAAGGCGGCGCAGTAGCCGCCGGTGGACCAGCCCATCACGCTCCACTGCCGGCCATCGGGGGTGACCCGCAGCGTCGAGGTGACCCAGTTCCGGACGTCCTGGCTGAGCCAGGTGAACGCCTGGGTTCCTCCGGGATAGTCGGTGCACTCGGTCTCCACGGGCAGTGCCACGTTGATCTCGGGGAAGACCGCCACGAACGGTGCCATCCGGCCGCCGCGGATCTCCCTGCTCGCGGCCTCGGCGAAGTGCAGCCGGCCGACGACATACGGAATGTGCACGTCAGCGCCGCCGAGCACCATCACGACGGGGAAACGGGTCCTGGCGTAGCGACGGTCGTGGTACTGCGGTGGCAGCCAGGTCAGCACGGTCGCCGAGATGCCCGTCTTTGGGCCTTTGAGGGTGATCCGCTCGTACCGACCGACGTCAGACGCCGATCCCGGGGTCAGCGGCAGAGCCGGTCGACGGGCGCCCACGATGCCGTTCAGCCCCAGCCGCTTCCCCGGGTCCCCGGCCAGCGGCGTCGTCTGGACGCCGAACAGCGATGACCAGGTGGGGTAGAAGCCGTAGTCCCGGTTGACCTTGTCGGCGACCGCCAGAACTGCGGTTCCCTGCGCAACCAGGACACCGGCCAGGATCGCGGGGACAACCCAGCGGGCGTCCCCGGGTGCTCGACGCCACAAGATGACCAGCGAGACCGGCATCGCGAGAGCCAGGCCGGTGCACAGGGCCAGGAACGGAATCGAGGTGAGGGCCAAGGCGGGTACTCCTGTGAGCGCTCAGCGGGCTGAGAGGGACAGCGGCCAAACCATAGATGAGGTCAACGCCCAAAACGAGTGATCGTCACGGCGGTCGGGGCGATGGGCTTCTTGGCGGGGTGCCACGACAAAGCCTCTTCGCCGCGCGCCCGGGTCCACGTTCGGTCGCCAACCGTGATGGAGGTGATGCCATCAGCCTCGGCGTGGGCCACCGCCCAGGAACCCGCGGCCCAGGCCTGCTGGGCGGTGCGGCCGGTCACCCGGACAGTGCTTCCCTGGACGGCTGCCCGCACTCCCAGCTGGGCGGTGAGCTGCGCGACGACAGTGGCGGCGGGGGTGCTGGCTGTTGCGGGGTCCAGCCGGCACGCGATGCCGCCAGGTGAGTGACCGGCCAGGGTTGACGCGAGGATTCGACCCTCTTCCTCGTGGTCGGCGTAGGCTTGCGGGAACCCGCTGTGCTGGACTTCCTGGGCCACCTTGGTGATGGCCATGGACTGATAGCCGTTGACCTTGATCAGGGCGTCATAGAACTTGTTGGTCGCATAGACGGGGTCAAGGATCTGCGCTTCGGTGCCCCATCCCTGGCTGGGACGCTGCTGGAACAACCCGAGCGAGTCGCGGTCACCGAACCTGATGTTGCGCAGCTTGGACTCCACGATCGCCGTCGCGTTCCCCACCGTGGCTGCCCGCGCAGGCAGGCCTCTCTTCAGGGCGACGGCGGTGATCGTGGCGGCGTTGGCCGTCTGCTCGGGTGAGAACGTGACGCTGCGCCCCAGCGCGGTGGCACGACAGGACGGCTCGCCTAGGTTCTTCATCAGGGTGGTGTAGGCGTAGTAGCCGCCACCGCCCACCATCACGATGATGAGCGGCAGGACGATCCGGCCGACCCAACGCCGTCGACGCCTGCCGCGGCGGATCGACCTGCGCTGGATCCGCAGCTCAGTGGTTGACATGCAGCGCCGAGTTCAGGGCGATGCCCGCACCGGAGCGCGAGCGGGCCTCCACGGTGCCGGAGACCGAGTTGCGCAGGAACAGTACTCCCGAGCTGCCGGAGAGCTCCCTGGCCTTGACCACCCGTCCGTCCTGCAGCGTCACCTTGGTGCCGGCCGTGACGTACAGGCCAGCCTCCACGACGCAGTCGTCTCCGAGCGAGATGCCGGTTCCCGACTCGGCGCCCAGCAGGCAGCGCTCACCGATGCTGATGCGTTCGGTGCCACCCCCGGAGAGCGTCCCCATGATCGACGCTCCACCCCCGATGTCCGTTCCGTTGCCGACCACCACGCCGGCCACGATGCGCCCCTCGACCATGGAGGTCCCCAGGGTCCCGGCGTTGAAGTTGACGAAGCCCTCGTGCATCACCGTGGTGCCCTCGGCCAGGTGGGCGCCCAGCCGGACCCGGCCGGCATCGGCGATACGGACCCCGCTCGGCACCACGTAGTCGGTCATCCGGGGGAACTTGTCGACGCTGAAGACCTGGACCGGGCCGGAGTCGCGCAGGCCCATCCGGGTGTGCTCGAAGTCCTCGACGGGACAGGGACCCACATTGGTCCACACGACGTTGTTGAGCACGCCGAAGATGCCGTCAAGGTTGATCGTGTTGGGTCGCGCAAGGCGATGCGAGAGCAGGTGCAGACGCAGGTAGGCGTCCGAGGGGTCGGCCGGTGCCGCGTCAAGGTCGATGGCGACATGGACGACCTGCGCCCGGACGCCACGGCGAGGGTCCTCCTTGGCTGCAGCGGCGAGCTCGGCCGGGGGACCGTAGGGGTCCTCGGTGTCAGCGGGTCCCAGCTTCGGAGCCGGGAACCACGTATCGAGCACCTGCCCGCCGGTGGTCACCGTGGCCAGTCCGTATCCCCATGCGCTGCGCTCGCTCTTCATGGGCCCAAGCGTAGGCGAGGGTCCTGAGAGCGCTGACCCCCGCCGGATACGCTGGCTCCCATGTCTTCCATCAAGCACGCCGTACCCGGTCTCGATCTGGGAGCAGATGTCGTCACCCTCACCGCAGCGCTGTGCGACATCGAGTCCGTCAGCGGCGACGAGGGCCCGCTGGCTGACGCGGTCGAGGCCGTTCTGCGCCCACTTCGCCACCTGCAGGTGACCCGTGACAGGAACGCGGTGATCGCCCGCACCACCCTGGGGCGTAGCGAGCGAGTGGTGCTGGCGGGTCATCTGGACACGGTCCCGCTCACCGACCCGCCGAACCTTCCCACCCGCCGTGAGGGCGACGACCTCGTCGGTCGCGGCACCTGTGACATGAAGGGCGGCGTGGCCGTTGCCCTGCGTTGTGCGGCTGCCCTGTCCGAGCCCGTCCGGGACGTCACCTACGTCTTCTATGACTGTGAGGAGATCGAGGACACCCGCAACGGCCTGGCCCGGGTGGGGCGCAACAGCCCGGAGCTGTTGCAGGCCGACTTCGCCGTGTTGCTCGAGCCGACGGACGGCGTCATCGAGGGTGGCTGCAACGGCACCCTTCGGGTCGAGGTCACGGCCAGGGGCAAAGCCGCCCACTCGGCGCGGCCATGGAACGGCCACAACGCCATCCATGAGGCGAATACCATCCTGGGCCGCCTGGTGGCCTATGGCCCGGAGACCATCGCGGTGGACGGCCTCGACTACCGCGAGTCGCTGAGCGCCGTGGGCATCCGGGGCGGGACCGCGGGCAACGTCATCCCGGACGAGTGCGTGGTCACGGTCAACTATCGTTTCGCGCCGGACAAGTCGGCCGCGCAGGCCCTGGCCCACGTGTGCGAGCTTTTCGACGGGTATGCCGTGAAGGTGACCGACAGCGCCGCCGGCGCACGCCCGGGGCTGAACCTGCCGGCGGCCGGGGCCTTCGTCGAGGCGCTGGGCGTGCCGGTGCGTGCCAAGGAGGGATGGACCGACGTGGCCCGGTTCTCCGCGCTGTCGATCCCGGCGGTGAACTTCGGCCCGGGGAACCCGAACTGGGCGCACCACGATCAGGAGCACTGCCCGGTGCACCAGCTGGTCGACGCCGAGGCAGCGCTGCGGCGCTGGCTCGGGGCGGCGACGGCATAGGTTGGTGCCGTGACCGAGAAGAGCTACGACTACCTCACCGGCCCCGTCACCCTGCGTCGCAGTCAGGTGCCACCGACCACGACCGACCAGCGGCTTCTGGACAACGCCGGGCCCTCTGACTGGCTGCACGCCGACCCCTGGCGGGTCCTGCGCATCCAGAGCGAGTTCGTCGAGGGATTCGGCGCCCTCGCCGAGGTCGGCCCCGCCGTCAGCGTGTTCGGGTCCGCCCGCACCAAGCCGCTGGACCCCAACTATGCCCTTGGCGTGGCGGTCGGGCGGGCGTTGGTCGAGGCGGGCTATGCCGTCATCACCGGTGGCGGTCCGGGCTCCATGGAGGCCGCCAACAAGGGCGCCCTCGAGGCTGGCGGCACGTCCATCGGCCTGGGCATCGAGCTGCCGTTCGAGCAGGGCCTGAACCGTTTTGTCGACCTCGGGGTCAACTTTCGTTACTTCTTCGCCCGCAAGACCATGTTCGTCAAGTACGCCCAGGGGTTCATCGTCCTGCCCGGGGGATTCGGCACCCTCGACGAGCTCTTCGAAGCGGTGACCCTGGTGCAGACCCGCAAGGTCACCTCCTTCCCGCTGGTTCTCATGGGCACCGCCTACTGGGGCGGCCTGCTGAGGTGGTTGCGAGAGACTGCCGCCACCACGGGAACCATCAACGCGGCCGACATCGATCTGTTGCACGTCACCGACGACGTCGACGAGGCCGTCCGCATCATCGTCCGCGGGGACAACAACATGGTTGCCGAACGCCCCGAGTAGGGGACCGTGGTCAGCCGGGCCGCTAGGCGAGCGCCCGCCTGGCCAGGGACGGCACGCCGGTGCGCAGTGCGCCGATCATGTCCAGCACCTGCCGGGTCTGGGCCACGTCATGCGCGCGCACCATCCGCACTCCTTCCCAGACGCCGACGGCAGTGGTCGCCAGCGTGCCGGTGATGCGGTCGGCCTTGGGTCCGTCCAGCCCGAGGGTCTCGGCGATGAACTTCTTGTTGGACACCGCGAGCAGCACCGGCCAGCCGGTCTCGACCAGGGCGCTGACCTGACCGGTGACCTGCAGGGAGTGATACGTGTTCTTGCCGAAGTCCTGGGCAGCGTCGATCAGCAGGCCGTCCGCGCGCACCCCGGCTGCCAGGGCCGCATCGGCTTGACTGGTCAGGTTGGCAACGGCCTCGGCCACGACATCGTCGTAACGAACCCGGTGCGGGTCGGTGCGTGGTGGATGGCCACCGGTGTGAGCGCACAGGTAGCCCGCGCGGTGGGTCGCGGCGACGGTGACGAGCTCCGGGTCGTGACCGGCCCAGGCGTCATTGATCAGATCTGCCCCCGCGTCACAGGCTGCGTCGGCAACGCCCGCCCGCCAGGTATCGACGCTGATGACCAGATCCGGGAAGGTCTCGCGGATCGCCGCGATGAACGGCACCACCCTCTTCAGCTCCTCGGCAGCGCTGACCTCGGGCCCGGGCCCTGCCTTGACCCCTCCGACGTCGACCGCGTCGGCCCCGCAGGCCACGGCGCGGGTGACAGCCGAGAGCGCCGCGTCGTCGTCGAGATAGCGGCCCGCGTCGTAGAAGGAGTCGGGTGTGCGGTTGATGACTGCCAGCAGACCCGTCTCGCCCGGCGCAAAGGTTCTGCCGCGCAAACGCAGGTCGCGACCGCGGGGAACATGATGAGGCATGACACGATCATGTCGTGATCCTGTTCTTTGTGCTCATCGTCGTTCTGCTCATCGGCCTCACCACCGCTGCCGTGATGGGCAAGATCGGTGGTTTCATGGCCGATCCCACGTCGAGTCAGTCGTTCGGTGGCGTCCCGGAGGGGCCCCTGTCCACCAGCGACCTCGTCGAGCTGCGTTTCGACCAGGCGCTGCGCGGGTATCGGATGGACCAGGTCGACGAGGTGATCGACGCCCTGAGCGCCCGCATACGCGACCTTGAGGGCGAGGTCGCCGCCGTGTCCGCTCCGGGTGGCGAGCTGCCTGAGCCCGTCGAGCCGGAGGATCTCAGCGGCGGGCGGGACGAGGTCGGCAGCGACTCGGACGACCCCGGCGCCACGCGGGAGCAATGACCACGCGATGGGAACGTTTGAGATCGAGCGCGTTGTCGAGGTCCCGCCACAGCAGCTGTGGGACATCATCACCGACTGGGCCGGTCACGCGCGGTGGATCCCGCTGACCCGGATGCGCCTCGACCAGGGGCCCATGCGTGTCGGCTGGTCCTTCGCCGGTCTGACCGGGGTCGGCCGGTTGCGTTTCTCTGACGTCATGCGCATCACGGACTGGGGCCCTCCGTCCGGAGCCGGGCAGGGGTCCTTTCGACTGGTCAAGACCGGCCGTCTGCTGGCCGGATGGGCCGAGGTGAAAGTGCAGCCCGTCGCGGGCGGCGAGCGCACCCGGCTGCTGTGGCGCGAGAACATCGTGGTCAGGCCGGTCGTTCTCGGCAGGTGGCTGTCTCCCCTCACGGACCGCGTCAACAAGGCGCTGTTCGCCAGGGTGATCGACGGTATGGCGGCTGAGGCGGTGCGCGACCGCGGGCACCGGGCGTCGGGGCGAGAGTGAGCGACGCAGGCCTGGTGGCCGACGAGAGTGGCGTGGCACGGTGCTCGTGGGGCGCTGGGACCACCGACTACATCGCCTATCACGATCACGAGTGGGGGGTTGCGGTTCACGGTGAGGCCGCGCTCTACGAGCGTCTGACCCTCGAGGCCTTCCAGTCAGGGCTGTCCTGGCTGACGATCCTGCACAAGCGTGAGGGCTTCAGGGCGGCCTTCCGCGGGTTCGACGCCGAGGCTGTCGCGGCCTTCGGCGAGGCAGACGTCGAACGGCTGATGGCCGACACCGCCATCGTGCGCAACCGGCTCAAGATCAGGGCCGCAGTCACCAATGCCCGGGCCGTGGTCCGGCTGCGCGACCACGGCGGGCTCGATGAGCTGGTCTGGTCCTTCGCGCCGGCCGGACACCGCCGGCCGCGCACTCCTGCCGATATTCCTGCGAAGACCGCCGAGTCCGCCGAGCTGGCCAAGACCTTGAAGCGCAACGGTTTCGTCTTCGTCGGTCCCACCACCGCGTACGCCGGGATGCAGGCCTGCGGGCTCGTGGACGATCATCTGGCGGGCTGTCACCGGAGCAGTGGGTGAGGCGTTCCTTCGTCTGGCGGGTGGTCGCGGCCTACGCGCTCTGCCGCACGTTCTCGGTGCTCTTGCTGATCGTCGTCTCGCGCTACCAAGCACCGGTGGACTGGACCGGTCCGCACCCGAACTACTTCTCGATGACGGTGCTCTGGGACGGCTTCTGGTATCGCCAGGTCGCCGAGTTCGGCTACCCGTCCGCCCTGCCGGTGGATGCGGTCACCGGCGCCGTCCAGGAGAACGCGTGGGCGTTCTACCCGGCGTTCCCGATGATGTCCCGGGCGCTGATGAAGGTGACGGGGCTGGGGTTCCCGGTCGTGGCCTCGACGCTGGCGCTGCTCCTGGGCTTCGGCGCCGCCGTCGTGATGGCCCTGTTGCTCCGCGACAAGGTGGGCCCGAAGGTCGCTCTGGCCGCCGTGGCCGTGTATGCCGCGAGCCCCGTGTCGCCGTCCTTCCAGATCGCCTACACCGAGAGCCTGGCGATCCTGCTGCTGTGCGCCTTCCTCTGGGCCATCAGCAAGGAGCGCTGGATCGTGACCGCCGGCCTGGCGCTGCTCATCGGTGTCTCCAGGGCGATGGCACTGCCGCTGGCCATCGTGGCGCTGGTGGCGGTGTTCCTGCGCTGGCGGCGTCGCGGGGAGGATCCGATCACCGCCCGGGAGGGGTGGGCGGCTCTGGCGGCGCTGGGCGCCTGCGGTGCCGCCGGGCTGCTCTGGCCGGTTGTCGTCCGCATCGGCGCGGGGTCTCCGCTGGCCTATACCGACACGATGGGCGCCTGGTCGGTCGGCGGTTCGGTCGAGCTGCTGAGGCCCTGGCTCGAGTACGTGGCACTGCCCGGGAACGCGGTCAAGGTCGCGCTCGCGCTCGCGATCATCGTCGCGATGACCGTCGGACCCTGGGCTGCCCGGCTGGGGACGGAGCTGCGGACCTGGACCCTGGCCTATACCGGCTACCTGATCCTGGTCGACGCGCCATCGACCAGCCTGATCCGTCATCTGCTTCCGCTGTTCCCGCTCACCGTGGTCCTGATCGGCGGCGGCTGGCAGGACCGGCCTCCCCGCTGGATGGCGTGGCGGACCGGGTTCCTGATTCTCGCGGGGCTCGCGGGCCAG
>DASVKO010000095.1:0-14431 GCA_036385355.1 Dermatophilaceae bacterium
CGAGCTTTCCGCCGATCTGGGGCGGGTCGAGCTTGTACTGGGCCTGTTCCAGATTGTTGACCACCCAGCCCAGCCCGTTGAACCGGGCCCACTCGGCCAACCGTGCACTCGTGCTGTCGGTGCCCGGAGCCGCCAGGGCGCCACCGATCGACCAAGCCAGCCACAGGAGCACCACCACCAGCACCACGCCCGCGCGGCGAACCCAGAAGCGATGCCGTTGTCGCCGTGAGGCCGAGACCGAGACCTCAGACCGTGATGGTCGGCGATCCTCTTCGGGGTGCTTGACCTGTACTTCGCCTTGGGACGTCAACGCAGAATGCCTCCTCGAGGTCCATTCTGCACCGGCGTCTGCGCGGCGGTACGCGATACCGTCGTGGCTCAGGTAAAGAACCTGCCTAGATTCCGTCGTGCCATTCGGCCGGCGCTCAGTTGTCAGGCTCTGATGCACCGCGTGGTAGCAGAACGAGAAGGAGTGCTCCGACGGCAGCGATCGCTTCGGCGACCGCGCTGACGGTCTTGCCCGTGGACCAGGCGGGGTCGTACATATCGGGCAGCGGGCCGAGGCCGCCGACGTCGACGTAGCCGTACAGCAGCACCGCGCCCACCCCGCCGGCGGCGACCAGGAGGGCAAACCCTGCCGCCAGGCGGCTTCGGCTTACCAGCACCAGGACCATGGCTGCCAGCGCCAGGACAGCCTCGAGGCGGAACAGCTGTCCCTGGCTGATGTGCGGGCTCGCCGCGCCGGTGAGCGTGTCAAAGCTCGGGGCGAGGTGCCAGTGGACGTACGCGTCCACAGCCAGTCCTGCCGCGGTTATCAGGGTCAGCAGCCGGTGGGCTGCACTCGGAACCACGTTCGAGGACGCGCTGTCCGTGACGACACGTGCTCCCGAGGTAGGTGAGTCGTTGGCCATGGCGATGCCTCCACATTGTCTCGTCGACCCTGTGCTGGTCGACCCTGCTGGCTTCTACACTCCGTTGCCCTCTACCTGCATCACGGGCATGGCAACGGCTGGGTTCACCGTCCGAGGCCAGCTCGGTCGACCTTGCGGTGGAACAGCATCCCGGCCAGGCCGCCCAGCAGGGCACCGGCCAGGCTGGCAATGGCTGCCACGACCAGGGCGAGGAGGCCGCCGGTGGTCAGCGTCCCCTGGCTCACGGGGATACGCGGAAAGCTGTTCAGCTCGCTCAGGATGTCGTACTGGCTTCCGGCCACGGCAGCCAGCACGGCCACCACCGCGGCGATGAACACGGACCACAGCCAGACGGCCAGCCCCTGGCGCACCCCGTTGAACCGCGCCATCCGTGCGGCGACATACCCGCCGCAGTAGTAGGCCGCCAACAGCACGACGAACAGGGCGATCGCGCCGACGATTCCCACGGTCTTCGGGTCCTGGGCGACCTGGGTCCTGGCGTTGCCGGGTCCGATGTTGGTCGCCACGCCGAGCGCCGTGCCGGCGGCCGCGAGGAAGGCGGTCAACATCACCGCGGTCCCGGTCGCCGTGAGCCAGCCGAAGAATGCCAGGCCGACCTTGACTCCGCCGTACTCTTCCTTCTCACGGTTGACCACGCTCTGCCGGTCGCGAGCGGACTCCCTGGGGATGGTGACCTTCCCGTTGGCCGAACCCGCGTCATCCGGGCTGGGGTCGCGCCTGGTGGCTGTCGTGCTCATGTGATCGTCCTCAAATGGTGCATTGGCTGGTCGGTGTCGACCGGGACAGGCAGGTGGGTACGTCGGATCGTGACAGGGCCCCGACAGGGCCCGATCGAGGCTGAGCCCGATCGGGACTGAGGGGGAGCGAGCCGCTCGGGGGAATGAGGCTCAGAGCCCAGCCCGCATCGCGAGGCCGCGAACGTACGAGGCCTGCCCGGCGTGTTGCAGGTCGTCCGAGAGGATGCTGATCAGGCGAACGGCCAGGGTGACCGGGGGATCCCAGGACGTGTCGACGACCCGGGTGAGATCTGCCTCGGTCAGCGTGCCCAGGTACTCGATGGTCCGGGCATGCACCGCGTCGTAGTAGCCCGCCAGGAGCTCCGCCTCGGCGCGCACGGCGGCAACATCGCCCGCGCTCTGCCGGTAACCGGTGGCGCCAGGATCGAAGGGGAGGCCGAAACGCTCAACCCAGCCTCCGGCGGTCCATACCTGGTCCTCTTCCAGGAGCTCAGCGATGTGGCCGTCCTGCACGCGGGTCAGGTGCCAGATCAGCCAGGCCATCGTGTTGGCCCCGGCATCCACCCGGAAGGTGAGCACCTCGATGCTGGCGCCGCGCAGTGCGGAATGAACGACCGCGCTGATCCGGCCGAAGGCTTCACTGAGGATTTCGGTTGACATTCGCTCCAAGGTACTGCATGCCACGCAGAAGCCTTGCGTTCGAGACCGGCGGCAAGGTTGCGCAGGCAGCTTCGGAAGTCGACGAGCCGGCGTTGGCACGACCGTCGCGCGATGGGGCTATCTGACCCCGGTCACGTAGAAGTTCGAGGTCGAGCCGGCACTCAGCCGGGTGGCTCTGACGTGCAGGCGGGTGTAGGCGGTTCCCCGGACGTTCATGGCGATCCGACCACTGACCACGGTGCCCCTGACCGTGGCCCGGGGACCGGTGCGCCAGCTTCCGCCCCGGTAGCGGTACTGGATGTACACGATCGGAGCCGGAACCGAGGAGACCACCCCGGACACCGTCAGATACCGCCCGTACCTCATGGAGGCTGCCGGACGTCTTTCGACAACCCGGGCAGCGGAGGTGACCGCAACCGGTCGGCTGAACCTGCTGGGCGTGCCGGAACCCGGCGTCGTCACCCATCGGTAGGAGGCGGAGAGGCCGTTGGCGAACCGGTAGGACACCGTGCCGGTCGACGTCGTTCGCAGGTTGGCGAGCGATCTCCAGGTCGTCGACCCCTTCGGCAGCCTCTGCAAGGTGACGGGCCAGTTCGCGACCACCAGACCGTGCAGGTCGGTGACCTTGGTCGACGCGGTGATCGTCGCACCCATCCAGGCCCTGGTCGGCACGGACAGGGTCACCCGGGAGGGGAGCGCCTGGGCCGTCGAGTTTGCGATCGTCAGCGAGGCACCTTCGGCATCCGCTGCAGTGACGGTGATGGTCAGCTTCCCTGAGGCGGCCGAGAAGGTGCCGCCGACCGGGATGGAACGGTTGTAGTCGACGTCCCGGCTGGTAGGGGTGGCATCCAGCTCGTAGCTGCCGGCGCTGGGCGGAACCGGCCAGTCGAGTGCCCCCGGGTCGTCACGCAGCACCCGGACGCCCCACGCCGGGCTCAGGCCGGTGAGGCTGGCGGTCGCGTCCCGGCCCGACTTCGTGCGGTACTCCACGAAGTACCGGGCACCGCTGGGATCGGTGACCTTCAACGTCCTGTCGTCCGCGGAGGTTGACAGGGGGGTGATCCTGACGGTGGTCACGCCGGAGTTGGCCTGGATCTTCCGGACCGCGTTGGGGAGCAGGTTCATCCCGTCGAGGTGGACCGCGTTCAGGTTGCCCTCGCCGTAGTAGAGCCCCGAGTAGCCCATCACGTCGAACAGGTCGTCGTAGGCGTTCTCCTGACAACCGGGGAACCTCAGGTTGACCATCGGCACGTCCTGGGTGCCCCGGCACCGGAGGGAGTTCGCGTGGTAGAGGCCCAGGTTGTGACCCAGCTCGTGGGCGAGCAGCGACTGGTTCAGACCGGAGACGAAGACCAGGTTGCCGTCGGCCTCGACCGCCCCGATGCTGCCCAGCCCGTAGTAACAGCCGAAGGCATCGGCCCCCTCGGGCGCGACCAGCACGAGATGCTTGCCCGGTCCGTCTGCCTCGGGCATCCGGGCGAGCGCTTCGTTCCACATGGCGAGCGTGTCCGGGTAGGGGTCTGCGCAGCCGTGCACCGATCGGTATGACGCGACCCTGGCGGTCGTGAAGGAGACCTGGCCACCTGTCTGGTCCGACCAGTACTGGGAGACCCCGCTCACCATCGCCCGCGCCGACGTCGAGGTGAGGGACGGGTCGACGGGGATACCGACCGGGCGGACGAGAGCGACATACACCTGGTGGGTTGACGGGACGTCTTCGGCCACCGGAGCCGAGATCGTGGTGGATGACAGGACGCGCTTCGTTCCGGCGGCTCCGGGGACGACGGAGACGGACACCGTCGTGCCGTCCTTGGTCCTGGGCAGTGAGCCATCGGTCAGCGGGACGATGGCGGTGCCGACACGGAGAACCGTACTGGTGTCGTTGGGTGTGGCGGTGCTGGCAGCGGTGGCGACGGCCTGCCCGCGGGGGTGCTCACGGATGATCGTCTGGACGACGCCGGTGATCCTCTGGGAGGTCGGGGTGCTTGCGGCGGTCGCTGCCGGCAATGCCGGCACGCACAGGCCGATGACCAGGGCAACCGGGAAGATCACCTGGCGCTTCTTGACCGGCATCAGATCCACCTGTTCTTCTCCGCCGACCCGCGTCGGTGGTCCGCGCGCTGGCTCCAGGTCAGTGGTCAGCACGCTGGTTCGAACGTGCGCAAGGCAGATGCCAGAGCCGCACCTTCACGGTAGCCAGGGGACGTACGGCGGCCCCCTCGATCGACCCGGAACTGACCCGATCGGCCGGGACTCAACCCGAACGGAGGGCGCCGGATCGTCCGAACGGTGGGCGCCGGATCGTCCGAACGGTGGATGCCAGGGGCCGCGGCGCTATATGTTGCCAGCATGCGGATCACCCATCTCGGACATTCCTGCCTGCTCGTCGAGATCGGCGGCCGGAGGATCCTCGTCGACCCGGGCGCGTTCTCGCCAGGCTTTGCGGACCTGACCGGCGTTGACGTCATACTGGTGACCCACCAGCATGCTGATCACGTTGACCTGCAACGACTTCCGGCGCTGCTGGAGATCAACCCGCAAGCCAGGCTGTATGCCGAGCCGGAGGCCGCCGCCGTCATGCAGGAGGCAGGGATCGGGGCCGAGCACACCGTCGCCGGGCAGGCGCTGAGCTTCGGGCCGGTGCAGGTCACACCGGTGGGGGACCGGCATGCGCTGATCAATGAGGCCCTGCCGCGGATCGGCAACCTGGGGGTCGTGCTGCGGGCGGAGGGGGAGCCGACCCTGTTCCATCCCGGAGATGCCTACGACGGCGAGCCCGGGCAGGTTGACATCCTTGCCCTGCCGCTGAACGCACCCTGGACGGCCAGCCGGCACACCGTCGCGTTCGCCCGGCGGATCTCGCCGCGGGTCTGCGTCCCGATCCATGACGCGCTGCTCAGCGACATCGGCCGCAGGCTCTATCTCTCCCAGGTGCAGTCCCTCGGGCCGGAGTCCATGGAGGTTCAGGACCTCTCGGATGGCGTCGCACGCGATTTCGGCTGAGTGGATCGACCTGCATACAGATGACGTCCGGGGTTGTTAGCGTCACGACATGGCATCCCGGGAAAGTTCATCGGCGCTGATCCTGCGCGGACTGTCCAAGGCCTTCGGGCCGACGCGAGCGGTCGACCGCCTCGATCTGGAGGTTCCTCGCGGGTCGTTCTTCGGTTTCGTGGGACCGAACGGCGCGGGGAAGACCACCACACTGTCGATGGCGACCGGGCTGCTACGGCCGGACGCCGGCACGGCTCACCTCCTGGGCCACGATGTCTGGTCCGACACCGTCCGCGCGAAACAGCTGGTGGGCATCCTGCCCGACGGGCTTCGGCTCTTCGACCGCCTGACCGGGCTGCAGCTCATCTGCTACTCGGGTCTGCTGCGCGGGATGGACCGCCCGGTGGTTGCCGACAGAGCCCATGAGCTGCTCGGGGCGCTGGGTCTGCAGGATCATGGCAGCAGTCTGGTGGTCGACTACTCGGCGGGAATGACGAAGAAGATCGGCCTTGCCTGTGCCCTGGTTCATGCCCCCAGGCTGCTCGTGCTTGACGAACCGTTCGAAGGCGTCGACCCGATCTCAACGTCGACCATCCGACAGATACTCGAGGGCTATGCCGGCTCGGGTGGCACCGTGATCCTGTCCAGCCATGTGATGGACCTGGTCCAGCGGCTGTGTGACCGGGTCGCCATCGTGGCTGCCGGCCGGATTCGTGCGGTCGGCACGCTCGACGAGGTGCGGGCCGGGATGACCCTGGAGGAACGCTTCGTCGACCTCGTCGGCGGAGCGACCGAGGTCGGGGAGGGCCTGGCATGGTTGCGCTCATCGTCGGACTGAAATGGCAGCTTCTTCGCAACGGACTTCGTCGGAGTACGCCTCAGCTGGTGGGCCTGATCCTTGGCGGGTTCTGCGGGCTGGGTGTCCTCGTCGTGGTGGTGACGGTGCTCGTGGCCATGAGGTTCGCAGCGCCCGTCGACATCACCCGGACCGCGGTCGTCATCGGGGGCAGCGCGCTGACCCTCGGCTGGGTGTTCTTCCCGGTCATGGCCTATGGCATCGACGACACTCTCGCCCCGGAGCGGTTCGCCACGCTCGCGGTACCACGGCGCCAGTTCGTTCTGGGCCTGCTGCTGGCGTCGCTGGTCAGTATTCCGGCCGGGGTCACGGCGATCCTGGGGCTGGCAACCGTGGTCACCTGGTCGCGTTCTGCGCTGGCCATCCTGGTAGCCCTGCTTGCCGCAGCCGTGGCGGTCCTGACCTGTGTGGCCGGTGGTCGGGTGACTTCAGCGGCCTTCTCGGCGATGTCCCGAAACCGTAGGGGCAGGGAGGCCGTATCGGTGCAGGTGCTGCTGCTCTCGGTGGGCATCGGGGTCGTCAGCTCGTCGGTCATCAGGCGGTTCTCCACCCCGGGGTTGTTGGCCCAGGTGGCCGACGTGCTCGGGTGGACACCGCTGGGGCTGGCCTGGTCCGCGCCCGCCGACATCGTCGAGGGCGCGATCGGGTCCGGACTGTTGCGCCTGGCCCTGGCGGCCGCTGTCCTCGCTGTGGCCCTTCGTGCCTGGGAATCCCTGTTGCGCAGCGCTCTGGAGAACCCCGGGCAAGGGTCGGGCGACCGCTCGGCCACCCGCGATACAGGGCTGGGGTGGCTCGGTCGGCTGCCGGCCACGCCCGCGGGAGCCGTGGCCGCCCGTTCGGTCATCTCCTGGTGGCGGGACCCGCGTTACCTCACCTCGGTCGCGCTCATGCTTCTGCTGCCGCTGGGTCTCTTGCTGCCATCACTCAGCGGCGGCAGCAGCATCGGGTCGCTGGCCATGGCGCCCGCTGCGGGATTCATGCTGGGCTGGAGCATGCACAACGACATCGCCTATGACGGGACGGCCTTCTGGGTGCACGTCGCCACCGGCGTATCCGGTCGCGCCGACCGACTTGGCCGTCTGGCGCCCACCGCGATGGCGGCTTCAGTTCTCCTGCCGGTGTATGCATCCCTCGGTTGCGCGCTGACCGGACGGTGGAGCGTGTGGCCGGCGTTGTTCGGCGTGGCTCTGGGGTTCCTGCTGACCGGGTTTGGTGTCGCCAGTGTGATGAGCGCACTTCAGCCGTATCCCGTGCCGGGCCCGGGTGAGAACCCCTTCGGCGCGCCGCCGGGCTCTTCTGCCCTGACGGTTCTCCTGCAGGCGGTGGCGGGTGCCGCGGTCTTCGTGCTGAACCTGCCCCTGCTCGGGATCGGGCTCTGGGCCCTCACGGGGCAGGTCTGGATGGGCTGGCTGTGTCGGGTGCTGGGGGGTCTCTTCGGGTCCGCAGCGCTCATCATCGGGTCGCGGTGGGGCGCGAGGATCTACGAACGTCGGGCTCCGGAGCTGCTCGCCCATCTGTCCCGTATCCGCTGATGTGACTCAGCCGTTTCCGTTTCCGTTGCCGTTGCAGGCAAGCCAGGCCGCCCCGATGATGCCTGCCGAGTTCTGCAGCTGAGCTGGCACGATGGGCGCCCGCAGATGGAGGAGGGGCAGGAACCTCTCGGCCTTCTTGGATACCCCGCCACCGACTACGATCAGGTCCGGCCAGAGCAGGTTCTCGACGTGGGAGTAGTACCGCTGAAGCCGCTCGGCCCACTCCTGCCAGGACAGGTTCTTGTCGTCCTTGACGCTCGACGACGCGCGACTCTCAGCGTCGCGGCCGTCGATCTCGAGGTGCCCGAGCTCGGAGTTGGGGATCAGCACGCCGTTGTAGATCAGCGCTGACCCGATGCCGGTTCCCAGGGTGCTCATGAGCACGAGCCCCCCCGTGTTGCGTGCGGCCCCGAAATGCAGCTCGCCAACGCCGGCCGCGTCGGCGTCGTTGACCACGGTGACCGGTCGGCCAAGCCGGTCGCTCAGCAGTCTTCGTACGTCGGTGCCGATCCAGGCAGGGTCGATGTTGGCCGCGCTCCGGACCACCCCGTTGGTCACGACTGCGGGCATGGTCACGCCGATGGGAGAGTCGCCGGTGTTGTCGGCGAAGTGCTCCGCGATCTGAGCGACCACGTCGGTCACGGCGTCCGGAGTGGAGACCTTGGGGGTCTCACAGCGCAGCCGATCCCTGGCGAACAGGCCTTTGGCCAGATCCACCGGTGCTCCCTTGATGCCGCTGCCGCCGATGTCGATGCCGAGCGGGTGGTGTGAGACGGGCATGAGGCGCCTTCCTGTTGAAGCGATGTCAGGTTCCCGCTGCCTAGGGCAGGGTGAGGATCTCGGCACCGGTGTCGGTGATCACCAGGGTGTGCTCGAACTGCGCGGAGCGCTTGCGGTCCTTGGTCACGACGGTCCAGCTGTCGTCCCACATGTCCCATTCCACGGTGCCCAGGTTGAGCATGGGCTCGATGGTGAACGTCATCCCGGGCTGGATCAAGGTGTTGTGCTGCGGGGCCGAGTCGTAGTGCGGAACCACCAGACCGGAGTGGAAGGCTGTGCCGATCCCGTGGCCGGTGAAGTCACGGACGACGCCATAGCCAAAACGCTTTGCATAGCTCTCGATCACCCGACCGATGATGTTGATCTCGCGGCCGGGCCTGGCTGCCTTGATACCGCGCATCATCGCCTCACGGGTGCGCTCGACGAGAAGCCGGGACTCCTCGTCGACGTCTCCGCAGAGATAGGTGGCATCGGTGTCGCCATGGACCCCGCCGATGAACACGGTGATGTCGATGTTGACGATGTCCCCGTCCTCCAGCGGGCGATCATCGGGGATGCCGTGGCAGATGACCTCGTTGACGCTGGTGCACAGCGACTTCGGGTAGTTGCGATAGCCCAGCGTCGACGGGTAGCCGCCGTGGTCGAGCATGTACTCGTGGCCGACCCGGTCGATCTCGTCGGTGGTGACCCCCGGCGCGATCACCGCGGCAGCAGCCTCCATGGCGCGGGCCGCGAGGCGCCCGGCGACTCGCATCTTCTCGATGGTCTCGGGGTCCTTGACCTCGGGACCGGTGTACTTCGCCGGGGTCGGACGATCGACGTACTCGGGTCGGGGGATGGAGGCGGGCACGCTGCGACGTCCGCTGAGGACACCTGGCGCGACGCTTCCGTAGGTGATCGTCATACGGTGGAGTCTAGGCAGGGCGCGGGTAGCGACTTACACGGAGGTTTCCATGGCGTACTGGTTCAACGTGACCACCGGAGCAGTTGAGGAGGACACCAACAGGAGTCCGGTGGATCGGCTGATGGGGCCGTTCGACACCCACGAGGCGGCCGAACAGGCCCTCGAGCACGCGAAGGAGAACACCGAGCGTTGGGACAGGGAGGACAAGGAGTGGGACGACGAGGGGAGCGAGGACTGAGCCGCTGGCGCTGAGTTCTCGCCGGACCGGTTGCAGGTGGGCTGGCGCGGCAACGTCAGCGCGTCGTCGGGCGACCTCGGGTGGCCTCAGGTGGCTGCCGCGCCGATCCGGCCGAGGGCCTCGTCCCAGCGCGGCGGGACGCTCTGGCGTAGCGCGCTGTCGGCAATGCGCTCGTGCCGCAGGTCCAGGCGGGTGTGGTCGCCTTCGGAGGTGAACCGCAGGTCAACCAGCGTCGCGGGTGCATGCTCGTCCGCGTGCCAGGTCAGGCGTACCTGCTCCATCGGGTGGTAGCTGCGTACCACTCCGTGGGTGCCGTCCACGCTGTGCCACGGCTCGCCCTTGGTGCCGAGCCTTGCGCCTTGCCCGAGGAGAGCCTCCGCCCCTGCGGAGGTGGTCAGCAGCACCCAGACTTTCTCGATAGGAAAGGGCACCACCCGACTCACCTCGACGACGGGGGCGCCCTGTGCGCCATCTGTTGGAACCTCGCTGGATTCCGTTGCTGTTGTCATCGCGACCTCGATCCGTTCCGTCCGGACGGGTCGGACGGCTAGGGGAATTGTCCAGACCCTCAGCACACCAAGATCGCGACGATTGCACAATCCCCGGTGCCGGTCTTTTTGGGCACACTGAGTCTTTTTGGGCACACTGACGGGATCAGCCCGACGGTTCGCGGTGTTTCTCCTCTTTGGCCTATTTGGCGCGGAGCGTGCGCTCGCGGACGGCATCTTCGCCGGTGCGCTCGCTGCCGGGTTTCAGGCTCAGGTTTGGGGGGTTCAGAAGGTGATGTGACGTGCGGCGAACCGGTCGCGTACGAGTGTGGCTGCCTTGATGCCGTCGCGCGCGAGGGCCTTCCGGTAGGTTGCCTTCGCCGCCGCCGAGAACGATGTGTCCGGCGAATAGTCGAACTGGCTGTCCACGAGGGTCGTGTCCCAGGCACTCGTGCCGAGTCTCATCGCCTGGTAGCCGGTGCGGATCTCCCAGAGTGCCTGGCTCCAGATCTGGCCGTCGTAGTGGACCTCACCCCGGCGCTGCTCCACGGTGAGGTTGAGGTCGAAGCGCCGGATGCAGTGCGGTGCGCTGGTGTAGGACGTGGCGTCCCAGTCCATCGGGCAGGGTTCCTCAGCCTTGACCGGCCAGCCGTACTGCCTGGCGGCAGCAAGTCCGACGGTCACCGCGAAGTAGTCTCCCCAGGACTCACCGATCGAGCCGGCATCCAGGCTGGTGCCGAAGCCGGGCACCTGAGACGCGTGGACCGCATGGCCGTATTCGTGGACGATGACCTCGGCGTCCTCAGCATCATCCACGCCACCCTTGCCGAGACGGATGAAGTCCTGCTTGTCGGTCTGGTAGCTGTTGTCGATCCCGTACTGGTCGATCCGCAGGTCCTGGCTGTGCATGTTGACTGGTCGCAGGATTGACCCGAAGCCGAGCGACTGGAGGTACTCCTGGGCCTGGTTGACCCAGAAGTAGCCCATGACCTGCTCAAACCGGTCGTCCGCGCGTCCGTAGACGAACGTGTTGGAGGTGCTGTATGCCGCCGGGCCGGTGTTGGTGCGGACGTTGACCCACTTGCCGCTGAGGTAGCCCGAGCCGTCCAGGTTGCGCATCTGCATCGTGCGGTAGGCGGACAGGGGGACTGCGGTCGCCGAGTCCTTCTGGTCGGTCAGGTTCTGGTCACCGCTGGACTGCACAGGGTTGACCATGAATACCTGGCCCGTGCCGGTGGGGCCGCCACTGCCGTGCATGGTGGCCGTGGCCGGTCCGGCGGTGGCCGCCGCGGCGGCGAGTGCGGCGACCGAGAAGCCGGCGAGGATGGAGAGGCGGGTCCCGCGGGTGGAGCTCATGAGTTCTCTGCTTCCGTCGGTATGGCGACATGCGGACAGCCCGGCACTCGGCCAGATTGGCGGAGTGTACCGGCTGGTTCGCTGCGCTGCCCCGGTGGCATCTGCGACCAGCTATCTGCGTTCGTGGCCGGGGCTCTGACGCTATGGCAATGAGTCTTTCGAAAGAGTACTTTCGATCCCATGGTCCATTCGCCACGCAAGCTGAACGACCCCCGTGCCCTCAGGGCTGTGGCCCATCCGTTGCGCCTGGGGATCCTGGAGCAGCTCACGGTTCACGGCGCCATGACTGCGACCGAGCTGGCCGAGCGGCTCCGGGAGACACCCTCGAACTGCTCGTGGCATCTGCGGAAGCTGGCCGAGCACGGGTTCGTCGAGGAGGCCGAGGGCGGCACCGGGCGCAAAAGACCGTGGCAGGCGGTCACCCAGGGCCTGCGCTGGGGCGACCCTGACGAGTCGCCAGAGCTGGCACGGGCCGGTGACGCGCTCAGCCAGCTGGTGATCGAGCGGGAGCTGGCCAGGTTCGCCGAGTCACGAGCCAGGCGTCGCGAGGAGACCCTGCCATGGCAGGAGGCCAGCACGTCGAGCCAGTCGATGATGTGGCTGACCGCTGACGAGCTCAGCGAGATCAACCTGGCCGTGACTGAGCTGCTGATGAGCAGGGTCGACCGCTTCGAGCACCCCGAGCGCCGACCCGAGGGGGCGCGGCTCTGCGCCTTCCTCGCGTGGGGAGTCCCGGCATACGACGTGGAGACTGCGGCGAACACCGATGGGGAGACCGATGCGTAAGGCATTTCGGCAGCCCGGCTTCACCCGGCTCTTCGCCGGCCTGACGACGAGCATGCTGGGCGACTCCGTGCTGCTCCTGGTGCTGAGCATGTGGGTCAAGACCCTGACCGGGTCCAACGGTGCAGCCGGCCTGACCTTCTTCTGGATGGTGGTCCCTGCGCTGTTCGCGCCCCTGTACGGGATGTACATCGACCGGGTCAGGCGCAAACCGCTGCTGGTCTGGGGCAATGTCGCCTCGGCCCTGATGGTTCTTCCGCTGTTGCTGGTGGCGGACGCGGGCGATGTCTGGATCATCTACGTCGTCGCGTTCCTGTACGGCATCTCCTTCGTCGTTCTGCCGGCCGGGCTCAACGGGCTGCTCAAGGAGATGATCCCGGGCGACCTGCTGGTGGAGGCCAACTCCTCCGCGCAGACGACCAAGGAGGGTTTTCGCCTGATCGGCCCCCTGATCGGTGCGGCCCTGTTCGGTGTGTTCGGTGGTGGGTTCGTTGCCGTGGTCGACTCGTTGTCGTTCGTCGTCGCCGCGCTGATCATCGCGTCAATTCCGTTGCAGGAGAGCCTTCCGCAGCGAAGCGAGCAGCACTGGTGGCGCGAGATGAGCGGAGGCATCATGCATCTGGTCCATGAGCCGATCCTGCGGCATACTCTGGTCGCCTTCGCCCTCATGCTGATCGTCCTCGGTTTCACCGAGGCCTCGATCTACGCGGTGCTGGACTTCTTCGGCAAGCCGCCCACCTTCGCCGGCGTGGTGGTCACCGTCCAGGGTGTCGGCGCCATCGCCGGGGGGATCAGCACCGCCCGCTGGGTCCGGCGACTCGGTGAGGCCGGGACCGTGACCGCCGGCATGGCACTGCTCGCGACCGGGCTGGCCATCGTGGCGCTCACCTCGACGCTGTGGGTCACCCTCGCCGCCGTGGCGGTTCTCGGCTATTCGCTTCCGTTGACCTTCATCGCGTTCATGACGATGCTGCAGAGGCGCACGCCGCACGCGTTGATGGGTCGGGTGTCCGCCGCCGTCGAGACCGTCATGGGCGGGCCGCAGGCGGTCTCGCTGGCTGTCGGCGCACTGCTGGTGACGTTGCTCGACTACCACGTGATCTTCGCCATCATGGCAGGCTTCACCGGCACGGCCGTCGTCTATCTGCTGATCTTCCTGCGTGGCCGGCTGTTCCGACCGGATCCGCCACTGCCGGATTCACCGGTCGGACCGCGCCCTGTGGCGGACCTGGGCATGCCGCTGTCCGAGGTCGGCGTGTCCCCGGTGAGCCGATCGTGATGTGGGGTTGGCCAGCGGTACCCTGACCGCATGACGCCGCTCTCCAGCACCGACCGAACCGCTCGTCGCCGGATCGGCTGATGAGCGCGACGCGGATGCGCGAGACCCGGAACGAGGCGCGTCGTCGGGTCTACCGGCGACGACGCCAGGTTGCCGCCGGTGGCCTGCTCCTGTGTTGCGGGTTGCTCGTCCTGGCCGGGTTCAAGGTGGCCGACGCTCTGCCCGGAGGCCGGATCGTGGCAGCTGCCAGCAAGTCCGAGGTGCAGGTCGCCGCGCCGGTCTTCACGCCGGTGACCACCCCGGAGCCGAAGCCGAGCATCAGGCCGGCCCCGACAACGCCCCATCCTGCGCAGACGCCGACCGAGACGGTGTCGGCGCGGGCCACCACGATTCGGGCTACCGGCGTGTACGCCATTGCCCCGGGTGGCACCGCCCGCCAGGGATCGGGAACCCTGAAGACCTATTCCGTTGAGGTCGAGACCGGCACGGCTCAGAGCGCGCCGACCTTCGCCGCCGCCGTGGATGCCACCCTGGCCAACCCCGCGAGCTGGGCTGGTCAGGGCCGATGGTCGCTCCAGAGGGTCACCCCAGATCGTGCCGACATCGTCATCCGGCTCGCCACACCCGCCACCGTGGACAAGGTGTGCGCAACCGTGGGCCTAGACACCATTGGCTACGTCTCGTGCCGGGCCGGCAAGTACGTCATGATCAACCTCGAGCGCTGGCTGAAGGCCGTGCCGGACTACCGCGGCGACGTTGCCCTGTACCGGCAGTACGTCATCAACCACGAGGTCGGACATCAGCTCGGCTACGGTCACCAGAGCTGTCCGGGACCGGGCCGCCGGGCGCCGGTGATGCAGCAGCAGACCTTCGGGCTCAAGGGCTGCCTGCC
>DASVKO010000096.1:0-8474 GCA_036385355.1 Dermatophilaceae bacterium
TTCGCAGACTGGGCGGACCGCGACGTGGTCTCGCTCCACAAGCACCGGTCAGAAGAACCGGGACCTGCGCGCGCCATGGTTTTCGACGACTTCATCCACGTGATCGACACGCTGCGGTTCCTGGTCCCGTCCACGATGGACGACCTGGTGATCTCCGCCAGCGTCGGCGACGACGGCCGGTGCCGCCGGGTCGCCGTGCAGTTCACCGGACAGGGGCGCCTCGCCGTCGGGGCGATGAGCTGGACGGCGGGGATGTCCCACGAGCTTCTCGACGTGATCGGCGACGGCAGGCGCCGCCAGGTCACGGACCTCGCCGACGTGGTGGACTTCGCGGGGCAGGAGCGGCTCGCCCGCCGCGACGGCTGGGCGCCGGCGACGCAGCTGCGGGGGTTCACGGCGATGTGCGAGGACTTCCTCACCGCAGTCCGGCAGGGCCGACGGCTCGATGCGACGGACGCCCTGCTGACCCACGAAGCCTGTGAACGCGTGGTGCGCGAGGCAGCCGTTCGCTGAGAACGGTGGCCGGGGCTCGTGCCGGGAGTGGCCTGGGCCTACGCACGGAGTGACCAGGGCTGACACAGGGAGTTGCCGGTCCCCCACGAGCGGAGGTGACCCCGGTCGGAAACGACTCCCGGCCGGGGTCACCCTCATCCGACCGGTGTGGGTGTCGGTTGGTCCCCCGGAGTGCGGGTCGGGCTGTCGTTCGTCCCGGTGGTCGGGTTCGCCGCGACGTCGTCGTCGGGCTGGTCGACCAGGACGTTGTTGACGTCGGCCGTCTCGCCGTCGACCTCACGACCGGGGGTGTGCAGGTCCCACTTGACGATCACGAAGCGGAAGAGGAAGTAGTACAGCACCCCGTAGCCGACCCCGATGACGAGCAGCAGGAGGGGCTGCTGGGCGATCCGGAAGTTCAGCAGGAAGTCGATAGCGCCGGCCGAGAAGCCGAACCCGTCGTGGATGCCCAGCGCGTTCACCAGGGCCAGCGAGGTGCCCGTCAGGAGTGCGTGGATCACGTAGAGCGGGTAGGCCACGAACATGAAGGAGAACTCGAGGGGCTCGGTGACGCCGGTGACGAAGGCGACCAGGGCGGCAGAGCCCATGATGCCGCCGATGACCTTGCGCTTGGACGGCTTGGCGGTGTGCACCATGGCCAGCGCCGCGCCGGGCAGGGCAAACATCATGATGGGGAAGAATCCGGTCGTGAACGTGCCGGCGGTCTTGTCGCCGTGCAGGAACCGCGGGATGTCGCCCTGCTGGACCACTCCGGCGGAGTCCGTGAAGTTCCCGATCTGGAACCACAGGGGGGAGTTGAGCAGGTGGTGCAGGCCGAGCGGCACGAGAAGGCGGTTGGCGGTGCCGTAGACGAATCCACCGAGGACCGCGGAGCCGGAGACGAAGGTCGCGACCGAGGTCAGGCCGGAGTCGAAGAAGTGGTAGAGCAGCGCGCCGATGACCGCGATGATGATCGCCGCGCCCGCCGTGACGATCGGGACGAACCGGCGCCCTCCGAAGAACGCGAGGTACGGGGGCAGCTTGATCCGGTAGTACTTCTGGTAGAGCAGTGCGGCTGTCAGGCCGATCACGATGCCGCCGAGCACGCCGTAGTTGATCAGTTCCTGGTCAGCGCCCTTGGCCGGCAGGTCGAGCACGTACGGAGACAGCGCGTCGGTGACTCCGGTGAAGACCAGGTAGCCGATGAGGGCAGCCAGCGCGGTGGAGCCGTCGGACTTGCGGGCGTAGCCGACCGCTACGCCGAGCGCGAAGATCATCGGCAGGTTGTGGAACAGGGCGTCACCCGCGGCACCAAGGGTCGCCGCCACGGGAAGGAGCCAGTCACCCCACGCGGCAGCGAGTCCCTTCTTGCCCAGCATGTCGTCCTGGCCGAGTCGCAACAGCAGCGCGGCGGCAGGCAGGGACGCGATGGGAAGCATCAGCGAGCGCCCTACGCGCTGGAGCTGAGCCATGCCCGGGATCCCCCGCTTCTCGCGGGTCTCCGGGACGGTGGTGGCGGTCATGGCTGGGTGCACTCCTCATTGTGTGCGGACAAACGACCCGGGAATCCGGCGCGCACCGGTTCAGAGACGCGGACCTCTAGACCAAGTGCGCTAGATGTCTGGACCAGTTGCGCTAACCATGATGTAATGACCCCTCCGGTGTCAAGACACGATTTGACACCCAGCGCGTGATCGGTGGTGGGCCAAGGTGCGTCATCCGGTGCTGAAGCACATGCGGGTCCGTGACTACCTGCGCTCGCTGGTCACCCACGAGCTCGCGGTGGGAGACGCCATACCTTCCGAACGGCTGCTGTGCGAGCGGTTCGGGGTGTCCCGGATGACCGTGCGCCAGGCCGTGGACGCGCTCGTGGTCGACGGTCTGCTCCAGCGGGAGCAGGGTCGGGGGACATTCGTCGCTCCGACCAAGGTGGATCTCGAGGTCCGGCTCGCCTCGTTCGGCGAGGAGATGCGCCGGCGCGGTATGGAGCCGTCCTCGAAGGTGCTCGCGGCCGAGGAGGTCGCCGCCTCGCCCGACATCGCGGACGCCCTCGAGCTCCTGCCCGGCGAGCAGGTCTTCTACCTGCACCGCGTGCGCTACGCCGACGGTGAGCCGATGGCGATCGAGCAGACCTGGGTGCCGAGCCGGCTCGTGCCCGGCCTGTTCGGGGACGGTGCCCCCGAGAGCATCTATGGCGAGCTGAGGCGGCGGGCCCTCGAGCCCGAATGGGGCGAGGACACCGTGGCTGCGGCCGAGGTCGACGCGCAGGACGCCGGGCTGCTGGGCCTGCGGGCCGGGCGGGCGGTCCTGCGGATGACGCGGCGCACGTTCACGGGCGAGATCGCCTGCTGCTACTCGCGATCGTCCTACCGGGCGGACCGGTACGTGCTGTGGGTCCCGCTGCGCGCCCCGAGGCGTGCGATGTCACCGACGGCGGCCGTCGACCAGTTGTCAGAGGACGGCGCGCAGACTGAGACCGGGCCCAGGGTGGCAGGGACCGTGCGATGAAGGGAGCGGACACGCGTGACTGATCAGGCGGCGAGCATCCTGGCGGCCCTCGGCGGGGTCGCCAACATCATCGACATCGAGCCGTGCACCACCCGGCTGCGCTCCGAGGTGCACGACCCGGACCTCGTGGACGTGGCCGCGCTCCGGGCCGCCGGCGCTCACGGCGTGATGATCTCCGGGCATGTCGTGCAGGTGGTCGTCGGCCCCAGCGTGGACACCCTCGCGACCGATCTCGAAGAGCTGATGTAGCCGAAGAACCGATGTCACTAGTCTTGGCGCGCGGCAAACCGGCCGGCGTCGGTCATCAAGGAGACCCGAATGAGCAAGGCAGAGCAGATCCTCGCAGCGCTGGGCGGGGACGCCAACATCATCGAACTCGAGCCCTGCATCACCCGGCTTCGCGTCGAGGTCATCGACCCCGCCCTGGTCAACGAGGCGGCACTCAAGGCCACCGGCGCCTTCGGCGTGGTCCGGTCCGGCAAGGTCGTCCAGGTCGTCGTCGGCACCGAGGCTGACACTCTCGCCTCGGACATCGAAGACCTGCGCTGATGCGGTTGCCGCTCACCGTGCTGGCTCCTGTCTCGGGCACGGTGCGGGCGATGGCGGAGGTCCCGGACCCCGTGTTCGCCGCGGAGATCGTGGGACCCGGCCTGGCGATCGACCCGAGCCGCGACGGCGTGGCCACAGCGATCGCCCCGGTCGCCGGCACGATCCTGAAGCTTCACCCGCACGCCTACGTGATCCTGGCCGCGGGCGCCCGCGGCGCGCTGGTGCACCTCGGCCTCGACACCGTCCAGCTCGCCGGCCAGGGCTTCACGTTGCATGTGGCCGAGGGTGACGCGGTTGCCGCCGGTGACGTCGTGGTGAGCTGGAACCCGGCCGACGTCGAGGCCGGCGGGCGCTCGCCGATCTGCCCGGTGGTCGCACTGGAGGCCGAGCCGGAGACCGTCACCGGGCTGGCCGCGCCGGGCACGCCTGTGCGTGCGGGCGAGCCGTTGTTCGTGTGGGCCTGATCGTCCGCGACGCCGCTCCGCGGCCGGAGCGGGTAGGCGGGACGGAGCTGCCGGAGCGGCTGGCCCGGCCGGGCGCCGGGCTGCTCCTGGACCTGGACGGCACCCTGGTGGACAGCGAACCCGTGCACCGCGGCGCCTACCAGGAGTACTTCGCAGGGCGGGGCTGGCACGTCGGGGACGAGGTGATCCGGGAGTTCTCCGGGCGTCGCGCGGCCGAGGTCTTCGCGACCCTCGGGGGTCCCTGGAGCGGGGAGGACCCCGCCGCGCTCACCGAGGGGGTCCTCGAGTCGTTGCGGGCCAGCACGGTGCAGCCGGCCCCGGTGGCCGGCGCGGCGCGGCTGGTCGCGGCCTGCCCGCGAGCCGGACTGCCGGTGGCCGTGGTGACCTCGGCGCGGCGCGGGTGGGCGACCGCAGCGCTCGAGCTGCTCGGTGTCGGCAACGGGCAGATCCTGATGGTCACGTCCGAGGACTGCGCGCTGGGCAAGCCTGATCCCGAGCCTTTCCGGCGTGCCGCAGAGCTGCTCGGGCGGCGACCCGGCGACCTGGTCGCGGCTGAGGACGCGCCGGCCGGTATCGCCTCGGCGCGCGGGGCCGGCATCGGGCACGTGATCGGCCTGACCACGAGCCAGCCGGCTCACGTGCTTCTGGCGGCCGGCGCGCACGCCGCGGCACCCGATCTGGTCGCGCTCGCAGGCGTGGTCGAGGAGATGGAGATCCGATGATCGACCTTCCCGCAGGCGTCCGGCTCGAGACCGGCGGGGGAGGGCTGCCCGTCCTACGGGTCGAGGGACCTGCCGCCCTGGCTGAGATCTACCTCCACGGGGCCCACGTGAGCGGGTGGACACCCGCAGGAGGCGACCCCGTGCTGTGGCTGAGCTCACTGAGCCGATTCACCCCGGACGCCTCGATCCGTGGCGGCGTGCCGATCTGCTTCCCGTGGTTCGGGGCGCGGGCCGGGCACCCCGAAGCCCCCTCGCACGGCTTCGCGCGGCTGTCGCAGTGGTCGCTGATGGGAGCCGAGGACGACGGCGAGGACGTCATCGTGCGCCTGCGCCTCACCGACGACGAAGCCACCGGGGCTTCGGCCTGGCCGCACAGCTTCGAGGCCATCTACACCGTGCGCGTCGGGTCCCGGCTGTCGCTCTCGCTGAAGGTCACCAACCGCAGCGATGAGGTGGTGACCTTCGAAGAGGCGCTGCACACCTACTTCGACGTACGCGACATTCGCGCCACCGAGGTCACCGGGCTGGAGGGAGCCCCCTTCCTTGACCGTCTGGGTGGTCCCGAGCCGGTGCCCGGCGAGCCCGGCCCGGTGCGCTTCGGCTCCGCGACCGATCGCATCTACCTCGCCACCACGGCCGGGATGGCGATCCGTGACCTGGCGGGTGACCGAACCGTCCTGATCAGCAAGGACGGTTCAGACGCGACGGTTGTCTGGAACCCCTGGATCGACAATGCCCGCGCCATGGATGACTTCGGCGACGACGACTGGAAGCGCATGGTGTGCGTCGAGGTGTGCAACATCCGCGACGCCACCGTCCGCCTGGCGCCTGGCGCGAGCCACACGATGGGGGCCACCTTCGGACTTCAACCTGGACCTGGTCCTGGACCTGGACCTGGACCAGGGAGCACGTCACGATGAGCGAGCACCGGCCGACGACCTGTCTTCGCGGTCGCGTGGTGACCACGGACGCCGTGATCGAGGACGGTGTCGTCGTCATCGAGGGCGACTCGATCGTCTGGGTCGGCCCGGCAGCCGAGACCGCAGCAGCGGGCTGGCCCGACCTGCCCGACGACCGGGACATCCCCCCGACCCTGCTTCCCGGGCTGGTCGACGTGCACAACCACGGCGGAGGCGGCGCGGGCTTTCCTGACGCGAGCACGCCCGACGAGGCGCGCGTCTCGATTCGCGAGCACCTGGCGCACGGCACCACGACGCTGGTCGCCTCCCTGGTCACCGCCGCACCGGCCACGCTCCGCCAGCGGGTCGGCGTGCTCACGGAGCTGGCCGAGGCTGGTGAGCTCGCGGGCATCCACCTCGAGGGCCCGTTCCTGTCCACCGCCCGGTGCGGCGCGCAGGACCCTGACCTCATCCAGGCGCCGGACGCCGACCTGGTCCGCGAGCTCGCCCGGGCGGCCCACGGCCATCTGGTCACCATGACGGTCGCGCCTGAGCCGGTCGGCGTGGTGGGCGACGGTGGTGTGATCGACGCCCTGGTCACCGCCGGGGCGCTGCCCTCGTTCGGTCACACGGACGCCAGCTGGACCGAGACGAGAGCCGCGGTCGCGGACGCGCGGGCCCGGCTCGACGCGACCCCGGGCCGCCGGTCCGCCCGCCCGACGGTCACCCACCTGTTCAACGGCATGCGCCCCTTCGCCCACCGTGACCCGGGCCCGATCCCGGAGCTCCTGGCGGCCGCGGGACGCGGTGACGTGGTCGTGGAGCTCATCGGGGACGGCACCCACCTGGCCCCCGAGCTCGTGCGAAGCGTCTTCGAGCTGGTCGGCGCCGGGAACGTGGCACTGGTGACCGACGCCATGGCCGCGGCCGGGATGGCCGACGGCCAGTACCGGCTCGGGTCGCAGGATGTCACGGTCACCGGGGGTGTCGCCCGGCTCACCCACGGTGGGGCCATCGCGGGCGGCACGGCCCACCTGCTCGACGTCGTGCGGACGACCGTCGCGGGCGGCGTACCGCTGGTGGACGCGGTCCGGTCCGCGGCCACGACGCCGGCAACCGTGCTCGGCGACCCCCGAGTCGGAGCCCTGGAGGCCGGCCGCCGGGCCGATGTCGTGGTCACCGACCCGGACCTGCGCATCATCGAGGTCCTGCGGGCGGGCATCGTCGTCCACCCCTGAGACCGAGCCGGGCAGTGGCAGCCCGGCACCGGCCCAACTCCTGTGGGCATCGACAACGACCTCATCGGACATCGACAACAATCGATAACAAAGGATGGTGGCTCATGGAGGTTGTTCTCGCAGCGCCCGAGCAGCTCGCACAGCTCGCCGCAGGCGCGATCGGGGCCCTGTTGCGGTCCCGGCCGGACGCGGTGCTCGGCCTGGCGACCGGATCGAGCCCGCTCCCGATCTATGACGAGCTCATCCGGCTGCACGTCGAGATCGGTCTGTCGTTCGCCCGGGCCAGGGCGTTCACGCTCGACGAGTATGTCGGCCTCGCCCCCGGGCACCCCCAGCGCTACCGGAACGTGATCGAGCACGAGTTCGCCGGGCGGGTGGACTTCGCCCCCGGAGCGGTCCAGGGGCCCGACGGCCTCGCGGAGGATATCGTGGCGGCGTGTGCGTCCTACGAAGAGGCGATCGCCGAGGCCGGCGGGGTCGATCTGCAGATCCTGGGCATCGGCACCGATGGACACGTGGGCTTCAACGAGCCCGGATCTTCCCTTGCCTCGCGCACCCGCATCAAGACGCTCACCGGGCAGACCCGGGCGGACAACGCGCGCTTCTTCGACGCAGACATCGACCAGGTGCCACAGCACTGCCTGACCCAGGGACTCGCGACGATCATGGCGGCGCGTCACATCGTGCTGATCGCGACCGGTCGGGCCAAGGCCGACGCTGTCCACCAGTGCGTCGAGGGCCCGGTGAGCGCCATGTGGCCCGCCACGATCCTGCAGCACCACCCCCACGTCACCGCGCTGGTCGACGATGCCGCCGCGAGCCGGCTTCAGCTGGCCGACTACTTCCGCAGCACCTACGCGGCGAAGCCCGCCTGGCAGGGGTTGTGACGCGCGGGGGTTGTGACGCTCTGATTCACCACGAGGAAGGCACCTGATGATCAGCTGGACCGAACGTCCCGGCCACCGGCTCTGGCTGCACACCGAGTCCCTCCGCCTGCTCGACTTCGGGCACGGCGCGGTGCCGGCCGGCCGGGGCGCCGGCTGGCTCGACGACGACGGCGCCATCGACCCCGCCCGGCCAGTCTTCACCTGGATCACCGCGCGGACGGCTCACGTCTACGCGCTGGGACACCTGCTGGGTGTCCCGGGAAGCCGCCCGGTCGCGACGCGCGCGCTCGCCGCGCTCAGCACGTCGTTGCACGACCAGGAGTATGGCGGCTGGTACGCCTCGCTGGCACCGGACGGCACGCCGGACACCACCAAGAGCGCCTACGCCCACGCGTTCGTCGTGCTGGCGGCCTCGACCGGGTCGGTCGCGGGGATCGACGGTGCCCGCGACCTGCTGGACGATGCCCTCGCGGTCCTTGACGCGCGCTTCTGGGAGCCCTCCGCCGGTCTGAACGCGGACGAGTGGGACCGCACCTGGACGGCTCTGGATCCCTACCGCGGCGTGAACGCGAACATGCACACCGTCGAGGCGCTGCTGGCCGCCGGGGATGCCACCGGCGAGGTGCGCTGGCACGAACGTGCCGCCACGATCGCCGATCACGTGGTGGCCTGGGCGGGCGCGAACCACTGGCGCATCCCGGAGCATTTCGACGCG
>DASVKO010000097.1:0-31531 GCA_036385355.1 Dermatophilaceae bacterium
CCCAGGCGTTGCCGGCCCCGGGCACCTACTGCCACGGCGACGTGCAGCCGTTCGAGGCGAGTCCCTTCAGCGGGTTACGGCGGGTCGCGCCGAGCGGCCGCCCGGCTCCGGTGGTACCGCCGATCGCCCCGCGGAACTAGGGGGTCGGACCCGGGTGGGGTGGTGCCAAACAGCACCACCCCGCCCGGCGGGGCACGCGCTTCCCGTGGCTGGAATTCCTTTCGCTCATGATCTGCAGCCGCGCAGCGGTGCGTGATCCGGCGAGGGGTGTCGCACAACTGCGACGAGAGTGTCTACTGCGTGTTGTCGGCATACCGCGTCTGCAGGATCGTGGCCGCGATCCCCGCGAGAAACGTGAGCCCGATGACGACCAGGCTGCCCACGGGCAGCGTCTGGACGGGCTTGCCCACCATTCCGATGGACAGCGGCACGATCGACCAGGGGAACCAGAGCGCCCAGCCGGTCTTGGCGAGCACGTTGCCGAGGGCGAGCATCGCGAGCGCGAAGCCGAGCGGGGGCAGGTAGCCCCGGCCCAGCGTCCTGATCCAGGCGAACACCGGGGCGAGCAGGTAGGCGATGCCGGCGGCCACCAGGGCGTCCCGTGACCCGCCCAGGACCAGCGCTGCCGAGAAGCCCGGAAGCCTGAGGACAAGTCCGGTCACCAGTGCCACGGGCAGGACTGCCAGCACGAGGGCGAACCACCACAGGGCTGCCACGACGAACTTCGCCAGGACGAACCACTGCCGGCCGACCGGCAGGGCGAGCAGGTTCTTGGCCGTGCGGTCGGCGTACTCCCGCCCGAACAGGTAGGCGATGATGAACGACAGCAACAGCATTCCGCCCACGCCCACCACCAGGGTGAGCATCGAGAAGTAGGCCGGCCACGTCGCCTCGAGCCCGGCGAGGTCGGCCTTGGTGCCGAGCAGCCCGAGCTGGTCGGCCCGGCCCGGGTCGCGCACGATCCACATGAACAGCCCGATCGCCAGTGGCCCGAACGAGAGCACGACGAGCGAGAGCGAGGTGACCGCCGGCTGGCCGGATGAGTCCGAGAAGCATCCGGATGGTGGTGGTCTTGCCGGCGCCGTTCCTGCTGAGGAAGGCGTAGATCTCTCCCCGGCGCACGTCGAGATCGAGGGTGTCGACGGCCAGCGCGTCGCCGTAGAGCTTCGAGATCTGGTGGGTGGCGATGGCGCTGTCAGTGCTGATGACGGGTCCCGGTGTCGTCTGTCGCGCCCGGCCGGCACGACGGTATGTCGCGGGTCACTGGTGGTCGCTGACAGTCACGCTCCGGGCCGCTGTCTCGCGAGCGAAGACCAGGATCGGTGACGCTGTCAGCTCGCCGGTCGCCGCCTCCACGATCGTCCGGTACGCGTTGAGCTGGGGCGCGTAGTACTCCGTCCGGGAGGGCAGAGCGGCATCCGGAGCGCTGTCCGTCTTGTAGTCCACGATCACCAGTGACCCGTCGTCCTCGCGGTAGATCAGGTCGACGAATCCTTCCAGCACGGTCCCGTCCTCCTCGACCATCCCGACGTACGACTCGCGCCAGTGCTCCCGTGCCGCAGCCCTTCTCACGACCTCCGAGTCGAGAGCGGACCGGACCAGCGAGGTCACCAGCGGGGCGAACTGGACGACGCCCTCGGCCACGCACTGAGCCGACACGGCATCCTCGAGATCGTCATGGGCTGTGAGGTCCACGACCTGAAGCACGCCATGCACGGCCCGGCCGATCGCCGAGCCGTAACGTCCTTTCGACCAGGCCGGCAGCTCGACGTCCCGCCCGCCCTTGGCTGTGCCCGATGCCACGTCGTCGTCAGTTCGGGTCACCGCGATCGCGACGTCGGCGTGGACAGCGACGTCCGGCAGCGGCCCCTCGACGTCCGGCAGCGCGCCCTCGGCATCGGGGTCGGTGCCCTCCAGCCCTGATGCGCTGTAGGCCGGGTGGCGCCGGCTCGCGGCGGCGGACCTCCGCACGCCGTCCAGCCAGGTGTCGTAGTCCGGGGGAGGGAACACGGTGACTGGCTGCAGGGGAGCCGGGCGGGCGGGGGCCGGACCGGCAGTCGCCCCGGGCAGTGGCACTGCCCCCGCGAGTGCCGCGTCGGCATCCGCCAGCCGTCGCGCGTTGGTGTCCGTGGTGCCGCACCGGTGAAGCGAGACGACGAGGTGGTCGCGCGCCCGGGTCGCGGCGACATACATCAGGCGGAGCCTTTCGTAGGAGCTCATCTGCTCGTCGACCGGGAGCTGGTCCCGGAAGTCCCCGGTCTGCAGCTCCTCGGACAGGCTCACGGCGTAGCCGTCGGGCGACCACAGCAGGCGTACGCCGCTGCCCCTGAAGGGCTGCGCCGTCATTCCGGACAGGACCACCATCGGGAACTCCAGGCCCTTGGCAGCGTGAATCGTCATGATCCGTACCGAGTCCACGTCGGTCTCCGGAAGCACCGACTCGGCCACCCTCGAGCCCTCTGCCGACTGCGCGGTGGCCCAGTCGAGATACGAGCGCAGCCCGCCGTGCTCGATCTCGGACCAGGCGCGGGCCTGGTCGATGACGAACCGCAGCCGCCGCCACGAGTCCCGGGCACGCGGCCCGAACACCGCAGCCTCGAACATCCGGCGCTCGACCGCGATCGCCCCCAGCACCTCTGAGGGCGTCAGCCACCGGGAACGCCGGTACAGGTCGCGCAACGCGGCAGTCGCCAGCGCGACCGGGTGCTCCTGCTGGCCCCGGGGTGCCGGCGCCAGCAGGTTGAAGGATCCGTTCGACTGCTTCCAGGTCCAGAGATCGTCATCGCCGCAGCCGAACAGCGGCGAGCGCAGCGTGGTCACCAGCGCGAAGGCGTCGGACGGGTCGGCGATCGCCCGCACCGCGGCGAACAGGTCGCGCACCTCGCGCGCGTGGTAGACCAGCGAGCTCGCCTCGGTGCGGTACATCACGGCGGCGTCGTCGAGCGCAGTCTCCAGGAAGGGCAACGAGGTTCGTGAAGGGATGAGGATGGTGATGTCACCGGGACGCAAGGGGCGCCAGACGGGGGGAGTCCCGGTCTCGCCGGTCGATGACGGCTTCTCCTGGGTGGTCCAGCCCTCGCGCAGCGCCTGCACGATCGACCGTGCCACGTCCTCTGCCTCCAGCGCCCGGAGCTGATTTGCCCGGACTGTGCCCGGGTGCTCCCGCGGGCCGAGAACGGTCACCGCCTCGCCCACCGTCGGGGCGTCGCGGACTGCAGCGAGCGGCTGGTACGCCGGCTGCCTCTCGGGGTCGGCCTGGATGAGCTTGCCGAAGACGGCGTTGACCCAGTCGAGGATGGGGGCGCCGGTGCGGAAGTTGGTCGTCAGCGACACCTTGCCACCGAGCATCTGCTGGGCTCGCAGGTACATGGCGATGTCTGCGCGCCGGAACCGGTAGATCGACTGCTTCGGGTCGCCGACGACGAACAGCGCCCCCGGGGGAACGTCGACGTCCTCCCAGTGAGCCTGCGTCGCGGCGCTGCCCCCGGCGATCCGGACCGCGATCTCGATCTGGATCGGGTCGGTGTCCTGGAACTCGTCCAGCAGCAGCCGCTGGTATCTCCGCTGCAGGGTGGCCCGTACCTCGGCGTTGTCCCGCAACAGGTTCCGGGCAAGGACGAGTAGGTCGTGGAACTCCAGACGTCCTTCGGCGCGCCGCGCCCCGGCGGACTCGAGGACGCGCACCCCGCACCAGTGGACGACGCGCCGCAGGCTGGCCTCGACGACACCGTGGACCACGTGGGCGCCGTGCTGCTGGAGCTCCCGGCACTGTGCCCGGAGGTGACCGAGCCGGTCCTGGCTGCTCTGGTGGTCGCCCCATCTGTCCTTCTGGCCATGTCCCCACTTCAGTTCCGCGAGCGACGTCAGAACCTCCAGCTGCCGGACGGTGTCGCCCCGGACCGAGTCCAGCTCGTCCGCCCAGGTGCCGAGGGCCTCCAGCTTCGGCAGGAACCTGTCCTCGCGGTCCGTGCAGAAGGCCTCCATCGCGCTGAGCTGACGGGCCTTCGTCACGAGCTCCAGGAGGTCGGGCAGCGTCGGCTCGGACGGCAGCCCGGGTGCCACGACGCGCTCGTCCACCAGGTCCCAGTCTGAGTTGAGCTTGGTGACCAGGGACCGCACATGATCCAGGGTGATGCCCACAGCCCGCGCCATCCCGAGGGTCTGCGACATCGCCGGGTCGTCCAGCAGCTCCTTGCTCAGCTGCGACCACCGCCCCTCGAACGCCACCGACGAGCCGACCTCGTCGAGCACCTCGATCAGCGGCGGGATGCCGGCCTCGATCGGGTGCTCGGACAGGATCCGTTGTGCGAACGAGTGCAACGTGCCGATGGCTGCGGTGTCCAGGTCGTCCAGCGCGGCCTGGGCGATGCCGCGCATCTCCGGCTCCCTCTCGTGGGTTGCCGCCTGTTCGAGCCGGGTCCGCAGCTGGTCCCGCAGATCCGAGGCGGCCCGTTCGGTGAACGTCACCGCGGCGATGGCGGCGATCGGGATGCCGTCCTGCAGCGCCAGCGTCTGGACGCGGCTGACCAGCGCGGTCGTCTTGCCCGATCCGGCCCCGGCCTCCACGAACAGCGTCGACCTCGAGTCGCGCCGGATCCGCGTCCTCGCCTCCGCGTCCGGCAGCTCGTCTGTGAGCTTCACTGGTCATCACCGGCTTCGTCCTCTGCGTCTGCGTCTGCGACTTCGCCGGCGGCCGTGGCGTCTGCGTTTCCGACCGTTGCGGCTGCGGCTGCGCCTCCGGTCGTGGTGTCGCGGACCGTGGCGTCCGCGATCAGGGCGTCGGGCTCAACCAGCCCGGTGTACCCGAGCAGCTCCGGCGCCCGTCGCATCGCCTCCCAGCGCCTGCGGACGTCGCCGTGGCCCAGACCGTCAGGGTTGCAGTACTGGCACCTGACCCATCGGTAGTCGGGCTGGTCCGGAGCCCGCGGCGGGAACACCCCGTGGGCGATGGACCTCGCGATCACCCCGACCGTGTCGGCATACGTCTGCTCCACCGCCTCGGTGAGCGGCACCTGGATGCGCTTGCGGTCCCTGCGGACGAACCAGTACATCGCCTCGACGGGGGTGCCGGCATCGCCGAACCGGGCCCGTGCGGCGCGTGCGTAGACCGGGAGCTGGAGCAGCTCGCCGCCCCCGACCGGGTTGTCCTGCGAGAGCCCGGCGAACCTGGCGGCGCTGCCCGTCTTGAGGTCGGTGACCAGCAGGGTGCCGTCCCGGCGCTGGTCGACCTTGTCGGCGCTTCCCCGGAAACGCAGCTCACCTCCGTCGACCCGGATGAGCACCTCGGGGTAGCCGTCGAGGCCGAACCGGAGCTCGCTCGCCAGCACCTGGGCGTCCTCACCGGCACGCCACTGTTCGTCGTCGGTGAGCATCCAGCTGAGCGTGGCCAGCAGCGAGGCCCGGCTGCGGGTCCACAGGGTCAGGTGACCGGTGACGCCGCCGGCCTCGTACTCGCTGGCCAGGGCCGCCCCGATCTCCTGCAGCCGTTGCCGCTGAGCGTCGGTCCACGGCTCGCCGTAGCCGGGTAGCGTGCCCTCGGCACTGCACTCGCTGATCAGCGCGTCGAAGCTCTCGTGGATGAAGCTGCCGACGTCCAGGGCACTGATCTCCAGCTGCTCCTCCGGCGCGTCGATCGGCTCCACGTGGAGCATTCGCCTGACGAAGTACTCGTGCGGGCAGATCGCGTACCGCTCGAGCTGGGTGGGGGAGACCAGGCGGGTGCCGCCGGTGAAGTCGGGCAGGCCCGCAACCCCCGCCAGGTTGCCGTCGAAGCGGGTGAACCGGTCGGACTCACGGCCCCTGGTCAGGGCCAGCGACGCGGCCAGCACCTCGTCGTCCGGAGCCAGGGGTGCCGTGCTGGCGTTCGCCCAGGCGTGGCGCACCCGCCACTCCTGCCCGGTGCTCGGCGCGTCGGTGGTCTGCAGCGATCCGGCATACGAGTGCGAGGTCGTCAGCCACTGTCCCGGCCTCTCGCCGGTCAGGGCGCGGTCCCACCCGGTGGCGGCCAGGGACGGGTTGCCGCTGAGCTGGCGCAGCGTGGGCAGCAGCCACCGGCTGGGCAACCGGTCGGCATGCCGGCGCAGGTCGCCCCGCGGGAAGCTCGCCACGACCCGGCCCGCCGAGCTGAACGCGGCCAGCAGGCTGCGTTCTCTGAGGTCCACCCTGGCCCGGGTCGGGGGAAGCTGGCCGCCGGTCAGCTCGCGCACCCGCTCGGGCAGCAGCGAGTCGTCGCGCAGCCGTCCGGGGAAGAGGTCCTCGGACAGGCCCACGAGATAGATGACGTCACAGTCGAGCCCGATGGCATGGGTCACCGGAGCGACCAGGACACCCTCCCCGAACCGGCCCACCCGCGGCAGCGCCGACTCGAGCTCGAGGGCGAGCACCTCCTGCAGGCCAGTAGTCGTGGGGGTCGCCCCGGTCTCGTCCAGGGCGGCCAGACCGCTGAGGGTGCGCTCGATGACGCTGGCGGCGTACTGCTCCTCCAGGGGCATCCGGACCACGTCGCCGGGCGGGATGAGGGAATGGACGAGGCCGCGGGCCCAGGCCGCCAGGTCCTCCCACGTCGCCGGGTCGCCGATCGCCTCGAACCATTCCGTCAGCTCGAGAACGAAGTCCCGCAGCGCGTATGCCGTGTCCTGGTTTCGCCGCGCCCGGGCGATCGCGGACTCCTGCGGCTCGTCCTTGCGCTGTTCCGACCGGATGGTCGCGGTCTGCCTGGCGATGTATGTTCCGAGCCTGATGTCCCAGTGGTCGCCATCGACCACTCCGGCCTCGCGCGATATCCGCTCCCAGCGGGAGACGCTGATCCGCTCGCCGGCGAAGTCGCGGGCACCGACCTCTCCCAGGGTCCGGAGCACGTCGGCCCGCCGGAAGCCGGTGCGCCCCGTCTCGAGCAGGCCGAGCACCAGCCGGGACACGGCCCGCTCGCTGACCGGGCGGACACCGGGGCCGTTGCTGGTGATGCCCGCCGAGTTGAGGTGCTCGTGCAGCAGTCGCGCGTAGGGCGAGCGGTCGGCATACAGGACGGCGATCCGGTGGGCGGGCACCGCGGGCACCGACCGAAGGTTCCGAACCACCTCGCGGACGATGCAGCGCACCTCGTCGTCGGAGTCGGAGGCGTTCAGCACGTGGGTGGCGATCGGCTCCGGGGTCTCGTGGGTGCCGGTCGAGGGCTGGAACTGCGGGGCGAGCGCGGCCAGCGTGGCCACGACACCCCGATCGGCGCGGATGTTGCCCGTCAGCCCGGCGATGATCTGCAGCCCGGCCCGGTCGGCGAGGGACCGGGCGAACGCGGTCTCGGCGTTGTTGAGGTCCTGGGGGAGGTAGAGCAGCACCGGGCCAAGCCCGGTCGTGACGGAGGGCTTCCTGCCTGCCAGCGCCGTCGCTGCCCGCAACAGGTCGGTGACGTCATACCAGCGTGGCTGAAGCTCGGCGGCGGTCTCGCGGTGAAGGCGGACGACGTCCCTGAGCAGGCTGGAGGCGGACGCGAGCGTTATCAGGGTGGACTCGGGCACGTCGCGCAGGGCTGTCATGGCTCTGCCGAGCGCCCGGGACGTGGAGGGATGGCTGGCGACCGGCCCGAAGATCCCCGGGCCGGCGTCCAGGCGCTGGCGGATGGTGGCGGCCGTCACCGGGCGCGTCGCGGGACGCCTGCCCTCCGCGGTGAGGGTCGCGGCGGCGACCTGCTCGGCCAGGCGGGAGAGCGTGGAGAAGTAGATGCCCGCGATGCCGTTTCCCGCATCGGTGTCTTCCAGGCCATGGGCCAGGAAGCGGCGAGCGACGATACCCGCGACGTTGTTCGGCACCAGGACCGTGACGGGAGCCATCGGGTCGTCGCGCTTGACGGTCGCCACCGCTGCTCGCAGCGACTCCAGAGCCGGCCGACCGTATGCCGCCGTGGTCACCTGAACGGTCAATGGGACCGACCCCTCTCGATCGCTGCCTGATCGCAGGCTATCGGCCCGGGGCGGTCACGTCGCGGTGCGACGCGAATCCGGTGTCGGGTTCCCGCTGGCGCAGTGAGGCGTCGTTACCCGGCCGGGCGGCGGCCCCATCGGAAGTAGGCGATGGGGCCGACGAAGTTCACCCCGATGGCGGCCGCCCACACCGCTTTGCGCCCGTTGACGAGCTGGGCCGGACGGGTGGCCAGGTCGGCCCACGCCGTCGCTGCCAGGGAGAGCTGCACCGACGCCCCCACCAGGATTGCGCCCTGCTGCCGCTGGCTCAGCTCACTCCATCGCCGGTGGGTCATCTGGTTCTCCCCTATCGCCGTCGAGCCGTCTCTGCGGGGTGCCGGGTGCTCTTGTCAGCCGGGCGAGCGGGCACGGATGAAGCGTTCCAGACGCAGCCGAGCCTCGAGTATCGCGTACTCGGCCGCGTCATCCCGGGCGCTCTGCCGGGTCTCGTCGAGGACGGACCGGACGATCTCGGCGATGAGCTCGAGCGCGACCCGGCCCTCGAGCTCGGCTGCGAGGGCCGTGATCATCCCGGCCGACATCTGCTTGCTGTCGCTGGTGGCGTGGCTCGCTCGCACCGTGACAGTGCGGGGCACAGCGCACAGGCGGCTGTCCTTAACCAAGGTAGTTGGAGGGGTCGTTGTACTGATGGGAGCGAGCGTTCCGTGGTAGGCCCACGTGCGCCGCGCTGACCGGCCGCAGTGGCCACCGGCCGGCTGCCGCGGAGTCCTGGAGCATGGCGTCATCGAGGATCGACAGGTCGTCCTCATCAGGTGGTGGGGTGGCCAGCTTGGCCAGGGACGTGGCCAGCTCGGCGAGCGCGGTGGCGGAGTCGGTGAACTTGTCGGCGTCAGGGGGGGACGTGGGGGACATGGGCGACTCCTTTGGGTGGGTGACAGCGTCGCTGCCGTGATCTACCGGGCGGGTCACCGTGGCGACCCGGGGTGATGGGCTCGAACAGGCCGAACCCATCTTCTTCAGGTGGACTCCCGTTGCGGGTGCTCCACCGACGCGTCGGTCCCCGGGAACACGAGGGCTTCATGCCCGTCGCTGCGGCGGACGAGGTATGGCGGCGCCCCGTCCTGTCCCCGAATCTCGATGATCTCGGATGTCTGGTCGGACGAGCCGACAACTCTGCCGTGAACGTGCAGCCTGTCGCCTACTGCGGCGCGCATGGTGTCCCCTCCCAGTTGTTCTGTTATGCATCATGTACCTTCTGGCGCCGCAGCGGAAGAGGCTCGGGCCTTCTTTGACCAAGTCCAGACTATGGCGAACTTGGTTAGGGTCGACTAACTCCGAGGCTGGGCGCGCGTTGTCGGTATATCCAATGTATGCCTCCCGGGGGATGGCCAGATCTGATTCTCGTTGTTACCGGAATCTGCCCGGTTGGGGGATGTCAGATCTCCCTTTGGGGGATGTCTGGATAGCAGCCTTCCGTCAGGCTTTGACTATTCCGACAGGTGCGTCAGGGGCTCTCCGGTGACCCGTTGGAAGAACGTGCATCACCCATGTACGGAGGGTTTTCAAGTGACCCGTCTCAGCATTCATGAACAGGCGTAGTCATCACCAGTGAGTAATTCAGACAATGAGTTGACCAACAACAGGATCCGGATCATGAATACGGGATCCTCAGGAGATCTGCATGAGAATCTACAATCTGAAGAAGGCGAGCGTCCCGAAGGTCGCGGTGCTCGCTACCGGGCTGGCAGCCGCGGTCCTGGCGTCCACCATCAGCCCACTGGCTGCTCAGGCGACCCCGAGGGCGAAGAACTGCGCGGGCTGTCACGCCGCCGGTGGCTCGACGACAGCGACGCCGAGCACGGCCAATCCCGTGGGCGGTGCCGCCTACACCGTGGCCATCACCCTCGCGGCAAACCCGGCCGGTGGTAACAGCGGCTACGGGATCGTTCCCGTGGCGCCGGCCACCGGGTCGACGTTCGGTGGCAACACCTCGGCCGCACTGAGCTACACGGCGACCATGACCGCCCCGGCGGCGGCCGGCACGTACACGTACACCGTGTACACCAACCAGGGCCCCACGGACCCGGATGGCCAGGCAAGCTCCAGCACCTACTCGATCACCGTGGCCCCGGTAGTAACCGTTCCCCCGACGACGGTGCCACCGACGACGGTGCCCCCGACCACCGTCCCTCCGACCACGGTGCCCCCGACCACGGTGCCCCCCACCACGGTCCCTCCGACCGCGGTCCCGCCGACGGTGCCCCCCACCACGATCCCTCCGACGACGGTCCCTCCGACGGTGCCCCCCACCACGGTCCCTCCGACCACGGTCCCTCCGACCACGGTGCCCCCCACCACAGTCCCGCCCACCGCGGTCCCGCCGACGGTGCCCCCCACCACGGTCCCGCCGACCACGGTCCCGCCGACCACGGTGCCGCCGACCGCGGTGCCGCCGACCGCGGTGCCGCCGACCACGACGCCGCCGGTGTCGAGCGCGCACCTCCGCTCGTTGTCGCCCGGCCATGGGGTCGTCGGATCCAGGGCGATCATCCGTGGCAGCGGCTTCGGGAGGCCCGGCGCCGTCAAGTTCGGCTCGGTCACCGCGACGGCGTTGTCCTGGACCAGCACGGCGATCGTTGTCAGGGTCCCGGCGAAGGCCGCCTTCACGCCGAGGCTGAAGGCTGCGGCCGTCCCGATTTGGTACCTTCGCGTCCCGAGCGCTGCGGTGACGGTCACGCCCAGGGGCGCCAGGGCCTCCAACGCCGTGAGCTTCCGGCTGGACTCGCGCACCGACGACGGTGACCACGCACGCGAGCGGTCCGGCCAGGATGGCGTTCGACATGGAGAGGACTCCGACTGATGAGCCGGTAGGGCTGGTCGGCGAGCCGACACCCAACCCGCACGGGCCGCTCGATCATCGAAGGACGCAGGAATGTCCGACGGTGACGAGCGGCCCGTGCTGCGTTGGCGTCAGGTTCGGGCAGCCGGCCGGAATTGTCACCGATCCCGATTCGGGTATACCGAACGTATGCCCTTTGGGGGATGGCCAGGCTTGTCATGGGTTGATATCTGGTTCTGGCTTTTCGGGGGATGCCCTGCCCCCTTTCGGGGGATGCCCTGATTTCAATATTCCGTCACGCTTGATTCTTCCGACGTGTGTGCGCGGGCCCCGAGGTTCGGGATGTGCGCACGAATCCACCGGGACCCGCTGCAGAAGACACGATACGAACACGCTGATGGTTTCGCCTTTCGACGGAAAGAAAGCGCGGGGTCACACCAGCGAACCAACCCGAGTACGAGGACAAGAACACGACACAGGGTCCTGATCAAGAATGCAGGATCCTCAGGAGATCTTTATGAGAATTTACAATGTGAAGAAGGCGAGCATCCCGAAGGTCGCGGTGCTCGCCACCGGTTTGGTGGCTGCGGTATTGGTGGGCACTCTCGGCCCGCTGGCCGCACAGGCGACTCCGAGGGCGAAGAACTGCGCGGGCTGTCACGCCGTCGGGGGTTCGACGACAGCGACGCCGAGCACGGTGACCCCTGCTGGCGGCGCCGCCTACACCGTGGCGATAACCCTCGCGGCAAACCCGGCCGGTGGTAACAGCGGGTATGCGATCGTTCCCGTGGCGCCGGCCACCGGGTCGACGTTCGGCGGCAACACCTCGGCCGCACTGAGCTATACGGCGGCCATGACCGCCCCGGCAGCGGCCGGTACCTACACCTACAACGTGTACACCAACCAGGGCCTCACGGACCCGGATGGCCAGGCGAGCTCGACGACCTACTCCATCACCGTCGCCCCGGTAGTCACGGTCCCGCCGACGACGGTCCCGCCGACCACGGTCCCGCCCACGACAGTGCCGCCGACGACAGTGCCGCCGACCACGGTCCCGCCCACGACTGAGCCGCCGGTTCAGACAGCGCCGACCGTAGTCATCACCGGCATACCACCAGCTCTCACGACGATGGCCAGCGCGACGTTCAGCTTCGTCGGTGCCGACACCAGCGACCCCGTCGGTTCGCTGGTGTACCTGTGCAGCCTTGACGGGGCGACAGCCTCGCCGTGCACCAGCCCGACCACGTACGCCGGGCTGACCTCCGCCGCGCACAGCTTCGCCGTGACGGTGCGCGACCCGTCCTCGAACAGCGGTAGCGCCAGCTACGCCTGGCGGGTGGACCGGGTCGCGCCGACCCTGACCATGACCGCTCCGGTGAACGCGTACGCCCTCACGACGACCCTGGCTCCTGCCTGGAGCGCGAGGGACGACGGCGGCGTGGCCAGCTCTGACGTGCGCTGGCTGCGCGCTCCCCTCAACGGGGCGTTCACCAGCGCCGTCTATCCCAGCACCTGGCAGCGGACCACGGCACGCAGTGCCACTCTGGCCGGAGCAGCTCCGGGGTTCACCTACTGCTTCTCGGCCAGGGCCCGCGACAACGCCGGAAACGTCTCACCCTGGACGTCCCCGCGGTGCAGCGCCGTCGCCCTGGATGACCGGTCGATGTATGCCACGGCTGGGTGGGTTCGCGCCACGGGCGGCGTCTTCTACCGGAGCACCGCGACGGTGACCTCGCGCCGGGGCGTCGCCCTGGTGAAGACGGTCCAGGCCAGGCGCATCTACCTGGTTGCCTCCAGGTATCCCAGCGGGGGCACCGTGGGTGTCTTCTGGAACGGCCGGCTCATCAAGACGGTGAGCCTCCAGGCACGCAGCACCACCCATCGCAGCGTGCTTGGTGTCACGACCTTCCCCGGCGTTCGCAGCGGCACCCTCGTGATCCGGACGCTGACCGGCAGGAAGGCCGTTCAGATCGACGGTGTCGTCCTCGTCCGGGGTTAGGTGGGGTTGGGTGTGGGGATCGCACCGAACCGCGGACCTGCCTGAAAGGTTGGCTACCGCGCATCTTCTGCCCTGCTGATGCGCGGTAGCCAGCCGGCTGCCCGGACCCCGCCATACAGCTCTGCGCCTGACCGGTTTCTACGGTTGCGATCCGTCCCCGGCGGGTGGCAGCCGTGGGCCTCCCGCAGGTGGGCTGGAGTCTGCGGGCTCCGGGTGTATGTCGAAGTGCGGCAGGCGCCGGTCGAGCCACCGGGGGATCCACCAGTTCACGCCACCGAGCAGGACCATCGTGGACGGGACCAGGATCCCGCGGACGATGGTCGCGTCGACGGCGACGGCGACGGCCAGCCCGATGCCGAACATCTTGACGACCGGGTCGGGGTAGAGCACGAAGCTGGCGAAGATGGCAACCATGATCAGCGCCGCCGAGCTGATGACCCGGCCGGTGTCCGCGACGCCGCCCTGGACCGCCGCCGAGTTGTCGTCACCGCGCAGGTACCGCTCGCGGATGGCGGAGATGAGGAACACCTCGTAGTCCATCGAGAGGCCGAACAGCACGGCGAACATGATCAGCGGGACGTAGCTCTCGATCGGTACCGGGCCGTCGAGCCCCAGGAGGCGGACGCCCCAGCCCCAGCTGAACACCGCGACCAGAGCGCCGTAGGCGGCACCCACCGAGATCAGGTTGACCAGGGCTGCCTTGAGCGAGACGACGGGCGCGCGGAAGGCAAACAGCAGAAGCAGGGCCGCGGTGAGGACGACGGCCAGGACGACCCAGGGCAGGCGCGCGCCGATGATTGAGGTCAGATCAACCTTGGCAGCCGTCTGCCCGCCGATGTGGGCGACCGAACCGGAGCCCTTCAGGACCGAGGTCAGGGTCTGCTCGCGAAGGGTTGACACCAGGGTGGCTGTGGCGGGGTCGGACGGGCTGGTTGTCGGGGTGACCTGCCAGCGTGCGAGGGTCTGCGCCGGGTCGAGCTGTGCCGGGCTGACGGCGGCGACGCCCGCCGTTGCCGAGAGTGCGCCTGTCACAGCCCTGACCGTGGCCCCGGAGGCGCCGGATCCGGAGTCGGGGAGCGTCACCGTGACCAGCAGGGGGCCGTTGGCGCCCGGCCCGAAGCCGCGGGTGATGAGGTCGTAGGCCTGACGTGACCCCTTGCCGGCGGGGAAGGACCCCGCGTCCAGCTGGCCCAGGGTGAGCGACAGCACGGGGGCCGCCAGCGCGGCCAGGATGAGCAGGCTGGCCATCAGGTTCGGCCACGGGTGTCGACCGACGAACCCTGCAAGACGCCCCCAGCCGGACGCCAGGTCAGGACTGGCCGGAGTGGCGGCATTCGTGGCCACAGCCGCGGCCGGGGCCGCCCGCCCGGTCGGCCGCAGTCGCTCGCCCAGCAGGCCGAGCATGGCAGGCAGCAGGGTCAGGGCCGCCGCGACAGCGACGAGCACGGCGATGCCCGCAGTCGTCCCCATCACCCCGACGATCGGCAGCCCGGCCAGCCACAGGCCGGCCAGGGAGACGATGACGGTGCACCCGGCGAACGCCACCGACTTGCCGCTGGTGGTCAGCGTCGTGGCCAGAGCCGACTCGATGTCGGCACCGGTGGCCAGTGCTCGCCGGTATCGGATCACCTCGAAGAGCGCGTAGTCGATGCCGACGCCGAGGCCGATCATCGTGGCGAGAGTGACGGCGACCGAGGGGGTGTCGATCAGGTGCCCCAGGAGCCCGAGGACGCCCAGGGTGAGGATGATCCCCACCAGCGCGTTGGCAAGGGTCAGCAGCATTGCCCAGAACGAGCCGAATGCCAGGACCAGGACGAGCGCCGCCACCGCAAGACCGAGGACCTCGCTGCGCAGCGTGTCGGGGCGCTCGAGAGCATCGGCCAGGGCGCCGCCGGGCTTGATCGTCACGCCTGCGGCGGTCGCGGGAGCGGTCGCGTCGACGACCTGGCCCACCACGTCCGGGGACAGCTCGCGCCCGGTGACGTCGAACGTCACGGCGAGGGTTCCGATCTTCCTGTCCGGGCTCAGCTGGCTACGACGCCCGGGCTGGTACGGCGTCGAGACCCCGGTGACGTGGGGCACCCGGGCAACCGCGGCGGCTGAGGCCTCGACGGCAGAGCGTATCGAGGGGTCGGTCAGCCGACCGTTCACGGCCTGCAGGACGATGGGCTGGGCCGAGTATGCCGTCGAACGGAAACCGGCCGTTGTGGCGTCGAGCGCGGCCTGGCTGTCGCTGCCGGGGATCCGGACGCTCTCGGTCGTCGCGCGGCCGACCAGGCCCACGGCGCCGATCACCGCGACCAGCGCGATCAGCCAGACGGCCACGACCATCCGCTGTTGGCGGTGGCAGAGTCGGCCGAGCCGGGCAAGTGGTGATGACATGACGGCTCCTACCTGCGCCAACGCCAGGCGGAGCCCGCCCAACAGGGTCTGGCCCGGGCACAGCTCGCTGACGGGGTGTGTATGGGGACCACACCTTAGGCCAGCACCGTGGCCGGTGCGTTGTTGACGGCGATGATCTGGGACTCCGTGTAGTGCTGCAGGGCGCGGACCTGGCCGGGTTCCAGCCGGTCGCAGACCCAGTCCCAGTGCAGCGAGCACCAGTCGCCGGCCGCGAGCGCCCGGCCCAGCCGCAGGGTCCCTTCACCGGTGACGGCCTCCTCGTCGCGAACCGCTCCCAGCACCAGGCGATGACCGTCCCACTCCAGCGGCCGGGACCGCACCACGGCCCTGTCCCCGATCACGGCGACGACCCTGCCCCAGCGGATCCGGCAGCGGTCGAGCACGTGCAGGGGCTCAGCGACGGTCCCGCTGCGGATCAGCCCCACGAACGGGTAGACACCGAGCACGTGGAAGCTGTGGTGGGGGAGCGCGCCGTGGGGGATGGCGTCGGCGAGCGCAGTCCAGGACCGGCCGGCCCGACGGCGGAACCGTTCGTCCAGCGAACTGGCGAGCAGGGCGGGGCCGACCTTGTCGAGGAGGCCGCTGCCCAGCCAGTAGGCCTCCACGACCCGGGCGTCCAGAGGGTCGTCCAGCTGGTTGGCTGCCGCGATGAGCTCCAGATACGGCCAGGCGCCCTCGAACTCGCGCAACCTCTGGCGCAGGCCCCCGTCCACGACCCCGGCGGAGGTCTGCTCCAGCAGGGCCCGATGATCGTCGCCGCCGCAGTACCCCAGCTCGTTGGGCGGGTACGCGTAGCGGGCGAAGAGCAGGGGGCCGTCAGCCGGCGGCGCCATACCGCTCACGTCGCACCTGCCCGCGCCATACCGTTCACGTCGCGCCAGACCCTGACTCCCCGGCGAGGGTGTCGCGACCGCGCCATCCGGGGGCGGCCACCAGGACGGCGCCCACCAGCACGAGGGTCACCCAGCCGAGCTGCGGGACCAGCGGATCGCCCTTGACCGCGGCGGCGAGCAGGGCGGTGATCACGCTCCGACGACGAGCACGGCCGTGACGTCGACCGCGGGAGCCCGGGACAGTGGCCCGAGCTCATGGGGCTCCCTCTGCGGTGAGGTCACGCTCCGCGGTGAGGTCACGCTCTGTTGTGAGGTCACGATCTGTTGTGAGGTCACGCTCTGGGGTGAGGTCACGCTCTGTTGTGAGGTCACGATCTGGGGTGAAGTCACGTAGCTCGAGCGCGTCCCTGGCCTCCTGCTCGGTCAGCCTGGCCAGCACCAGCCCCGAGTGCACCAGCACCCAGTCGCCCGGTTCGAGGGTGTCGGTGAAGGTCAGCAGTGACGCCGTGATGTCCCGCCCGCCGGCCCGAACGGCGACGCACCGGTCGGGTCCCATCGCGGTGATCAGGCCGACCGTACCCAGGCACATCAGGTCTGCTCTTCTCCGTCGTCGATCACGCTGAACACTGCCTCGGTGGCGGCCACCACCGCAGCCTCCACGGCGTCGGACATGGGGGCGCCGTGGTCGAACCGTGCGGCCTCGACGCCGACCACGACCAGCCTTCGGGGCAGCAGGTCGAGCGAGCGGGCAAGCTCCACGACGGCGGCGAGTCCGAGCGCGTGGGTGCCCCCGGCGGACCAGTTGCCGCCCGGGAGCTTGTGCAGCAGGACGTCGACGACGTGGATGTCGCCGGGGGTGCCGCCGGAGTTGATGGCGTCCGTGATGATGACGGTGTCCTCGGCCGTCCAGGCGTCGAGCGCCTCGCTGGGGTCGTCGAACTCGAGGGCCAGGACGTCGAGGCGTTCGGCGGCCACCTCGCGGGCGACCCGGACACCCACGGCGTCGTCGCCGCGGTCAGGGTTGCCCAGCCCGATGACGAGTGCCGGCCCTGTCATTGCTCCTCCAGGGTGAGGTCGAGGAAGTGCGTTGCGCACGAGATGCAGGGGTCGTAGTTGCGAATCGCCTGCTCGCACTGTCGTACCAGCTCCTCGCGGGGCAGGTCGAGACGTTCCTGGACGAACGCTCGCAGATCCGCCTCGATGCTGGGCTGGTTCTGTGAGGTCGGCGGGACGATCACCGCGTCCAGGATGGTGCCGTCCTCGGCGAGCTCGTAGCGGTGGTAGAGCATCCCGCGCGGCGCCTCGGTCGCGCCGTGCCCGATCCCGGCTCGCGGCGGGACGTCGACCGCAGGGGCGGAGGCCCCGTCCCAGGCGTCGATGATGGCCAGGGCCTCGTCGGTGGCGTGGACGAGCTCGACGGCCCGCACGACGATCGAGCGGAACGGGTTGCGGCACTCGTCTCCCAGCCCGGCCTCGTGGGCGAGCTCGCGGGCCAGCGGGCCCAGCTGGTCGTGGTTGAGCGCGTAGCGCGCCAGCGGCCCCACGACATACGACGTGGCACCGTCGGACCCGTCCAGGTGCGCGTGCAGCGCGTGGGAGTGGGCGACGTGCTCCTCCATGATGTGGCTGCTGAAGTCGGCGACCTCGAAGGCCCGGCCGGCGGTGCTGACCACCGATCCGCCCTCCAGCGGGTATCCGTGCGGTGAGCGCAGCGCCACGTACTCCTGCGGCTGCTCGAAGTCGGGGAAGTTGAAACCGGCCACGAGACGGACGGTCTCGATCGCGTCGGCGCGGGCGTGTTCCAGGGTGGGACGGATCTGGGCAAGCTCCCGGGCGGTCGGCAGGCGGTAGAAGCCACCGACGCGGACGTTGACCGGGTGGACGGCGCGCCCGCCGACCAGGGTCATCAGGGCGTTACCGGCCTTCTTCAGCCGCAGACCCTGCTGGACGACGGCACCGTGGTCGGCGGCCATCTCGATCGCCCCCTGGTAGCCCAGGAAGTCCGGCGCGTGCAGCAGGAAGATGTGCAGCGCGTGGCTCTCGATCCACTCACCGCAGTAGAGCAGCCGGCGCAGCAGCCGCAGCTCCTCCGGAACCGTGACACCGCAGGCGTCCTCGATCGCCAGGCACGAGCTCATCTGGTAGGCGACCGGGCAGATCCCGCAGATCCGCGCGGTGATGTCCGGTGGCTCGGTCCACGCCCGGCCGCGCAGGAACGCCTCGAAGAACCGCGGCGGCTCGAAGATGCGCAGCTCGACGTCGGCGACCAGGCCATCGCGGACGACGACGTGCATGCCCCCTTCGCCCTCGACCCGGGCGAGGGTGTCCACCTTCAGGATGTGGTCACCCTGGGTGAGCTTGTGCGTCATGGAGCCGCCTCTCCTGCGTGGCCGTGCCACTTGCTCTTGTTCTCGTGCTTCTCGCTCTCTGACCTGAACGCCTCGGCACCGGCGTTGAAGGTGCGGAAGATGCGCAGCGTCTGGGACTCGTCCATGCCGAGCAGCCCGAGCCGCTCCGCCAGGGACTGGGTGTTCGGCGTGTCCTGCGGGCCGAAGCACCCGTAGCAGCCGCGCGAGTAGGCCGGGCAGAGGGCGCCGCAGCCGGCCTGGGTCACCGGGCCGAGGCAGGGCGTTCCGTGGGCGACCGCCACGCAGATCGCGCCGCGGCGCTTGCACTCGACGCAGACGCTGTATGTCGGGATGCGCGGTTTGCGGTCCTGGACGAAGGCGGCGAGGACCTCCAGGAGCTGATCGGCGTTGATCGGGCAGCCGTGCAGCTCGAAGTCCACGGTCACGTGCTGGGCGATCGACGTGGACCGCCGAAGCGTCTTCACGTACTCGGGGTGGGCGTAGACGATGGAGCGGTACTCGGAGACGTCAGCGAAGTTGCGCAGGGCCTGGATCCCGCCGCTGGTGGCGCAGGCGCCGATGGTGATCAACCGGCGGGAGACCCGGCGGATCTCGCGGATCCGCTCGGCGTCGCTGGCCGTGGTCACCGAGCCCTCGACCAGCGATACGTCGTAGGGGCCCTCGACCACGGCGCGGGTGGCCTCGGGGAAGTAGGCGATCTCGACCGCTCCGGCCAGCGGGATGAGCTCGTCCTCACAGTTCAGCAGGGTGAGCTGGCAGCCGTCACAGGAGGCGAACTTCCAGACGGCCAGCTTCGGGCGGCGGTGCTCGGCAGTGTCATTGACTGCTGCGTCCCGCACCGCCGCGTCGTGCACCTTCATGTCACAGCTCCCTTATCCCGAGCAGGCCGGTGACCTGGTCGAACGGCAGCACGGGTCCGTCGAGGCAGATGAACAGCTCGCGATACTGGCAGTGCCCGCACAGGCCGACTCCGCAGCGCATGTTGCGTTCGAGGGAGACCCGGACGAGCTCCGGGCGCACCCCCCGTTCGATCAGCGCCGCTGCCGTGAACCGCATCATGACCTCAGGGCCGCAGACCAGGGCCATGGAGGCTCTCGGGTCGAACCCGGCCCGCTTGATGAGGGTCGTCACCAGACCGACCCGGCCCTGCCACGTGGGGGTCCCGTAGTCGACGGTGACCAGGACCTCGACCCCCAGGTTCTCCCAGCCCCTCAGCTCGTCGGTGAAGAGCAGGTCCTCGGGGCTGCGGGTGCCGTACAGAAGGACGACCCGGCCATAGCGCTGCCGGTGGCGGAGCACCTCGAGCACGGCTGGCCGAAGGGGAGCCAGACCGATGCCCCCGGCCACCAAGACCACGTCTCTTCCCTCGGCGTCGGCCACGTTCCAGCCGGTGCCGTACGGCCCCCGGACGCCCACCAGATCACCGATCGGGGTGTGGGAGAGGGCGTGAGTGACAGCGCCGACGTCACGGATCGTGTGCTGGAGCGGACCATCCACGGTCGCGGCGCTGCTGACCGAGATCGGCACCTCTCCGACGCCGAACGCCGACAGCATCGTGAACTGGCCGGGGATGAAGTCCAGCGAGACACCGTCGGTCGGTTCGAGCATCATCGTGAACGTGTCCGCGGTGTCCTGGCGCCGGTCGGCGAGCCGGAAGAGGCGCGGGACCATCGCGCCGGCGGGTTGCCCGCTGAGCCGCTCAGGCAGGCGTGACATCGCCGGCTCCCTCGCTGGTGGGTCGAGCGTCGGCTGGCCGGGCCCAGGTGGCTCTGGCCTCGGTGAGCAGGGGATTCAGGAGGGGGCTGGCGCCGGTGCCGTTGGCGTCGCCGTACAGGTTCAGCAGCCGCACCCGCGCGGCAGTCAGCCGGCTCAGCATCACCTGGGTCACCATCTTCATGAGCGCGTAACCCAGACGGGGGTCCTCCTCGCACTTGCCTCGCAGGCACTCCCCGTCGAAGGCGACTGCTCCGGTGGGCTCGACCGCGCGCGCATCGAACAGCCAGATGTAGGGCGGTACGAGCCATGACCAGCCGAGAACGTCGCCCGCGTCGGCGGTGTCGATCACCATCGTGCCGGAGGAGGGACCGTGCAGCTCGAGGGCAACCCGGCCGCGCCGGACGACGAAGAACTGGTTGGCCGGCTGTCCTTCCCGGAACACGAACTCCCCGGGGGCGAAGGTGACGTTCGTGGCACAGCCGGCGACCAGTGCCAGCGCGTCCGCGTCCAGTCCCGCGAAGAAGGGGTGGTCAGGCAGGTACTGCTCGATGGTGCGCATATCAGCCCTTTCCGGAGCGGATGGTCCCGACCTCAGCGGTGATGTCGATGGCGGCGGGGCACCACGTGATGCAGCGGCCGCAGCCGACGCATCCCGACGTGCCGAACTGGTCCACCCACGAGGCGAGCTTGTGAGTGGCCCACTGGCGATAGCGCGACGACACGGAGGAACGGACGCTTCCGCCGTGCAGGTAGGAGAAGTCGTTGGTGAAGCAGGAGTCCCACACCCGCGACCGCGTTGTCTCGGTGCCGGAGAGGTCGCTGGCGTCCTCGACGGAGGTGCAGAAGCAGGTGGGGCAGACGAGGGTGCAGTTGGTGCAGGACAGGCAGCGGCTCGCCACGACGTCCCAGTGCGGGTTCTCGGCATTCGCGAACAGCAGGTCGCGTAGTCCGTCGGTGTCCATCGAACGGCCCATCCGTTGCGCAGCGGCCTTGCCCACCGCGCGCGCTGCCTCGCTGTCCTTGCGGGCGGCATGCAGGACCTCTTCCCCGGCCGCGCGGGTCGTCAGCGTCTCGAGGACCTCCTCGCCGCGATCGCTGCCGGCCACGACGAGGAAACGGTGCCCGTCCTGGTCGAGCAGCTCGGTCAGCGAGAGGTCGAAGCCCCTGTTCGGCACCGGCCCGGTGTCCATCGAGGCACAGAAGCAGGTGCCCCCGGGATCGGAGCAGGTCAGCGCGATGATGAAGGTGTTCTCGCGCCGGGACACGTATGCCGCGTCGGGCACCGCCCGCTTCGCCAGAATCTTGTCGTGGATGCCGATCGCGTGCAGGTCGCAGGACCGGACGCCGAGCAGGGCGAGGCGGGGTGCCTCCACGTCAGCCGGCTCGATCTCCATCTCGGTGCCGGACTGCTGTCCTTTCCAGAGGAGCTCGCGGGAGGGGAACAGCAAGGACTTCCACCCCTGGGGGCCGACGACATAGCGGAACAGTGCCTCGTCACCGCGCTGGCTGAGCCGGTAGCTGCCGCCGTCCTGGACGTCTCCGACCCCGCGCGGAAGCTGGTCGATCGACTCGATCTCGGCATGGACGACCACGGCGTCCCGCACCGTCGGCCCGACGACCGTCCAGCCCTGCTCGCGGAGCAGGTCGATGAGCAGCTGCAGTCCGGGAGGAAGCAGGATCATTCCTCTGATGTCGTTCACAGCGCACCTCCAGTTCCGATCCTTGCGCCTGGGACTCCTTCAGCTCAAGGGACCAACGTCCCGCCCTTGGTCACACCTCTCGGCGGTCAGGAGACTCCCTGAACCGGCTGCCGGGCGCCGGACTGGCTCAGGGCGTCACCAGGGAGTGCTGAAGGCGCATCGACGCGATGGTCAGCAGCACCACGGCATACCCGGCGAGGATGGCGAGGTAGCCGGCGATCTCGGCCAGCCCGCCGCCGCGGGACAGCACGGTCACCCAGGCGTCCACCGCCCAGGCGTGTGGCGTGAGGTGACCGACCAGGTTCACGGACCGGGGAACGATCTCCAGCGGCCACATGCAGCCGCCCAGCATCCCGAAGGCGATTCCCACCGCCGGGCCGATCGCCGAGGCCTGCTCGGGGGTGCGGAAGAGCGTGCCGCTGACCAGGCCCGCGCCGGTCCCGACCAGCGCCCACATCCCGACCAGCGCGATGGCGGCCAGCGGGTTTCCCCAGCTCACGCCGAACAGCACCGCCCCCACGACGACGATGAGCACGGCCTGCAGGATCGCCAGGGTGAGGTAGCAGAGGGCCTCGCCCAGGATCAGGTCTCGTGGCCGGATCGGGGCCGCCAGGGCTCGCGAGAAGATCCCGTACCGGCGGGTCTGGATGATCGCCGCGCCGCCGGCCAGCGCGTTGATGAACACGAACAGGACCAGCATCGTGGGCGCGCTGTAGTTGTAGCCCAGGGGCAGGAAGTTGCTCTTCCTGTTGACGACCTCGGTGCGGACGGGCACGACGGGCGTCTGGCGCTGCAGCGACCTGGTGGTGGCCAGGTTCTGCTCGAAGCTGCGGGTGGAGTGGGCGGTGGCGAACCTCGCGGCCTGCACCGTGGCACCGTGCCGGGCCACGACCGAGGTCACGGCGGTGACCGCTGCCTGGCTGGACCCCACCGCTCCGGAGACGAGGACCGGAATCTGGGTCGCCCGGCCGGATCGAAGGTCGGCATCCAGGGTCCCGGGGACGACGACCACCGCCTCCACCTCGCCACGGCGCAGCGCATCCACGCCCTGCGCTCGGGTGGCGTACCGCTGGGTCTTCAACGCGGGGCTGGCCTCGAGGTCCGTGACGAGCTGGGCTGCCAGCGGGGTGGACTGGCCCGGCACCACGGCAAGCCGGATGTCCGTACTGCCCGCGGTCGTCAGGCCGACGAGCAGGATCACCAGGATCGGCAGCACGATGAGGAAGAAGAGGAACGTCCGGTCGCGGGTTATCCGCTTGAGCTCGGCAGCGGCCAGAGCCAGGGCGGGCTGGGTCCTCACAGGTCCACCACCCGTCGGCGCAGCGCGTAGGCGATGGCCCCGGTGCCCAGTGCGAAGGCGAGGATCGCCATCAGCGGGGTCACTGCCGCGGTCCAGGCGGCGCCGCCGGCCAGGTCGGTGAACGCCCGCAGCGCCCAGCCGTTCGGGGTCAGCAACGCCAGGGTGCGCACCAGTGGCGGCGCGCCGCCGATGAAGACGAAGTTGCCGCCGAGCAGGACCAGGCCGAACGTCAGCATCGAGGCCCAGCCGTCCGCCTGGCGCTCGGTCCGCGCGGCGGTGATCACCAGCGCGGTCAGGGCCACCATGGTCAGGGCGAGCGCCACGATCATTGCCAGCACGACCAGCGGGGGTCCCCACCGCGCATCGAAGGCCAGGGAGGTCACGATCCACACGGTGCCAAGGCTGGCCACCCCGTAGACGAACGTCGCCAGCGACTTGCCCGCCAGGATGGTGGCCGGCCCGATCGGCGCGGAGGCGAGACGGTCAAGGGTCCCGCCGGTGCGCTCCTGGAAGAAGCCGCGGGCGCCGAAACCGATGGCGAAGAACATGAAGAAGATCCCCATGGCCGGTGCGTAGTAGCTGGTGCCGGTCAGCGTCCGGGTGCCGGCAGGCAAGGTCACCGTCTGCTCGGGCAGTCGCACCGCTGAGGCCTCCTCGGCCAGCCTGCCCACCGAGGAGTGCGGTGCCCCGGCGGCCACCGCGGACTGCACGGAGAGCTGGACGGCCTCGATCTGGGCCGTGTACGACTGGGCCAGGGAGCGCGCCACCTGCTCGGCGATCGAGGAGTCGACACTGGCCAGGACCGTGATCGGGCGGCCCTTTCCGGAGGTGACGGCCTCGGAATACCCCTTGGGGATGACGAAGGCCGCGCTGAGGTCGCCCCTGGCGACCTTCGACCGGGCCTCCGCCTCGCTGGTCACCGGCTTGACGGTGAGCAGGCCGGACAGGTCCGGGCCGGTGACGAAGGTCCTGAACCCGGCCGCAACGGGGCCCTTGTCGAGGTCGACCACCGCCACGTTGGCATGGAAGGACCCGGCCGAGCCGAAGGCCACGCTGATCAGTGCGGCGACGGCCACCGGGGCGATGAAGCCCAGCACGATGGCCGATCGGTCACGCAGCCGCTGCCGCAGGTCCTTCAGGGCGATGGCGAGGACAGCACTCATCTCTCACTCCCGCAGTGCGGTGCCGGTGAGGTGAAGGAAGACCGCCTCGAGGTCCGGCTCATCGACCTCGACCGAGCGCACCGCCGTGCCGATGCGGGTTGCGGCCTCCAGTACCTGGGGCAGCCGGAGTCTTCCGTCCCGGGCAAGGAGCTGGACCGAGGAGTCCGTCACATCGGCGCGATCGATCCCCTCCAGCGTGCGGCACGCCTCTGCGAAGGCCGCCAGCGAACCGGTGGCCGACAACGTGATCCGGTCCTTTCCGCCCACCTGTGAGACGAGCTCGCGGCTCGTCCCCTCTGCTATCAGGTGACCGTGGTCGATGATGCCGATGCGGTCGCAGAGCCGCTCGGCCTCCTCCATGTAGTGCGTGGTGTAGAGCACCGCGAGGCCTGCTGAACCGAGGGTCCCGATGCTCTCCAGGATGGCGTGGCGGCTCTGCGGATCGACCCCGACCGTTGGCTCGTCCAGGACGAGCAGGCTGGGCCGGTGCAGCAGGCTGGCCCCGATGTTGAGCCGTCGTCTCATGCCCCCGCTGAAGGACTCGACCCGGTCGTCGGCACGGTCTCTCAGGTCGATCAGGTCAAGGACCTCGTCGACGCGCTCGCGCAGCACCTTCCCCCTGAGCCGGTAGAGCTTGCCGAAGAAGGTGAGGTTCTCCCGGGCGGTCAGGTCTGGATAGAGGGACACGTCCTGGGGCACGTACCCGATATGGGCTTTCGCTTTTCGAGCCACCGTGCTGACCGGCATACCGGCGACGCTGACCTCGCCGCCATCTGCGGACAGCAGGCCACACACCAGGCGGATGGTCGTGGTCTTGCCGGCACCGTTGGGGCCCAGCAGGCCGTAGGTCTCCCCGGGCGCCACCTGGAAGGAGACATCGTCCACCGCGAGCCGGGCGCCGAAGCTCCGGCTCAGATGGGCAGCGTCCAGCATGGCGCTGTCCGGCGAAACCACGCTCGTTGCGTCCATCACGATCAGCCCTTCAGATGACTGACGGTCCTCGCACCTCAGTGATATCCATCCTGCCCGTAGCGTCCTGCCGATGGGGTCTAAGCCTCTGCCGGGAATGGCGAGGTCGGGCGACGGCCCTGTGCCGGCGGGCGTCCCGGTGATCTGTCGCGCTCCCGCTCAGGGGACAGCCGTGATGCGCTGCTGTCGGTGGGAGGTCGTAGCCTGCGACCAGTACCGCGAGTGGTGTTCGGAGCAACGGAGATGAGGGCGCGTGCAGCGCATTGAAGGTCACCTGGTCCTGAGCCCGACGGATCTCACCAAGCATCTGGCCTGTCCGCACGTCACGACCCTGGACCTTGCTGCGCTGGACGACCCCGGACGGGGTGGCGCGAAGACCGCTGACGATGCTCTCAACCTCGTCTTCAGCAAGGGCATGGACCACGAGAGGGCCTATCTCGAGCGCCTCGGTCAGGCGGGACTGGGGATCGTCGAGATCCCCACCAGGTATGACGTGGCAGGCCGGGTCGAGGCCGAGCAGCAGACCCTTGCCGCGATGCGAACAGGCGCGGACGTGATCTATCAGGCAACGTTCTACGACGGTCAGTGGGGCGGTCAGGCAGACTTCCTGCTGCGCACCGATCGTCCCGGCGGCCTGGGCGACTGGTCGTACGACATCGCCGACACCAAGCTGGCACGCCGGCTCAAGGTCCCCGCCCTGCTCCAGATGGCCACGTATGCCGAGCGGCTGGCCGAGCTGCAGGGAGTGCCCCCGCAGTTCCTCACCGTCGTCACCGGCGACGGGGTCGAACGTCCCTGGCGCCTGGCCGATGTCGCGTCGTACGCCCGTCGCGCCCGGGGCCGCCTGCGCACTGCTGTTGAAGGGCGTCCGGCCACCGAGGCGGTCCCGGTGGGGCACTGCTCACAGTGTCGCTGGAAGACCACCTGCGGTGATCGGTGGGAGTCAGCAGATGACCTGTCGCTGGTCGCCGGGATGCGCAAGGGCCACCGGCAGGCCCTCCTCGAGGCGGGGATCTCGACGGTGGCTGACCTCGGCAGCGCGAGTCCGGGCGACCTTCCGCGCGACATCGGCAGGTCCTCCCGTGAGCGTCTCGCCCAGCAGGCCCGCCTCCAGATCGTCGAGCGCACCACCGGCGCGCCGGCCTATGAGCTGTTGGCCCCCGAGCCGGGCAGAGGGCCGTCCGGACTGCTGGCGCTGCCCACGCCCAGCCCGGGTGACGTCTATCTGGACTTCGAGGGTGACCCCTTCGCCCACGACGGTGCCGGCCGCGAGTACCTCGCCGGTCTGTGGGATCGCCACGGCACCTTCACCTCATGGTGGGCGCACAGCTTCGAGCGGGAGCAGACGCTCACCGAGCAGCTCCTCGACGATCTGACCGGCAGGCTCAGGGCCGACCCCGAGATGCACGTCTACCACTACGCGGCGTACGAGCAGAGCGCCCTCAAGCGGCTGACCGGCCGCCACGGGACCCGCGAGACCGAGCTCGACGCCCTCCTGCGCGGGGAGCGGTTCGTCGACCTGTATGCCGTGGTGCGGGGCGGGATCCGGATCAGCAAGCCCTCCTACTCCATCAAGAAGCTCGAGGACTTCTACTGGGGTCAGACGCGCACCGCGGCTTCAGAGGCTGAGGTTGCCGACGCGATGACCAGCGTCGTGGAGTACGAGCGGTTCCTGGTTGACGGGGACCAGACGATCCTGGACTCGATCGAGAGGTACAACCGCGAGGACGTCCGTTCGACGCACGACCTGCACGAATGGCTGGAGGATCGCCGGGCTGAGCTCGAGACCGTTCACGGGGTGCAGCCCAGGCCCGGGGTGAAGGACGGTGCCGCCACTGACGATGCCTCTGCGGCCGAACAGGCCGAGGCGGCTCTGGCCGACCGGCTGCGCGACTCCGAGCAGGCCCTGCTCGCAGGGCTGGTCGGCTGGCACCGGCGGGAGAACCGCCCCAGGTGGTGGGAGTTCTTCCGGGTCGGCGATCTCGACGACGAGATGCTGGTCGAGGACGGCTCGACGATCGGCGGGTTGTCGGCCCCTGTGCGGGTGGGTGAGGTCAAGGCGTCCTTCCTGTGGCGGTATGACTTCGAGCCCCAGGACTGCAAGCTCTCGGTCGGCAAGAGCGCCATCGACGTCAATGATCCGCACTCCGCCCTGGGCGAGGTGGTCGAGCTGGATCCGGTGGCCGGGCACATCGTGCTGAAGAGGGGCAAACGCGTCGAGCCGGCTCACCCACGGGGGTTCGGGCCCAGCGGTCCGATCAACGTCACGGTGCTGCAGAGCTCCATCGCCCGTGTTGGCGCGCAGGTCCTGGCGGGTGAGTCGCCTTTGGGCAGAGCACTTCTGGAGCGCCGGGTGCCGCTGCAGCTGGTCCGGTCCCCTGCGGTGCAGTCCCCGGTGGCGTCTTCCCCGGAGGGGCAGCTACCCCTGGGGCTGTCCGAGCCGCAGGTGAATGCGGGGGAGTCGCCCTCGGCGTTGGTGATCAGGGTGGGGCGGAGCCTGTCGGGGGAGGTCCTCGCTGTGCAGGGCCCTCCCGGGTCGGGCAAGACGTACACCGGCGCCGCCCTGATCCGGGCCCTGCTCGACGACGGGCTCAGGGTCGGCGTTACAGCCCTCTCGCACAAGGTCATCAACAACCTGCTGACCGCCGTGGACCGCCCGGCGCTACAGAAATGGGAAGAGCAGGACGACGACGGCCGTTCCGGCCAGGTCACCATCGTCGGTGCCAACGACGTGGTCGCGGGGGCCCTGTCCGGCGGCACCGCCAACCTTGTCGGCGGCACGGCGTGGCTCTGGGCGCGCGAGGACATGCAGGACCTGGTTGACGTGCTGGTCGTCGACGAAGCCGGCCAGTTCTCGCTGGCCAACGCTGTCGCCGTCTCCTCAGCGGCCCGGTCGATGGTGCTGCTGGGTGACCCGCAGCAGCTGACCCAGCCGACCCAGGCGGTCCACCCCGATGGTGCGGGGATCTCCGCCCTGGACCACCTGCTTGACGGCCACGACACGATCCCCGCCGATCGCGGGATCTTCCTCGACAAGACCTATCGGATGCACCCTGCGATCACGTCCTTCGTCTCGCAGACCTCCTACGACGGTCGGCTGGGTTCGGTCGAGGGCCTGGGACTGCAGCGAGTCGAGGCCGGGGGAGTGCTGTCCGGCTCGGGCCTGCGGTGGCTCCCGGTCACCCATGAGGGCAACACGTCGGCCAGCGACGAGGAGGCCGCGGTGGTTGCCGCGCTCGTTGACGACGTCTGTGGCGGGACCTGGGTGGACCGCAGGGGAGCTGAGCGCCGGCTGACCCTGGGCGACGTGCTGATCGTGGCGCCATACAACCGGCACGTCGCACGGCTGGTCGACAGGCTGCCCGCCGGCGCGAGGGTTGGCACGGTGGACAAGTTCCAGGGGCAACAGGCGCCGGTGGTCATCTACTCGACCGCCAGCTCCAGCGCGCAGGACGCGCCCCGTGGTGTCGACTTCCTCTACGACCTGCACCGGCTCAACGTCGCGGTGTCGCGGGCCAGGGCGTTGACCGTCATCGTCGCCAGCCCGCAGCTGCTCGACGCCGAGGTGCATACCCCTGAGCAGCTGCGCGCCGTCAACGCCCTGTGTCATTACGTGGAGGAAGCCGCCGAACCACCGGATGCGGTGCCAGCCGACTAGCTAGCGAGGTCATGATGTGCTGGAGTGCGGGCATGAGTCCGATGAGCCGCGGCACGTCAGCCGCACGATTCCCGGGGGCGCTCCCGATGGGCGATCAGAGCGGCCCGAACCAGCAGACGCTTGAGACCCTTCTGGCGGGCATGGACCCGGCGTCGGCGGATCTGGCGCGGGCAGCCCTGGGCTGGCTGCTGCCCGAGGACGCTGAGCTGGCTGACCTCGGTCAGCTCGAGCTTCAGGAGTTCCTCTGGTACCTGCTCCCGACGAAGTGGCTGGTTGAGACCAGCGAGCTGCACGAGATCGCGTGGTCCCTTGCCGATCTGTGGACGGCCGCGGGGTACGACCGTTATGCCGCGCTGTGCCGTGCACCTGCGACCCACCGGCTGCTGGATGCGTGGCAGGACGATGACCGTGAGCCAGCGCGCAAGGCGATGATCGCGGCGATCGGCACTTCGGGCGTGGACCCGCCGGACACGCCGCTGCTGCATTGGGGTGCGGTGTTTGGTGAGGCCGAGCACTCGGCCAGGCTGCAGGTCAGCCAGGCGCTGGAGCAGGCTGTCGATGCCGGCGAGCTGGTTCCTGGCGGGCGAGGCTGGAAGCAGCAGGCGGCCCGGATTACCGAGGCCTCGTTGATGATGCCGCGAATGGACCTGCGCGGCGGGACCTTGCACCAGGCGGTATGCCGCGAGCGCGGCCGCACCTGGGTCGCCGGGCCCCCGGCAGTGCGTCAGCGTCTGCTGACAGAGATGCTCCCGCTGCTCGATGGGGAGGTGGCCGTCCCGGCGGAGGCCAGTGAGTGCCTGACACCGTTGCGCTGGCTCCTCGAGCACATCGGTGACGGCGTCACCCAGACCCAGGCCGGGTGGTTGCCCAAGGCCCTGGTGCTCGAGGCGAACGAGAGGTTCGGCTGGTTCGACTTCTTCGGCTTCAAGCTCCGCACCGAGACCGACCTGCCCGAGCTCGCCATCCTGCACGAGCTGGCCAGACGGGCCAGGCTGATCACCAGGAAGGGCCGCAAGGTCGCGCTGTCCGCCAAGGGCCGGCGGGCCCTCGGTGACCCGGACCTGCTCTGGCGCCTCGCCGTTGCCGACATCTTCTCGGCCGGAACGTACGAGGGTGAGGGCGCGGCCCTGGCGGCGGCGACACTGCTCAAGGCCAACGGGCCGGTGCCTCGTTCGACGGTGGAGGACAAGGTCGGCGCGGGCTTGCAGGGCCGGTGGCGCACAGCCTCGGGTGACTCGCTCCAGCGATGGTCCGGCTTGGAGGCCACCCGTGATTTTAGCTTCCTCGTGGACGTCTTCGGCTGGGTCGAGCCGGGTGACGACGGGCAGAACCGGGTGTGGACGCTCACCAGCCCAGGACGCCAGGCAGCCCTGATGGGGCTGCAGGTCCAGGCACGGACACCGCGCAACCGCGTCTGACGCCCAGGCAGGACAACGGCGGGCCTTCGCAGCCCACCACCTGTGTCAGCCCACCACCTGTGTCGGCGCACGACTGTCCTCGACGTCATTTGTGTCAACGCAGGTCGGAGGGTGCCATCGACACTGCGGCATGGACCAGTGTCAGGGTCCGCTCGGTCACCGCTGTCAGGGATGAACCTGACTCGATAGCGCCCATCGCAGCTTCGAGCACTCCGCCTAGCAGCTGTGCGGTGAGCTCCAGGTCGGGTGCTCCGAGCTCGGTGAGGGCGCGCATGAAGGGCTCGGCCTGCTCGTGATGCAGCTCTCGCAGCCGCGCCATACAGACGTCGGGCAGCTGGGCCGCCGCGAGAGCTGCCGCCGGCCGGTGTGCGCCCTCGTGGGCGAGGCGCAGTGAGACCCGAACATAGGTGTCGAGCTGCTCGGCCGGCCCGCCGGCCGACTCGAGAGCGATCCGCAGCTCTTCGTTGGCCCGGGGGAAGGCGTCCTCGATGACGGCCGCGAGAATGTCGGCGCCCGAGGAGAAGTACTGGTAGAAGCTCGGTCGGGCGAGCCCTGCCGCGGCGCTCACGGCGGCGGGGGTCACGGCGTTCACTCCCGCGGTGACGAGCAGGTCGGTCGCGGCATGCAGGAGCGCGTCCCGCTGGCGAGCGCGGTGCTCGGCAACGGTGGGGGCAGAGATCTTCGGCACGCGCGTCCTTTCTGGCTGCGGAGGATGGCAGTTGTTCTGGGAACAGGGTAAGGCTTGCAATAACGGGAGCTATCCATGATACTGACATTACTGTCAGTATCATGTCGAGAGAGACCAGGAACCGATCGTGACCGACGCGCCCACACCCCCAGCCGTTGCGGAGACGCTGAACCCCCGGCGTTGGAAGGCGATGCCGATCATCGCGCTCGCCGTGAGCATCATCATCATGGACGCGACGATCGTCAATGTCGTGCTCCCCGTGTTGATCCGCGACATCAACCTGACGGCCTCGGACGCCGAGTGGATCAACTCGGTGTACGCGCTGGTCTTTGCCTCGCTGCTGATCACCCTGGGCAGGATCGGCGACATCTTCGGGCGCCGCCGGATGCTGATCATCGGCATCCTCATCTTCGGCGTGGCCAGCGTCCTGGCTGCCAGCTCATACTCCGGCACGACACTGATCGCCGCTCGCCTGCTTCAGGGGGTCGGCGGCGCGATGATCCTGCCCGCGACCCTGTCCACCGTCAACGCGCTCTTCACCGGGCGCGAGCGGGGCATCG
>DASVKO010000098.1:0-22132 GCA_036385355.1 Dermatophilaceae bacterium
GGGCGCCGCCTGCTCGAAGAAGTCGGTGAAGACCATCGTCGTGTCCAGGTGCACTCGCGGGTACCGCTCGGCCAGGGTCAGGAACTCGGAGTACTCCGGCGCGCCCAGATGGGCGACCACCGCGGTCAGCAGCGGATGTCGACGCAGAACCCCCTCGAGCTTGTCCGGGCCGGTGAAGCCCGGCCGTGGAACCGGGCCGCTGCCCACATGCACGACCACCGGAACAGCGGCGTCTGCCAGGAGTCCCCACACCTCGTCCAGAACGGGCTCGCGCAGGTCGAACCCGCCGACCTGGGCGTGGACCTTGAACACCCGCGCGCCCCGCTCCAGTGCCGAGCGCACCTGGTCCAGGACACCGTACTCGGGGAAGAACGTCGCGCTGGGAACACAGTCCGGTTCGGTGCCCGACAGTGCCAGCGCGAAGTCGGTGAGGTCGCCGGCCATCCCCGGCCGGTGGGCGTAGGTCAGCGCCGTGAACCGGCGTACCCCCATCTGGCGCAGGTGCGCCAGCCGCCTGTCCTGGTCCCAGCGGTACTCGATCGGCCAGGGACGCCCGATCAGTGGCCCGGCCTCGTCGAAGTGCGCCCAGACCCGCCGCATCATCCGGTCGGGAAGGAAGTGGGTGTGGAGGTCGACCACACCCGGCAGACCGAGTCGCTGCCACCATCGCGGGACGTCGGTATCGGCGAGCGGTTCGATGCGATCTCCAGGTGGCGTAGGCGCTGACGTTCGTCGGGCAGCCGTGCGGGTCAGCGCGTCCCGGCCACCTGCATCTTGGTCCGCAGGACTCGCCGGGCCGAGGCGACCGCCTGGCTGCGGGGGAGCCGGCCGTCATCGATGGCCTGGGTCACGGCGGAGGTGATCCCGTCAAGGGGGGACCAGCAGACCATGGCGAGGTCGGCGCCGGCTACCAGGGACCGGACGGCCGCCTTCGCCGGCGAGATGCCCTGCGTGGTTGTCGCTGCCGCCATGGAGAGGTCGTCGGTCATGATGAGGACGCCGGGGCCGGCCTGTGCGCGCAGGGCCCGCATGGCCGCGCGCGACTCGCTCGCCGGCCAGGTGCCCTCGGTCAGGCCCGGCACGCGCAGGTGCCCGACCATCACCGCATCGGTGCGATGGGCGAAGGCAGCGGTGAACGGGATGAGGTCGCGACGTCGCAGCGCGGACCAGGCCGGGACCAGCGAGCCGCCCACATGGGTATCGGTGGCCTGGCCGTGGCCCGGCCAGTGCTTGACGACGCCCTGGACGCCGGCGGCCCTCAGCCCGTCGTTCCAGGCGTTGACGGCGACCGCGACCTGCCGCGGATCAGCCGAGAAGCTGCGGTGGGTCGTGGCGATGTAGTAGCCGGGCACGGCGATGTCCGCGTCCGGGCCGAGCGCCACGTTCACTCCCAGCGCCCTCATCCTGATCGCGTACCTGCGGGCTGTCTCGGTGATTCTGGCCGGGCGCCAGCGGCCCATGACCTCAGCCGAGGGGAGGGGGTAGATCAGGGGACTCAGGCGTTGAACGGCGCCGCCCTCCTCGTCGGAGGCGATGAGGATGGGGTTGCCTCTGGGCGCAACCGCCCTGGCCCTCTTCAGTGTCTGGGCCAGACTCGGCGAGGACGGACCGAAGAGGACCACGCCGCCGACGCCGCTCTTCGCGGCGTGCTGGATCGTGGCCGTATCGCCCATCTTCGCGCCGGTCATCACCAGGACGGCAGCCAGCTGCCGGCTCGACCAGGTCCCGGGATCCAGCCGCTGGGCCGGCGTCAGCACTCGCGGAGACGGCACCAGGGGCAGTGCCGTCGGGCCTGGCGCCGAGACGGACGCCGTGGGGGGACTCGGGGTGGGTGCGGTGCTCCCGGCCGGACTGCTTCTCGTGGGCTGCGCGGAAGCCGCCGGGCCCTGATGCTGGCCTGGCCCGAACAACCTGGCTGCCCCTGCCCCGGCGGCGACGGCAACGACCAGGCCTGCCAGGCACAGCACGACGAGCCAACGCCGGCGAGACGTGAATACGGACGGTGACTGTTGGCTCATGCGGGGTCAGCAGCTGGAATGCGTCCGACCACCGTTGTGGCCGACCACCTTGTTGATGAGCCAGCTGTCACCAGAGGGGATGAGGGTGTAGTCCAGATCCCAGTTGTCGCAGGTATCCCCGTCTGGACCCTTCTCGGACGCCTGCACACTGGTGAAGGTTACATGCGCCATGACCGACTGGCCGGGTCCAGGGGTCACTGACAGCACGTTGACCTGGTCGTCGAAGGAGGTGGAGGTCCCCTTGGCGAAGGATGACCATGAGGGGCCCCGCAGCCTCGGGCTCAGCATCAGCCAGGCCTGTTCGTAGTCGGCGGGAGTTGATTCCGTCGAAATACGTCTTGAAGACCTGTCCGACAGCCTGCGTGGTGGCGTCGGGGGATCCCGGCAGGATGGGAGTCAGGTCCCGTCCCAGCTCCGGACCCGCCGGGTACGCGCAGGGCGCGGAGACAGCCGAGGTGGTGTTCTCGACCCAGCTCTTCAGGAGAGGGTCGGCAATGGTGGGGGCGACGGCGTAGGCGATACCCTCGGCATCCACGTTCTTGGCATCGACAGGCCCGAAGACCCGGCCATCGGCACTCAGGAGCGGCCCACCGGAGTTGCCCGGGTTGATGGCGGCGTCGGTCTCGATCAGCCCGCTGCGCAGGACGTCCTCGATGGGGATGGTCCTGTCCAGGCCGGACACCGTCCCGCGGGTGAAAGTCATCGGGTCGCCCACCGGGAAACCGATGGCGGCGACTTCCTGTCCTACGCGCGGGGCCAGCGCCGCCATGGTGAACACGTGTCCCCGAATCGGGCGGTCCAACCTCACCAGAGCGACGTCCGCCGAGGGATCGATGCCCACGACCACGCCGGAGGTCGTACCTCCGCTTCCCTTCTCGCCGGCAGCGAGGTTCAGCGCCGCCGACTGGTTGACCACGTGGGCGACGGTCGCCACCAGGTCCGGTGCGATGCGGAAGCCTGTGCCGATCCCGCCGCCGTCACAGGTGCTCGCCTGGATACGGACGATGCCTGTGCTGACGTCCCGGTACAGGTCGGCGAAGGTCCCCGCAGTCGAGCTGGGCGAGGGGCCGGATGCCGTCGTGGTGGTGACCGCCTTCGTGGTGCCGGCGACTGCGGGGCTGATCGCCCGCGGCGTCGGGGCCGTCGTGTTCTGGCGGGTCCAGAGGACTCCACCGGCGGCGCCGCCGATCAGGGCGACGGCAATCACTGAGGCGATCGCGACCCCGCGCCTGCCTGCGGGGCGATCCCCGTCAGCGTGTTGCGCCTCCTGCGGCGCAGTGCCGGGGCCCCGGCGAGGGGCTCCGCAGGAACCGCAGAAGGAGGCCTGAGGCAGGAACCGCTCCCCGCAGACGGTGCAGTGGGTAGCCATGCCATGGCCTGTTGAACCGTCACCAGCTGATCTGTAGGACATCGGTGCTCGCCTTCGGAGTCGTCTACAAGCGTGGTGTGGAGACGCCAGACAGAAGAACAATCCGTACTTGACCCGTGGTATCCGCGCGAATCGTACTGGGCCCCAGCCCTCCGGCGATAGAGGACCGTGAGGGCGGTGGTTGCCCGCAGCCGCGAGGTTTCGGGACCTTCGCCTCTGGTGTGGGCGGTCTGTCATTCTTTGGCTTGGGGGATGCTCGTCTACGACTTCATCCGGGTCCCCCTGCCGATCGCTCAGGTCAGGCACCGGCTGTCGGGGTCCGTGAGCGGCCTGTGGCAGCAGGTGGCCGAAGCCGCCTATGACGAGGGTGAGGAGCTGCTGAGCCGGGTGGGCCCCTTCGGGCCGGTCCCGGGGCTGTCGAAGTCTGTCAGTGTGCAGGTTGGCAAGGTCAGAGACCGCGGCGAGGGTTTCGTCATGCCCCTGCAATGGTCGGCGACCGGGCCCACCGAGCTGTTCCCGGTGATGGAGGCCGACCTGGAGGTAGCACCGCTGGGAGCGCACGAGTCCCAGCTGCGGCTCTCCGGAAGCTACGACCCGCCGCTCGGGTCATTCGGCAGGCAGCTGGATCGGCTGCTGTTGCATCAGCTCGCCGAGGCCACCGTGCGCGCCCTGCTGAGTCAGCTGGTTGCCGCCCTCGTCGCGGAGCCCGCATCCAGACAGCGGGGATCCGGACCGCGCCGCTGAGCTGGCTCTCCGCTCGCCGCTGGGCTGACTTTCCGCGCGCCCCCGAGCTGACCCTCCGCTCGCCGCTGGGCTGATTGTCCGCTCGCCCCCGAGCTGACTCTCCGCGCGCCGCTGGTCTGACTGTCCGCGTCAGGGGTGTCGTTGAGGCTCGAGGTGCGTCTGGACGTCGGTATCGGGCAGGTCCAGGGAGATCGCCACCTCGACGTCGTCGGCCAGGGCGTGACCTCGCTCGACCGTCCAGCCGGCAGGCACCAGGACCGTGAGCGACACGAAACGGTGCCGGCCCGACTCGCGGGTCCGCAGGTTCTCGAAGTCGAGGTCCGCCGATCTCATGCGGTCGAGCACGGCGGTCACCCGTGCGAGGTCTTCGGCCGGCATCGCGGCGTCGAGCAGGGAGGTCACCGACTGGGATACCAGCCGGAAGCCGGTCACCAGGATGTTCACGCCGACGATCGCCGCCACGATGGGATCCAGTCTCTGCCATCCGGTCAGCGCCACCAGGAGCACCCCGACGATGACACCGACCGACGTCCAGACATCGGTCAGCAGATGCTTGCCATCCGCGGTCAGGGTGACGGAGCGGTGCGCTGCGCCTGCTCGCAGCAGGAGCATGCCCACTACCCCGTTCACGGCGGTTGCCGCGGTGGAGATCACCAACCCGAGCCCGACGCTCTCCAGCGCTGCCGGGTGCATGAAGCGCTGGACGGAGGTGAAGAGGATGAACGCCGCCGCGACGAAGATCATCATCCCCTCGATCCCGGCCGAGAAGTACTCCGCCTTGCCGTGGCCGAAGTTGTGATTGTCGTCAGCGGGCCGCGCGGCAACATGCAGCGCGATCAGCGCGACCACCGCCGCCACCAGGTTCACCAGGGACTCGGCGGCGTCCGACAGGAGGCCGACCGACCCGGTCAGCAGATAGGCCCCGGACTTCAGCCCGATCGTCAACAGGGCGGCCGCGATCGACAGCCAGGCGAACTTGGTCAGCTGCGGCGGGGTCCCCTCAGGTTCGGCACCGACCTGAGGAAAAGCGAATCTTCTCATGGAACCAGAGTGTCAGGGCTTCCGAACGGCGGTATGCCCGGGCCATATTCGGCCCAGGAGGCGACTGCTTGGGCTACGCTGGCGTAGGTTACCGATCAGTACAGTCGAAGGAGACACGGTGGTCAGAGTGCGCGCACGGACGGCGATGCTGAACGGGCACGAGTTCTCGTACCTGGACAGTGGCCGCGGTCCGGCGATCCTGTTCATCCACGGGCTGACCGGCTCACAGCGCAACTGGTCGCACCTGGTCGACGCGATGAACTCGGATCACCGGGTGCTCGCTCCTGACCTGTTCGGACATGGGGCATCAGCGAAGCCGATGGGGGACTACTCCCTGGGCGCTCACGCGGCCATCATGCGGGATCTGCTGGACAAGCTGGGCATCGAACGGGTGACCATGGTGGGGCACTCCTTCGGTGGCGGCATCGCGATGCAGTTCTCCTATCTCTTCCCGGAGCGGGTCGAGCGTCTCGTCCTGGTTGCCAGCGGCGGCCTGGGGCGCGATGTGAATCCGTTGCTCCGGGCGGCCACGCTGCCGGGGGCCGGCTGGGTGCTGCCGGTCATCGCCTCGAGCTGGGTGCGCGCACGGGGTGAGGCCACGGGGAAGAACCTGGGGCGCCTGGGCTGGCGGCCGAGCCCGGACGTGCGGGAGATCTGGCGTGGGTTCACCTCTCTCGCCGATGGCGACACCCGGCGTGCCTTCCTTGCCACGACCCGCTCCGTCATCGATCCGGGCGGGCAGACCGTGCATGCGCGGGATCATCTGACGACGGACGTCAAGATCCCCGCCCTGGTTGTCTGGGGAACCAGGGACCGGATGATCCCTGCCTGGCACGCGACCGCCGCTCAGCAGGTGTTCCCCGGCGCCCGGGTGGAGCTGTTCGAGGGCGCCGGGCACTTCCCGCATCTGTACGAGCCTGAGCGCTTCGCTGAGCTGCTCAGCGAGTTCATGAAGGAATGAGCTCCGAGTCCATGGCGCAGCGGCTCCGTGCTCATGGCACAGCGGGCTCCGTCAGGACCTCACGGCATCAGCTCAGGGACTGACTGCGCCACAGGTCGATCCCGCCCTCGACGGCATGCTTGTCGATCTCTGCGAGCTCCTTGACGGTGAAGTCGAGGTTGTCCAGGGCGGCGATGTTCTGTTCCAGCTGCCTGACCGATGAGGCACCGATCAGGACCGAGGTGACCCGCTCGTCACGGGCCAGCCAGGCCAGGGCCTGCTGGGCCAGCGACTGGCCCCGGCGCTGGGCGATCACGTTCAGGGCGCGGATGTGGGTGAGGTTCTGCTCGGTCAGCAGGTCCTTCGACAGCGAGGACTCCTCGGCCATCCGCGAGCCGGACGGAATACCGTTGAGGTACTTGTCGGTCAGCATCCCCTGGGCCAGCGGCGAGAACGCGATGCAACCGGCGCCGACCTTCGCCAGGGTGTCGAGCAGCCCGCCCTCGACCCAGCGGTTGAGCATCGAGTAGGACGGCTGGTGGATGAACAGGGGCGTGCCGAGCTCGGCCAGGATCCGGGCGGCCTCGGCCGTCCGCTCCGGGGAGTACGACGAGATCCCTGCGTACAGGGCTTTGCCCGATCGAACAGCGGTGTCCAGGGCTCCCATGGTCTCTTCGAGGGGGGTCTGCGGGTCGGGACGATGGGAGTAGAAGACGTCGACGTAGTCGACCCCCATCCGGGCCAGGGACTGGTCCAGGCTCGCCAGCAGGTACTTGCGGGAACCCAAGTCGCCATACGGGCCCGGCCACATGTCCCAGCCGGCCTTGGTGGAGAGAAAGAGCTCGTCGCGGTAGGGCAGGAAATCCTGTCGCAGGATCTTGCCGAAGTTGGCCTCGGCCGAACCGTAGGGCGGTCCGTAGTTGTTGGCAAGGTCGATGTGACAGACACCCAGGTCGAAGGCCCGGCGCAGGATCGCCCGCTGGGTGTCCAGCGGGTTCTCGTCCCCGAAGTTGTGCCACAGCCCCAGGGAGATGAGGGGAAGCTTGATGCCGCTCTGTCCCACCCTGCGGTAGGTCATGGATTCGTAGCGGTCCTGGGCAGCAACGTAGGTCATGACAGCATTCTCGCAGGCTCAGGTGGCTGGCTCGTCCAGTCCGACTGACCGCACCACAACGACCGGGCAGGTCGCGCGCTTCAGGACGCGCCGGCTGACCGAACCCAGCACCAGGCCGAGGAACCCGCCACGTCCCCGCGATCCCACGACGAGCAGGCTCGCGCCATCGGACTGGTCGAGAAGCTCGACGACCGGGTCACCGCGGACCACATGGCGGACGACCGGGACCTCGGGGTACTTCTCCGTCCAGCCTGCCAGCATCTCCGAGACCACCGTCGCCTCCTGGCTGGCGATCTGGGTCCAGTCGCCGATCCAGGGCTCGCCCAGGCTGACGCCCTCCAGGGGCTCCCACCACCAGGTGTGGACGGCGGTGAGGCTGCTACCCGTCGAGGCAGCGTAGGCGAACGCATACTCCAGCGCGGGCCTGGAGGCTTCGGAGCCGTCCACTCCCACCACGACGTGCCTGGGTCCGACGTCGCCCCGGGGGCCGCTCTCCCGGACGACCACCACCGGGCAGCTGGAGTGGATGGCCACCTGCTGGGAGACGGAGCCCAGAAGAGCGTTGGGTATGGCGTGGTGACCATGGGAACCCACGACGACAGTCCCGGCCACCTGGGAGGCCGCGATGAGCGTGGTCGGGGCGAAACCGGTGAGGCTGTGGGGAGTCATCTGCACGTCTGGTGCCGTCATCCGTGCGACGTCCATGGCGGCGGTGACGATCGGGTCGCTGATCGCCGGGGCCTCCTTGGTGCCCAGCGGCTGCTTGTCGCTGAGGACCACCTCGTTCTCCAGAGCATGGATCAGGTGCAGCGGTCGTCGCGTCCGGCGGGCTTCGTTCGCGGCCCAGCGCACGGCGGACTCGCTGGAGCGAGAGCCGTCCACGCCGACGACGACGCTGCCTTCGGTGATCTGGTGGGTGCTCATGCTGGGCTCCTTGGGTACGACGTCCCGTTCCGAGAGGGGGGAGTACCCCAGCATGGCCTCCCGCGGCCCTCCGCGCATCCGTGGCACCCGTGGTGTTGCCGGACGGATCTGAACGGGACAGCGGCAATGCGACGTCAGCCGTCTGACGTGCGACGCTACTCATCATGTCTTCCGCATCACTGCCGAGTGGGTGGACCGTGCTCGTGCTCGCGGGGGGACGTGGTTCTCGCCTCGGCAACGACGACAAGGCGGCGATCACCATCGGCGGTACGTCCGCGCTGGATCATCTCCTGGTCTCGCTTCCCTCTTCGGTACCCGTGGTGGTCGCTGGTCCCGAACGCCCCACAGCGCGTCCGGTCACCTTCCGGCAGGAGTGGCCCGTCCATGGGGGACCGGTGGCCGGTATCGCCTCAGGGCTGGAAGCGGTGAGTACCCCGGTCACGGTGTTGCTGGGAGTCGACATGCCGTGGGCCGGCCGGCTCGTGGGGCGTCTGGTCGCCGAGTTCGCCACCTGCGATGCGGCGGCGCTGGTGCCGGTGGACGGGTCGGGATTCCGGCAGCCCCTGTGCGCGGTGGTGCGCACCGAGGCGATGCGCACTGCCCTGCGTGAGCTGGGCGACCCTGCGGGACGGTCGATGCGGGAGCTGATGTCCCGCATCGACGTCCGGGAACGCCCGCTTGAGCAGGCAGAGACCCGCTGGGTCGAGGACATCGACACTCCGGCCGACCTGCGCGAGGCACGGTCGGCCGGTCCCCCTCCCAGGGCTGCGGCAGAGCGGGGCGCGGAGTCCATGAGCACCTGGATCAACGCCGTATGCGCGGAGCTGAACCTGCAGGGGGACGTCACGGTCGACGTGGTCCTGGATGTGGCCCGGGTGACCGCACACCATCTCGGGCGGCAGGCAGCCCCGGTCACGACCTTCCTGCTCGGCGAGGCGGTCGCAGGTGGGATGGACGTGACCGAAGCCGCCGCGAGGATCCGGCGCCTCGCTTCGACCTGGCCGACGCGGGCAGAGTAGAGAAGGCCGACTGCGCGAGAGGCTACCGGCGGTAGAGCGCCTCCACGTCGTCATCGTGTCCCTTGAGGACGATGTGGCGCTTGACCTTCAGGGTCGGCGTGAGCTCGCCTGTGCCTTCGGTGAAGTCGGTCGTCAGGACCCGGATCTTCTTGATGGACTCCGCGGCCGAGACCGCCTTGTTCGTGTCGTCCACTGCGATCTGGAGGGCGGCCAGCAGGTCTGGGTCCTCGCGCAGGTCGGCCACGCTGGCGGTGGCGGGTTTGCCGGCCTCGTCCTTCCAGAGGGTGAAGGCGTCGGGGTCGATGGTGACCAGGGCGCCGATGAACGGGCGGGCGTCGCCGATGACGACGCACTGGCTGACCAGCCAGTGGGCTCGCAGCCTGTCCTCCAGGACCATCGGGGCCACGTTCTTGCCCGAGGAGGTGACGATGATGTCTTTCTTGCGGCCGGTGATGGTGAGGTAGCCGTCGCCGTCGAGCTCGCCGAGGTCGCCGCTGTGGAACCAGCCGTCCTGGTCGAAGACCTCACGGGTGGCTTCGTCGTTGTGCCAGTAGCCTGCGAAGACGTTGCCGCCCTTGATGAGGATCTCGCCGTCGTCGCCGATGCGGATGGTGCAGCCGGGGATGGGGCGTCCTACCGAGCCGACGCGCTGGTGGTCGGGCAGGTTTAGGGTCACCCCCGCGCAGGTCTCGGTGAGCCCGTAGCCCTCGAGCACGGTGATGCCGATGCCGCGGTAGAAGTGCCCGAGCCGGGCGCCGAGCGCCGCGCCGCCGCTGACCGACCAGCTCACGTCCCCGCCGAGCACGGTGCGGAGCTTGCCGTAGACCAGCCGGTCGAAGAGCCCGTGCCGCAGCCGGAGCAGAAGTCCGGGGCCGCCGGTCTCGAGCGACCTGCTGTAGGCCACCGCCGTGGCATCGGCCAGGTCGAAGATGCGCCCCTTGCCGTCGGCCGCTGCCGTGTGCTTGGCGGTGTTGTAGATCTTCTCGAACACCCGGGGCACCGAGAGCACGGACGTCGGCCTGAACTCGGCCATCTGCGCGACGATGTTCTTGACGTCGCTGGTGTGCGCCATGTGGACCCTGTTGTGCACTGCGGCGAGCTGGATCGACCGGGCCAGGATGTGCGCGAGCGGGAGGAAGTGCAGCGTCCTGGTGTCCTTGTTGAAGACCACTTCGGTGACGCCGTCGGCCGCGCAGACGTTGTGCATCTCGGACAGGAGGTTGGCGTGCGTGATCGCGCAGCCCTTCGGCCGTCCGGTGGTGCCGGAGGTGTAGATGATCGTGGCCACGGAGTCGCTGGTCACGCCGCGCCGGCGTTCCATGACCGTCTCCACGGGGATATCGCGTCCCGCGGCGGCCAGCTGATCGATGGCGCCGGAGTCGATGACCCACACGTTGCTCAGCCCGGGCAGGCCAGCTTGCGCCTCGGCCACCGTCTTCGCGTGGTCCTGGGTCTCGACGAACGCGCCGACGGCACCTGAGTCGGTGAGGATCCACTCGACCTGCTCAGCCGAGGAGGTCTCGTAGATGGGGACCGTCACGCAGCCGGCGGCCCAGATCGCGAAGTCGCACAGCATCCACTCGTAGCGGGTGCCGGACAGGAGCGCGACCCGGTCGCCGGCCTGGACGCCGGAGTCGATCAACCCGGCGGCGAGCCCGGTGACCTGCTCGGCAAGCATCCGGTAGGTGACCGGGGCCCACTGACCGTCGACCCGCCGCGAGAATCCGACCTGCTCGGGCGCCTTCTCGGCATTGGTGAAGACGTCGTCGGTCAGGTTCTCCTGAACGCCTGCTACATAGCTGGGTGGCATGCCGAACTCAGTCCCCACGGTTCTTGCCCTGTCGTCCCCTGTGCCATTTGCGGTAGTCATGCCCCGAGGGTCCCTCTTCGACCGCGGCGCGACTAGGGCCTAAGGGCCCGGGTACGCGGCTTTTCTGAGGTTGTGCCCGTGTCGGTCCGGGCACAGGCCGGTTCCCGCGAGTGCGGTGTCAGGTGGTCAGGATCGTGCGGCTCCGTAACCGGGTCCTCCTCGGTGAGCTCCCATACGGGAACCCGCCAGTGCTCCTCGCCCGGGAGGGCTGCACGGTTCCGCCGGGCCTCTGGCGGTTCAGTCGTGCCATCATGCGGCTCGTGATCTCCCCGCCTCCGGATTCACTCGACTTCCGCAGTGTGCGGCACGCCTACGACACTGTGGCGGAGGACTACGCCACCTATCTGCCGGACACCCGTGCAGAGGCTCCCCTTGACCTTGCCATGATCGACGCCTTCGCCGGGGCGGTGACGTCGGGTGACGACGCGCGGGTCCTGGACGCAGGGTGCGGCGCGGGTCGGATGAGCCGGCACCTCGCCGAGCGCGGGTGTCTTGTCGAGGGAGTTGACCTGTCTTCGGGCATGGTCGCCGTGGCACGACGCGACCACCGCGACCTGGCGTTCACCGTGGGCTCGCTGACCGATCTGCCGTACCCCGACGACCAGTTCGCAGGCGTCATGCTCTGGTACTCGATCATTCACACGCCGCCCGCCGGCCAGGCGCGCATCTTCGCGGAGGCAGCCCGGGTTCTGCGCCCGGGTGGCCATCTGCTCGTGGGTTTCCAGTCCGGCGACGGTACGCGAGAGGTGTCCGGGGCCTACCGCCGGTTCGGTCACCAGATCCGGCTTGAGCGCCACCTGTACACGGCAGATCACGTCGCTTCCCAGATCGAGGCTGCGGGGCTGCGAGAAGTGTGCCGCCTGGTGCGACGTGCTCAGGGTAAGGAGAAGGACGATCAGGCCGTGCTGCTTGCCAAGGCCGATTGAGTCGTTCGCACCTGGAGCCAGGTGCGGACGTGCCTTGTCGATCGTCGCCGTCCGCCGTCCGCAGTCCGCATTGCCGAACGGTCAGCGGAGCAGGTGACAGCGCCGTTACGGGAAGTGGGGGATGGGGCTACACCTGTGGTGGCTGGTCGCCGTAGAGGCGCCGCCGGAGCCAACCCGGAAGGTGCGGCGCACGCCGTTCCCACTCCCGCCGGATCAGCTCGTTGGCGACCGAGGCCGGGTCGTCCACGTCGCCGGCCAGACCCATCTGCTCCTTGCTTCTCCGCAACAGGTCGTGCAAGCCGATGTCGTCGCTCTCAGCGGTGACCTGCAGGGAGACGGGGCCGTCGCGGACTCCGGTGATGGCGACCACGTGGCCATCGAGGGTGAACGCGGCTTCGTACTCGCCGTCAAGGGCGTGCAGGGAGTCCATGGAGCCGGCAGCGTCCTGCAGGCGCGGGAAAGCCCAGGCCTGTCCGTCGCGGTCGAAGATCAGGACTGCTGACTCGCCTTCTGGCGCTGACACGTCTTCTGGCATGGGGCCATCATGCAGCCTCGGGCCCGTCAGCCGCTGAACCACTCGCCGATCGTCCGATGCGCGGACGTTCCGTGGCGCTGCCGAGCCTGCGTCGCTAGCTCCTGACCCGGCTCATCGTCGGGTCGTACAGCGGCCGCAGCGAGGCAGCCGCCGGATACCGCCGGCCGGCGATGTCGACCTCCCAGGTTGCGTCGTCGAGATAGGCCTGGTCGAGCGGCTCGCCCGCCTCGATCATGGCCAGCCCGACGGCACCCCCGAGGGTGAAGCCGTACGAGCCGGCCCGGATGTAGCCGACGGGGCCCCCGTTCCGGCGGACCACCTCGGCGTGGAAGAGCATGGGCTCCGGGTCCTTCACCAGGATCTGCACCAGCCGTCGGGTCAGCGGCCCGGCCGCCCTCCTGGCCTCCACAACCCCGCGCCCGATGAAGTCGGTGGGGCGGCTGAGGTCCACGGCAAAACCGAGTCCGGCCTCGAGCACGCAGTCGGTGTTGTCGATGTCGTGGCCATAGTCGCGGTAGCCCTTCTCCATCCGCAGGCTGGACAGCGCCTTCAGGCCGGCGTGCTGCAGGTCGACCGCACGCCCTGCCTCGACGATGCGGTCGTACACGTAGAGCGCCTGCTCCGTCGGCACGTACAGCTCGTAGCCCAGCTCTCCCAGGTAGGTGATCCGGATGCACAGCGCCCGGGCAAAGCCCAGGTCGATCTCTCGAGCCGTCCGGAAGGGGAACGCCTCGTCCGACATGTCGGCCGTGGTGATGGCTCCCAGGAGCTCGCGGGAGCGCGGACCCTGAAGGTTCAGCTGTGCGTGCCCGGACGTCACGTCGGTGACGAAGGCATTCTCATCTGGTCGGACGTGGCGCCGCAGCCAGGTCTCGACGTGCCGGTGGGCGGTGTCCGAGGCCACCACGAAGTAGTCCTCGTCCCCGAGCTTGGTGACCGTGAGGTCGGCCTCGATGAGTCCGCCGTCGTTCAGCCATTGCGTGTACGTGATCATTCCCGCCCGGCCCACGACGTTGTTGGCCGACAGCCGGTCCAGCAGACGTCCGGCGTCGCGGCCCTGCACGGCGAACTTCGACATGAACGACATGTCCATGAGGATCACGCCCTCGCGGGCGGTCCGGTGCTCTGCCTCCCAGTAGGGGAACCAGCTCTGCCGTCCCCAGGAGAGTCGTTCGACCACCGGCTCGACCCCCTCGGGAGCGAACCAGTCGGCCCCCTCCCAGCCGCTGACGTCCCGGAAGTGGGCCCGCTCGGCAGCAAGCCGCCCGTGCAGCGCGGACTGCTTGATCCCGCGCGCGGTCTGCATCGACTTCGTCGGGTAGTGGCAGAGGTACACCGAGCCCAGCGACTCGACGGTCCGGGCCCGCCGGTACTCCGGGTTGGCCTGGTACCGGTGCAGACGGTCGATGTTGAAGCCCGTGACGTCGATGTCCGGTCGCCCGTTGAGGATCCAGTGGGCGAGGGCACGGCCCAGGCCGCCGCCGCTGAGAATGCCGACGGAGTTGAGACCGGCTGCCACGAAGTAGTTCTTGAGCTCGGGGGCTTCCCCGACGACCGGCTGAAGATCCGGGGTGAAGCTCTCCGGCCCGCAGAAGAACTTGCGGATGCCGACCTCGCTGGAGACCGGGATGCGCGACATCGCCGTCTGCAGGTACGGGCCCATCCGGTCCCAGTCCGGCGGAATCTCCCCGAACGAGAAGTCCGGGGGAATGCCCTCGACCTTCCACGGGGCGCAGACCGGCTCGAACAGACCGAGCATGAGCCCGCCTCCCTCCTCGCGGAAGTACCCGTGCGAGGCGGGGTCCTCCAGCACCGGCCAGGCGCTGGACACCCCGGGGATCGGCTCGGTCAGCAGGTAGTAGTGCTCGGCCGCCTGCAGCGGGATCGCCACTCCTGACCGGTCGCCGAGCTGCCGGGCCCACATCCCCGCGCAGTTGACGACGAACTCCGCCTCGATGTCGCCCTGGTCGGTGCGGACCCCGGTGACCACGCCACGGTGCTCGAGCACGTCGTTCACGGCCACCCCCTCAATGATGGTGGCGCCTCGGAGCCGGGCCCCCCTGGCCAGCGACATGGTGACGTCGACGGGGTTGGCCCGGCCGTCCTCCTTGATGTAGAAGCCGGCCAGGATGTCGTCGGTTCGAGCCAGCGGGAACAGCGTGCCCACCTCGGTCGCCGAGATCTCCTGGACGTCCACGCCGCAGTACCGGTTGAACGCGGAGACCCGGCGGTACTCCTCGAGCCGGTCGGGTTCGGTGGCGATCTCGATAAATCCCACAGGGTTGAATCCGGTCGACAGACCGGTCTCCGCCTCAAGCCGGCTGTAGAGGTCGCGGGTGTACCTGCGCATCTCCGTCGAGGTCTCCGACGTCGACCCGAAGGTCACCATGAGGCCCGCCGCGTGCCAGGTCGTGCCGGAGGTCAGGTGATCGCGCTCCAGCAGCACCACGTCGGTACACCCCATCAGTGCGAGGTGATAGGCGACCGAGCAGCCGATCACCCCGCCGCCGATCACCACCACCCGGGCTCGCGTCGGCAGACTTGAGCCGGCTGTCGAGGGGGCGGTCAGGGACTCATCGGGAGACGTCGACATCGGCGGCAGCGCTGCTTTCGGTGAAGGTGGCTAGCTGACCCGCCCGACGATAACAACGGACCGGCGTGACGTCCGTCGCCGGTCGGCCCGGGCCGGGGCCGACCTTGATGCCCGGATCGGGTGGCGGTCCACCATCGCGGCAGATAGCTGGGTCGGTTCATCACCAGATCACCAGATCGCCTGGCTGATGGCCACGCCCAGGAAGGCTGCGCCGAGTCCGGCGACGATGCTGGCCACGACGTTGGCCGCGGCGAAGAACCGGGCGTCGCCCTCCAGCAGCCGCAGGGTCTCGTAGGAGAACGTGGAGTAGGTGGTCAGCGCACCGCAGAACCCGGTGCCCAGGGCCAGCTGCAGCCGCGGGGAGGCGCCGCCGGCGGTCACGGCGCCGGTGATCAGGCCCAGGATCAGCGATCCGAGCACGTTGACGGTGAAGGTGCCCCACGGGAATACCGTGTCGTGGCGGGACTGGACGGCCCGGTCGCTCAGGTATCGCAGCGGCGCCCCGATGGCCGCGCCGGTGATGACCAGAAACAGGCTCATCCTCCGTGTCCCGGATGATCGTGCCCTGGGTCGTCGTGTCCCGGGCCGTCATGTCCCGGGCCGTCATGACCGGGGTCGTCGACGGGAGCGTGGCCGCCGCCGACGCCGTCCGGGCTGGTGCCGACGTAACGGATCACCTCGCAGTCGTCGAGGATCACCAGGCCCTCGGTGACGAGCTCGTCGAGCTGGGGGAGGAAGTCACGGATGCGGTCGTGGCTGTCGACGATGAGGATGACCACCGGCAGGTCCTCGGACAGGCTGAGGATGCGCGCGGTGTGGATCCTGCTGGTGGCGCCGAATCCCTCGACACCGTGCAGGACCGTCGCACCCGCCAGGCCGGCCTCGTGGGCACGGTGGACGATCTCGGTGAACAGCGGCTTGTGGTGCCAGTGGCCGGAGTCCCCGACGATGATCGTGAGTCGCTGCGCAGTGCCGGTGAGTCTCATTCGATCCTCCAGTTGACCAGGCGTCGGGTCGTGGTGGCGGTCACCCATACCGCCAGGAGCGCGCCGAGGGGGGTGAGTGCGAGGTACAGCAGCGCCGTGCCTGCGTGGGCACCGGCAACGAGCCGTTGTATGTCGACCGTGTAGGTGGAGAAGGTGGTGAACCCGCCCAGGACACCAGTCCCCAGGAAAGGGCGGAGGAGGCGTTGGCTGCTCCACACCTGCGTGATCAGAACCATCAGGACACCGATCAGGGCGCAGCCGAGAAGGTTGATCGCCAGGGTGGTGACCGGGAAGGCTCCCGCCGGGGTCGGCCACGCCTGCCCGATCAGGTACCGCGCCGCGGCGCCGGCCGCGCCACCGGCGGCGATGGCGGCCAGGACAGGGGTGTCATCGCGTCCACGACGGCGCAGTCCCTGGCGTCGCACCTGGCTCAGGTCGATGTCGGAGTCGATCGGCTCGGCGGCGGCGGTGTCGTCCCCGGCTTCTCTGCCGTGGTTGGCCTGGTTGGCGTGGCTGGCTTGCTGCTCGGGCACCGGCGCGACCTCCATACCTGGATGGGCTCGCAGGCCACAGCGCACCGCGAGGGCAACAGGTAGGGACTGTTGGTCACCCCTGTCGAGGTGACGGTTCGGGTACGGCGAGCCCCACCGCCGGTGCTACCCACCGAAGTTAACACAGGCGCCGGACCAGGCGAGGCGGTATGAGCACCGGGCGGGCGGGGGAGGACGATAGGTTCCATGCAGGTGTTCTCACCTTTGGTGAGCCAGCTCGTGCACTGCAGGGACGGGCGATGTCGGCCGATCCTGAAGACGAAGGAGATGTGATGGCCGATCTCGTCGGTGCCGTCGACCAGGGCACCACCAGTACCAGGTTCATGCTGTTCGACCACGGCGGTAACGAGGTCGGCAGGCATCAGCTCGAGCACGGGCAGATCCTGCCGCAAGCCGGCTGGGTCGAGCACAGCCCGGTCGAGATCTGGGAACGCACCCGGTCGGTGATCCAGACCACGATGATGAAGCTGGGGCTGGCAGCCTCGGACCTGGCAGCGCTGGGGGTCACCAACCAGCGCGAGACGACCGTTGTCTGGAACAGGAAGACCGGCCGCCCCTACTACAACGCCATCGTGTGGCAGGACACTCGCACGGACCGGATCGCCAGCGCGCTGGAACGCGACGGCAGGGGAGACGTCATCCGGCACAAGTCCGGGCTGCCGCCGGCCACCTACTTCTCCGGCGGGAAGATCCAGTGGATTCTGGAGAACGTCCCCGGGGTCCGGGCCGATGCCGAGGCCGGCGTCGCCCTGTTCGGCAACACCGACAGCTGGGTGATGTGGAACCTCACCGGAGGGGTCCGCGGCGGGGTGCACGTCACCGACGTCACCAATGCCAGCAGAACCATGTTGATGAACCTGCAGACCCTGGACTGGGACGATGAGCTGCTCGGCTTCTTCGGCATCCCCCGGGCGATGCTGCCCCAGATCCGGCCGTCCTCCGACCCGAAACGGTACGGCGAGGTCGCGGAACCGGCGGGCTTCGCCGGGATCCCGCTGACCGGAATCCTCGGCGACCAGCAGGCGGCGATGTTCGGTCAGGTCTGTTTCGGCCCGGGGGAGGCGAAGAACACCTACGGCACCGGCAACTTCCTGCTGATGAACACCGGAACCGAGCTCGTCCGCAGCAAGAACGGGCTGCTCAGCACCGTGTGCTACCAGGTGGGCACCGACAAGCCGGTCTACGCCCTGGAGGGTTCGATCGCGGTGACCGGGTCGGCGGTCCAGTGGCTGCGCGACCAGCTGGGCATCATCTCGGGCGCCGCCGAGATCGAGGCGCTGGCCGCAAGCGTCGAGGACAACGGCGGGATCTACTTCGTGCCGGCCTTCTCCGGCCTCTTCGCGCCCTACTGGCGCAGCGACGCCCGTGGCGCGATCGTCGGGCTCTCCCGCTTCAACACCAACGCCCACCTGGCGAGGGCCACCCTGGAGTCGATCTGTTACCAGAGCCGCGACGTGGCCGAGGCGATGGAGGCGGACTCCGGAGTCCATCTGGAGGTGCTCAAGGTCGACGGCGGTGTCACCGTCAACAACCTGTGCATGCAGCTGCAGGCGGACGTGCTGGGGGTGCCGGTGAGCCGGCCGCTGGTCTCCGAGACCACCGCCCTGGGCGCGGCCTACGCGGCCGGCCTCGCCGTGGGTTTCTGGAAGGACACCGACGAGCTGCGCGCGAACTGGAACGAGTCCAGGCGCTGGAGCCCGCAATGGTCGGACCAGCAACGCGCGAGCGGCTATGCCGGCTGGAAGAAGGCCGTCGAGCGCACGCTGGACTGGGTCGATGTCGAATGACCTGGAACGAACGAACCTGTCGCAGTCGTGGTCGCAGTCGCGGTGGCGCGCTGTCCGGACGCGCCGCGATGCCTGACCCTGGTCCCTGCCCGGGTACCGGCCGCCCCATGGAGAGGAACCGTTGACATGAGCACCGTGCAACCCCTGAGCCCGGCCGGGCGTTCGGCCGCACTGGCCGCACTGGCCGACGAGGAGCTCGACGTCCTGGTCATCGGCGGTGGCGTCGTGGGGGCAGGGTGCGCGCTGGACGCCGTCACCCGGGGGCTGACGGTGGGCCTGGTCGAAGCCCGCGACTACGCGGCCGGCACCTCGAGCCGTTCCAGCAAGCTGTTCCACGGCGGCCTGCGCTATCTCGAGCAGTTCAACTTCGCGCTCGTGTTCGAGGCGCTGAGGGAACGTTCGCTCGTGCTCAACACGCTGTGCCCGCACCTGGCTCGCCCGGTGCCGTTCATCTACCCCCTGCAGAAGGTCATCGACCGCGGATACGTCGGCCTGGGCATCGGCGTGTACGACGTGATGGGCGCCGGGCGGGGTGTTCCCTCCCACCTGCGGCACCTGGGCCGCAAGAAGACGCTGGAGTCCTTCCCCTCGGGGAAGAGGTCAGCCATCCGGGGTGCGATCCGCTTCTATGAGGGACAGGTGGACGACGCCCGGCACACCATGATGATCTCGCGCACGGCAGCCGGCTACGGCGCTCAGTGTGTCAACAGCACCCGGGTCACCGGGTTCCTGCGCGAGGACGACCGCGTGGTGGGGGTCACCGTCACAGACCTGGAGTCCGGCCGGGAGTTCGAGATCCGGGCCCGCCAGGTCATCAACGCCGCCGGGGTGTGGACCGACGAGATCCAGAAGATGGTCGGGGGCCTCGGCCAGTTCCAGGTCCGGGCCTCCAAGGGCGTCCACCTCGTGGTCCCCCGAAACCGGATCAACAGTGCCACCGGCATCATCACCCAGACCGAGAAGAGCCTGCTGTTTATCATTCCCTGGGGGAGTCACTGGATCATCGGGACCACCGACACCGACTGGGCCCTCGACCTGGCCCATCCCGCAGCCAGTCAGAGCGACATCGACTACCTGCTCGATCAGGCCAACTCGCTGCTGCAGGACCCGCTGACCCGCAAGGACGTCGTCGGCGTGTACGCCGGACTGCGCCCCCTGCTGTTTGGTGAGTCCGACTCGACCAGCACGCTGTCCCGTGAACACGCGGTCGCCAGCCCCGTGCGCGGGCTGACCGTCATCGCGGGCGGCAAGTACACGACCTACCGGGTGATGGCCAAGGACGCCGTCGACTCCGCGGTCCACGGTCTGGAACGCACTGTCCCCAGATCCTGCACCGAACGTATTCCGCTGGCCGGGGCCGACGGGTACGTCGGTGCCTTCAACTCCCGCCAGCTCACGGCAGACCGCACGGGTCTGCACGTGTCCAGGATCGAGCATCTGCTGGGGCGGTATGGATCTCTGTCCTCCGAGCTGCTCGACCTGATCGCCGAACAGCCAGAGCTCGGCCAGCCGCTGGCCAGCGCCCCCGAGTACCTCAAGGCCGAGGCCTACTACGCGGCCAGCCACGAGGGCGCCCTGCATCTGGAGGATGTCCTCACCCGCCGGACCCGGATCTCGATCGAGGTACCCGACCGCGGCGACGCGGCCGCGGCGGAGGTCGCCGACCTCATCGCGCCCCTCCTGGGCTGGACACCGGAACAGGCCAGCCAGGAGGTCGAGCACTACCGGCTGCGAGTCAAGGCCGAACGCGAGTCCCAGGAGCAGTCCGACGACCAGACCGCCGATGCCGCCAGGCTGGGCGCCCCCGATGTCAGGCTCGGGGCCGCCAACCCCGGGTGAGGCCGGTCGTCGGTCGCCCCCGCCCGGGCTAGGCTTCGGACATGGTCTTGAACGCTCTGGGCTGGGTGGGGTCAGCCCTGCTCATCTACTCACTGATGCAGGCCAGGGTCCTGCGTTTCCGCCTCCTGAACCTGGTGGCCTGCCTCATTCTGGTGATCTTCAACGCGCTGCTCGGTATCTGGCCGATGGTGGTGATGAACGTCGCCCTGGCAGGCATCAACCTGTGGTTCATCCGCAAGCTCGCCTCGGAGCGTCACTCCGACAAGGCGTTCGAGGTGCTCGAGGTCGGACCGCTCGACGAGTACCTGCGCCATACGCTGCGGGTCCATGCCGCCGACATCGAGAAGTACCAGCCCGGCTTCGCCTGGGACGGCACGGCACCGGGTCACACGGCATACCTCGTCGAGCGTGGCGACGAGACGGTTGGCGTGGTGCTGGTCCACGACGCCGGCGACGGCGTGGCCCAGGTCCGGCTCGACTACGTGACCCCCCGGTTCAGGGACTTCACGCCCGGAGAGTTCGTCTACCGGCAGAGCGGGCTGTTCAGCAGTCGCGGCTTCCGCAGGGTGGTCACCCCGGCGGGGATGGTTGCGCCGTACTACGGCCGGCTGGGTATGCGTCGCGAAGGAGAGTCCTACGTCCTGGACGTGGGCTGACGTGGGCACCGTCTGGATCAACGGAAGGCTGGAGCCGGCCGAACGGGCCCTGCTCACCGTCACTGATCGCGGCTTCCAGGTCGGCGACGGGATCTTCGAGACGCTCCGGGTGGAGGGCGGGGGAGTCCTCGAGCTCTCGCTTCATGTCAGCCGGCTCCAGGCCTCGGCCGCGGTGATGGCCCTGCCTCTGCCGGACGACCTCGAGAGCTACCTGGGTCAGGCCATTGCGGACCTCTGCAGGGCCAACCGGCTGGACGGCTCCGGGACCCAGGCCGCGGTCCGGATCACGGTGAGCCGCGGGGCCGTGGCCGGGCGCGCCCTGCTCCCGCCCGAGGACGTCAGGCCGAACCTGGTCATTCAGGCATGGCGGGTGGATCCACCACCGGAGGAGATGCTTGGCCGAGGGGTCCGTCTGGTCATCTCCGGGGTGCGGCGGGACCCGGCAAGCCCGCTGGCCACGGTGAAGACGACCAGCAGGGCGGAGTTCGTCTACGCGCAGCTCGAGGCCCGCCGCCGTGGTGCCGATGACGCCGTGTTCCTGACCACTGACGGGCACCTGGCCGAGGCGACCTCAGCCAGTATCTTCCTGGTCGAGGGGGCGGGGCTCGCGACTCCCTCGCTCGACTGCGGCATCGTCGTCAGCACGACCCGCAGGTGGGTCATCTCCTCAGGCGGGCCCGGGCTCGGGCTGTCCGTTCGTCAGGGCCACCTGACCCCGAACGATCTCTTCGCTGCTGACGAGGCCTTCCTCGCCAGCTCGGTGGCCGGCATACTGCCCATCCTCAGTGTGGACGGCCGGCCCATCGGCGCCGGCACTCCAGGGGTCTGGACGGCGCGTCTGCGGGCCATGCGCGAGAAGGCAGCGTCGGACAACGCCAGACGACCCACCTGACCGAGGCGACCTGGCCGGCCCCTGACGGTGGCCCGTCCGTGGCCGGACCGTGGCCGGCTATCCGAACCTGGCGGCCATCCACGCGGCCGCGGAGTGGGTCGGGGCGTCCTCGGCAGGGATCAACGCCTGGCAGTCGGCGATGGTGGCGGCGAGCAGGGCGACCAGCCGTGGTTCGACATCGGGCGCGCAGGCCAGCGCGATGCCGTCCACCGCGACGTTCACGATGCGCGGCGCGGCCTGCTTGCGGAAGGTCCGTGGCGACATCTGCGACCCGCTCGAGAAGGACCGGGCCCATGCTTCCGCCCCGGGGACCTCATCCAGGACCTGG
>DASVKO010000099.1:0-21026 GCA_036385355.1 Dermatophilaceae bacterium
CGGGCAGTGCGCCGTTGCCGGGCAGGGTGGAGAAGATTCCCTGGGACTTGATGGTGTGTCCGGGGTCGAACTTGTCGATGACCTCGCTGTAGTTCCACCGGACCAGAAGGGCGCCGACGAAGGCTCCGAGCGTCTGGGCCAGGCAGTACGGCGCGACCTTCTTCCAGGAGAAGCCGCGGAACGCGGCCAGAGCGATGGTGACCGCGGGGTTGAGATGGGCGCCGGTCATCCTGCCTGCGACGTAGATGCCGAGCGTGACGCCCAGTCCCCAGGCCCAGGCGATGGAGTCGTGGTCGCCGATGCCGCCCGTGACCACCTGCGCCACGACCCCGCAGCCGAACAGGATGAGGATCAAGGTGCCGGCAAACTCGGCCAGCATCTCTCCCGTCAATGTCTTACGCTTCAGCAGCTCGGTCATGTTCGCTTCCCTACGTCGTTGTCGGCTCGCGTCATTCCTGGGTGTTGGGAACGGAACGTACCGACTCGATCTACTTGGGTAGGAAATGTCGTTCGACATTGTCGAACGTGGGCGAGCTCAGGGCATCTCTCTACTCAGCGGACGCGAGCAGGAGAGAGGATGCAGATCCTGCGAAACCGCAGTCAGCGCAACGGAACTGCGAATTCGGAGGCATGCCACCGCCCGCTCGCACGAGGGCGTCGCGATCGCTGAGGAGCTTTTCCAAGCTGTTTCGCCACGGCTTCACCAAGGCTTCGCCGCATGCGCGCACCCGAGAACCGGGACCGGGTGGTCGTGGCTATCCTGAGCTGACGAGGCGCTTCGGCGCTGATCATCGGGTGGTAGCACGAACCTGCCGGCGAATCCTGGGAGCTGAGCTGCGTTGATAGTCCTGCACGCGTGGTGGTCGACCCAGCGTGATACCAGGGGTGAGCTGATCGTGTGGGCCGAGGACTCCGAGGCGCCGGCGCAGCCGCCCGTGCGCCGGGGTCGCCGCCCCGCCATACAGGCTCATCCCTTCGCCCTGTCTGCGCAGGCGCTGGCGGCCACGACGTCCTGCGACGGCGACCCGGGCACGGCTGTTCTCGCCATGCCGAACCAGGGCCGGGGCCCGTCTGCCTCAGTGGAGCTGAGCCGGACCCGTGAGCCATCGCGGGTCACCGGGTCCCCGGACGAAGGGAGGTGGGAGGTCCCGACCCTTGCTCTGGACCCCCAGGCGGCCCTGGGTCTTCTGCTGGCGGCCGGCGACGCCGAGATCGACCCTGAAGGACCCACTGCCGGCAGTGACCTGCGAGCACTCCGGGCTGTTGCCGGGTTCGCCGTGGATCTTGTCGGACGCGGCCGGGTTCTGCCCGCCGTGAGAGGAGCGGGCGGAGACGGTACGACGGCGATGGCACTGTGGGCCGCGGTGGTGACCGGAGCCGATGCCGTGTGGTTGCGCGCGCTGGCCGCGGGACTTCCGGGCTCGTTCACGGCCGCCTGCCCGGCTGGCGTCGACGCAGGGGTGGCGGCGGTGCGCTCCCTGGCCGCTGCGACCGATGCCCTGGTGGATGCAGTGGTGCGCTCACGCCTCGGCCCCGCTGCTCGCCGGCGCGCGGCGGCCACGTTCCGATCGGCCCTGACCGGCCCGGACCCCTGCTTCGCCACGACCCCGGCGGACCTGGCCACTCTGGGCACGGCCCTGGCTGACTGGCAGCGGGAGGTCACCCAGGTCGGTGCGGTCCGGGCCTGCTTCCGGCTGGTCGAACCGCAGGCAGTTGTCGAGAGCGCAGCGGGTGAGAGGGCAGCGGGTGAGGCGGCGGCGGGTGAGAGGGTGCCCGGGGCCACCTGGCGAGTGGACTTCGCGTTGCAGTCGACGGAGGAGCCGAGTCTGGTCGTTGACGCCGGGCAGGTATGGCGGGCCAAGGGGGCGTTGCGCGCGCTGGCGCGTCACGTCGCCGATCCGCAGGAGACCCTGCTCGGTGAGCTCGGTCGCGCGGTACGGCTCTACCCGGGCATCGAGGATGCCCTGAGCACTGCCAAACCCTCGTCGCTGACCCTGGACGTCGAGGGCGCCCACCTGTTCCTGTCGGAGGCCGCGCCCATCCTGCTGGCTGCCGGCTTCGGCGTCCTGCTCCCGGGGTGGTGGACCAACCCGTCGATGAGGCTGGGCGCGAAGCTCTCGGTGTCGACCCCGGGGCAGCCTGGATCAGCCGGGACCAGGGCGATGATCGGTCGTGAAGGTCTCGTGGATTTTCAGTGGGATCTTGCTGTCGGGGAGCACACCCTGACCGGCCAGGAGGTCGCCGATCTCGTCGAGGCCCAGCAGCCGCTGGTCCGGGTGCGCGGTCAGTGGATGTACGTCGATGCCGAGCGCCTCGCGAAGGCCCGGGCGTTCCTGGCCAAGCGGTCGCACGGCAGCGGGCGGATGAGCGTCGGGCAGGTGCTCGCGACCCTCGGGGCGCTGGAGGACGGACCAGGTGGGCTGCAGGTGGTGGACGTCGAGGCCCAGGGCTGGCTCGCCGACCTCCTGTCCGGCCAGGTGGACCACCGGATTGCGCCGATGACGGCGCCCGAGGGCTTCAGGGGTGCGTTGCGCCCGTACCAGGAACGCGGTCTGGCCTGGCTGTCGTTCCTGGAGTCGGTCGGTCTGGGCGGTGTCCTCGCGGACGACATGGGTCTGGGCAAGACGGTGCAGCTGCTCGCCCTGATGTGCGGCGAGCCTCCCGCGCAGGGGGATCCGACCCTGCTGGTCTGCCCGATGTCGCTGGTCGGCAACTGGGAGCGGGAAGCGGCGCGTTTCGCCCCCGGGCTGCGGGTGCACGTCCACCATGGCGCCGAGCGACCCAGGGGCAAGGCTTTCCACGCCGTGGTGGCCGAGTCCGATCTGGTGGTGACGACCTACGGGCTGGTGATCCGCGACATCGACGTGCTGCGCGAGATGCGCTGGCGTCGCGTCGTCCTCGACGAAGCCCAGGCGGTGAAGAACGCGGCGACCAGGGCGGCGGTTGCCGTGCGGTCGTTGCCGTCGACCTGCCGCTTCGCGGTGACCGGGACCCCGGTGGAGAACCGGCTGGGCGACCTGTGGTCACTGATGGAGTTCGCCAACCCCGGTCTCCTCGGCCAGGCCTCGTCGTTCAAGCAGCGTTTCGCCACTCCCATCGAGCGCCACGGCGATGCCGAGGCGGCGACCCGGCTGAGATCCCTGACCCAGCCGTTCGTGCTGCGCCGGCTGAAGACCGACACCTCGATCATCACCGACCTGCCGGCCAAGATCGAGATGGAGGTCGTCTGCTCGCTGACCCACGAACAGGCTTCGCTCTACGAGGCGGTCGTGGCGGACATGATGGACCGCATCGGGAGCACCGACGGAATCGAGCGTCGCGGCCTGGTCCTGGCGACGATGACCAAGCTCAAGCAGGTCTGCAACCACCCGGCGCAGTTCCTGAGGGACGGCAGCCGTCTGGCCGGACGCTCGGGCAAGCTGGCGCGTGTCGAGGAGACCCTCGAGGAGGTGCTCGCCTCGGGGGAGAAGGCCCTGTTGTTCACGCAGTATGCCGAGTTCGGCGACCTGCTGCGCACTCACCTCAGCGCCCGTTTCGGCCGCGAGGTCGGATACCTGCACGGGGGGCTGGGCAAGGGGCAGCGCGACGACCTCGTGGCCCGGTTCCAGGACCCTGCCGGGGGCGGGCCGTCGATGTTCGTGCTTTCCCTGAAGGCAGGGGGGACGGGACTCACCCTGACCGCGGCCAACCACGTCATTCACGTCGATCGCTGGTGGAACCCCGCCGTGGAGGACCAGGCCACGGACCGTGCCTTCCGGATCGGGCAGACCCGCTCGGTCCAGGTGCGCAAGCTGGTCTGCGCGGGCACCCTGGAGGAGAAGATAGCCCTGATGATCAAGGACAAGCGGGGCCTGGCGGCCAGCGTCGTGGGCACCGGTGAGGGCTGGCTCACCGAGCTCTCCACCTCGGCCCTGCGTGAGCTGTTCACCCTCGAGGCCGGGTCGGTGGTGGAATGAGCCCGTCAGGTCGTATCGGTGGCGGGCTGAGACCGCCCGGCCGGGGACGCTCGAGCTGGTCGGGCGGCTTCCCGCCACCGGCCAAGCCTCTCGCGGTGGAGGGCGGGCTCGTGGCCCGCAGCACGCGAGGCGCCATCGGGGAGCACTGGTGGTCACGGCGCTTTCTTGAGGTGCTGGAGTCCTTCGCGCTGGGGTCCAGGCTGACCCGCGGCAAGAACTACGCCCGGCGGGGTCAGGTGCTGTCCCTGGAGGTGGCCCCGGGGTTGGTCACTGCGTCGGTTCAGGGCTCCCGCAAGACTCCGTACAAGGTGTCCATCGCGCTGCCCGCCTTCAGCGAGCTGGTGTGGGCCAAGGTCGAGGTGACCCTTGCCGAGCAGGCGATCCACAGTGCCAGGCTGCTCGCAGGCGAGATGCCCCACGACCTCGAGGAGGTCTTTCTGGCAGCGGGCGCGCCGCTGTTCCCGCAGCGGGCAGACGACCTGACCCTGAGCTGCTCCTGCCCGGACTGGGAGGTTCCGTGCAAGCACCTCGCGGCCACGTTCTACCTCCTCGCCGAGAGCTTCGACGACGACCCCTTCGCCATCCTGCTGTGGCGCGGGCGCAGCCGCGAGGCCCTCCTGAACCGGCTTCGCGGGCTGCGCGGCGGCGATACGGCACATCCTGCGGAAGAGCCCGCGGCGCTGACGGCCGGAGGTCCTCGGGTGGGAGCGATGATGGCGCTCGCTGATCTCGTCCTGCCTGAGGGCCAGTTCTGGGCCGGGGCACCTCTGCCGGCGCTGCCTGTGCAGGCGGAGCTGCCGACGGATCTGCTGCTCCGTCAGCTTCCCGTGCCGGGAGCGACTCTGGGTGGCCCGGACTTCGTGACCTACCTCGCGACGCTGTACGCGGTGTTCGGAGAGTCGCCCACTTGATGACGAGTCTCGTGCCACGACCCGGAGCGCGGCCGGACTCGCTGGTATCGCGATCGGGTGCACCAGTGGACGCTCAGCGCTCGTCGTGCTGGAGGTCCGGCGCCGACTCGCACAGTCCGGCGCCAAGCCCTGAAGGAGATCAATGTTCAGGTGTCTCCGACACTCATGGGTGGCCCGTGACCAGATCGCGGGCCTGATTGCGCCAGGGTCAGGTTCCCGGCAAGACGAGGAGCCACGGGGAACCGCTGGCGAAGAACAGGCCGGGTTCCTGCTTCTGTGACCACCACTTGGCTTCGTACGGCACGAGGCCGAGTTGAACCCGCGAACCTGCCGTGTAGGTGTGGGTTGGGCTCCACTGGGGGTAGGTTCCTGGGGGCAGGGTGGGCATCGGGGCGGGGGTGTCGCCGGGAAGCACCGGACCCAGTAGCGTCCACGGGGAGTCCTGGGCGTTGGCCACCGGGGTGTTCGGGGCGAAGCCGGTGGTCCAGTACCTGGCGTTGAAGACCTGGTGGTGCCAGACGATTTTTGTTCCTGCAGGATACCTCCCCAGGGAGTCCCAGATCGGGAAGGGGCTGTGCGCAGGGTCGTCGGCGGTCTCGGCTGTCGGTGACGGGATCGGGGATCTTCCATTGTCCGATGGTGACGGGTGGGCAGAGGCGGAGGGGGTGGGCAGGCTGGCCGCGAGAAGGTTGGCGAAACGCTGGGTGCCCTGGTCGATCCCGCTGCATGAGGTCTGCACGACCGGCAGTGCTGTGGGCAGTGGGGGCGCGCAGGTGGAGTCGCGGTTGAGTGACCACATGGACAGCTGGCCCACCCTGTGGGCGCGTGCGAAGTGGTTGACTGCGACGGCGTCTGCGAGGGTGAACTGCTCGGCTGCGACGTCGTTCTGACCGATCATCGGGACGATGCCGGTCTTTGCCCAGGCCTGGTCGTCGTCGAGGGGTTGGCTGGCTTGCTCGAAGGCCCTGCTCACCTGCGCGTGCAGCGCGGTGGATGCCAGGATGACCGCTTTGGACAGAGGCTGGGCCGGGGTGCTTGCCTCGCCGAAGTCCATCACCATCCCGTTCACCCCCGCCAGGTTCACGCCGGCTGACAACATGCCCGCGACGACCGATGCGCCAGAGGCGGTGAGCCCGGTCGGGGCTACCGGCAGGGTCAGCCAGATGGCCAGGCTGCGGCCGGCAGTCTTCACCTGGTCCTGAACGTCCTTGACCGCAGCCGCCCGACGGGTCGCGGCGGCAGTGTCCGCTAGCGACGTGCCCTCGATGTCGAGGTCGATGCTGGTGAGCTTGTACCGGTCGACCACGGACTGGTAGGCCTCACGCAGAGCCACCGGATCGGTGCATGCTGATGCCAGTTCGGTGCCTGCCTGACCGCCGAAGGAGACGCGGGCCTGGCCGCCTACGAGGCGCAACTGGGACATACGGCGGTCCAGGTCGAGCTGGGATGCGGCCTGGTCGAGGGTGTAGGAGCCTCCCCAGGTGGCGGCGCATTGGTGGTCGGGGCCTGCCACGACGAAGGCCAGGATGACGTTCGACTGGGCCGGGCCGGACGGTGTCTCGAATGGATAGGTGGGCGTCGCGGTCACGTCCACGTAGCCGGTGAAGACCGACGGCCCTGGAGTCGGGGGCGGCGTGATCGCGGCAGAGATGGCCCTCGTACCGGTCCAGCCAACGAGTGCGATGCACATCAGGACGATGCCGACTCGCAGAAGGGAGATCCGGGTCCGGGCGGGGCGCGGCGTGGCAGTAGGCGTGCTCATCGCGGGGCCCTGGCGCGGGGAAGGTGTGCCGCCGCGCTTGACATGACGGGCCGGGAGGGGGGAATCCTCATGGGGCTCATGAGGGTCTCTGGTGGGTGCGGGTCTCGCCACGCCGTGGTGGAGGGGCGTCGGCGACCGCGATCTTCGACCGCCCGATGGAGACGCCCACATGGTCGGGGCCAAAGTAGAGCACCGACTCCCAGTCTGGATCGACCACACCGTTTTCGGCTGGTTCGCCGGCGTCAGCGTCGGGGACGGCGATGGGCACCCGGACCCAGCGTGCGATGCCCACCGCCACGTCCACGATCGAGTTGCGCACCCCGATGAAGGCGACGATGGCGTACGAGGTGAGCACGCCGTTGAACACGGCGAAGGCACCGTTGCTCCAGTTCCGGGAGACCACGTCGTTCGCCAGCGTGTAGAAGGAGAATGATGCGATGAGGTAGGCGGCCAGGATGAAGAGCGCCGGCGCCGACGTGCGGTCCTTGACCTTCGGTGTGCGCGCGAACGCGATCTTGGACTTGGCAGCGGCCTGCTGCAGCGACTTCAAGGTCCCGGCGAGATTGACTGGGAGCAGGATGAGGTTGAACGCGTAGACGCGTAGGACGTCAGTGCGTTTGTAGCCGAGTCGGGCGAAGTCCGAGGCCATCGCGACGAAATAGGGCAGCGCGGCCACCAGGATGATCGGGCTGAGTAGTTGGCTGTCAAACGGGAATACCAGCAGGAAGACCAGGCCGATGCTGGCCCAGCAGATCGACGCCATGTAGTTGTACCGCAAGGCGATTGCCGGTCTCGGGACACGATGTCCGTCCGCGCGCGCCTGCCGGATGTAGCGCTGGAACTTCGGTGCGATGAGGAGCCCGCCGTTGGCCCACCGGGCGCGTTGCACCACGAGGGAGCCGAAGTCCGGTGGCGTGGCGCTGTAGCTGAGGCGCTCGGGGTAGTTGTAGAGCGTCCAGCCGGCAGCGATCAGGTCGATGCTCGACTCGGTGTCCTCGATAACGGTGCGGTCCTGCACGTACCGGCGCACCTCCCGTCCTCCGACGAAGGAGACGTCGACGATGTCGTTGAGGGCGACCTTGCGAATCACGGCGTTGGCACCCACCCAGAAGGTGCCCCCGAAGTAGGTCAGTCCCTGGTGCACGATGTGCTGGATGTCGGTGGTGGCCCCCGCGATTCGTTCGAGCCTGGTGGTGGCGCCCCGGAACGCCGAGTAGGGGGTCTGGGCGACCGCGATGCGCTCGTTGCCGGGAAGCTCGAGGTGATAGACGAGTCGCAGGCAGTACTCGCGCAGCAGCACGCTGTCCGCGTCGAGTGTGAGCACGTAGTCGCTGTCGGGGATCACGACCGCGTCGTCGTCTTCGGTATCTCGCAGGACGAGGCCTATCGGGGTCTCGATCTGACGGACCCTGCGCCCCATGAGCCCGATGTAGGCGTTGAGGTTCATGGCCTTGTTCGCATCGTGCGGCAGGTGGGCATACGTCTTGCGCTCGAAGGATGAGATCTCCGCGTCGAAGGTCCAGACCAGACGGCGGCACAGCTGGCTCAACCGTTCGGGGGGCATCAGCGCCCCTTGGTCGAGCGCGGTGACTAGCGCCCGCCCCGTGACCTCGATGTCACCCGCGAGCCCGCCCAGAACCTCGTCGGCCAGGAAGTCGTCGGCGTTGGAGGTGCGCGGATAGGCGCTCGCCCGGTCCCTGAGCCATCGGCCGGCCCAGGCGAAGTCGAGTGCCAGCGCACGCATCTGTTCCCCTGAGCTCGGGCCCCCGATCAGCGCCGCTGCCTCATGGGTTGCCAGGGAGGCGCAGAACCGGTCGTACGGCTCACGTAGCAGAGCGTTGATCTCACCCGGCAGTGCCCGGCAAGCGGAAAGGCTTGCGAGCGCGGCGGGATCAGCGGGCGTCGGGGGGTCGTCCAGCAGGAGCACTATCCGCATGGCGGGGTACTCCTGCAGGGCCGCCGACAGCAGGGTCGAACGCACGACAGCCGGGTCCTCGCAGTACGACGGCACCAGAACGGAGAGGGAGGGGCGCGAGCTAGTCATGAAGGCGTCGATCTCCGCACGTGGCACGCGAACGTGCCCGCGGGACCTGTAGAAGGCACCCTGACGTGCGAGAAGATACATGAACGCGGAGAAGGTCAGGAAGGTCATCACGACGACATAGGCGACCGTCTGGCCGATGAACTGGCTGTCATGCAGCCCGTGGTCGATGAACTGCGAGATGACCGTCTGGGCAAGGTAGGCCATCCAGGCCAGCACGGTCACGGCCATGGCGAATCCGCCTATCCACGTGGCGGTGTGCCCGGCGGGCTTCTCAATCGTGGCCAGCGGCGGACGTGGGCGCTCCGCACCCCACTGCCGCCGCCGGGTAACGGGCGCAGATGGCGTGCTCTCTCCCGCGGACCCAACCCCGTCCGAGGCGATTGCGACGGGGCTGTCCCCTGTCGACTGGTGCCTGACGTGGTCAACGAGCTCGCCAACGACGAGGCCATCTCGTCCTGTCCGGTCGATCACGGCTGCGTCGGCACCGTCGAGGTGGCCGATCCTTGTCGATGACACCTTCATGTGGATGGACGCCCCCCTGCTGCAGGGATAGATGAACGCTCTGTCGGCACATCAACATTGGCACCGGCTTCGCACACACCGCAGTTGGACGAGCCGAGAGGGGCCGAACAGCCCTTGTTCTCTGGCCGAACGGACTAGGGCGTGTCTCAGTTGCCGAGCGTCGCCCGGCAAGGTTCTGCTGCGTATCCTCGTGGGTGCCTAGCCAGGCTGGGCAGCCGGCGCGGGCGAGCGGACCACGACGACCGGGCAGTGGGCGTGGTGGGTGCAGTGGTTGCTGACCGAGCCGAGCATCATCTCCCGCACCCGGCCGTGTCCGCGGCAGCCCACGACGAGGAGATCGGCGTCCTTGCTTGCCTCGACCAGGATGTTCGAGGGGTGGCCGGGGACAACCTCGGTGGAGATGGGGGCCGTGAGGCCGGGCTCGGCTGCGGCCGCTTCGTCGACCGCCGTGCGGGCGATGTCGGCCCAGTCGACCTCGGTCATCTCCGACAGGTAGCCGAGCGTGGTTGCCACCTCCCACGTCAGCAGCACCCGGACCTCGGCGCCGGTGGCCTGGGCCTGTCGCAGCGCCCACCGCAGCGCCTCGATGCTGCCCGGGGACCCATCGGTTCCGACGATGATCACCGGTCGAGCTCCATGCTGTGCCATGTGGGTCTCCATCCCTGAGGGACCAACTGTCGCCGTTGCGGCCCGGCTCCACCAGAGCCGGAAGTCCTGTGACTGGTCCCTGCTGCCTCCCTGGATGGATCACGTCACACCTGGTGTATCCCTGAACCCGCAGGCCTGGCTCCTCGCCTAAGGTGCACGGGTGAGTGTTCCTTCCCCCGGGCCAGCCCCGCATGACGGCGATGTGGTGCTTCGGCGCCGCGACGACGCGGCCCAGAGCACTGCCGTGAGCTTCCTCGTCGAGCATCAGGGGCGAGCCGCCGGCACGGTCGAGGTCACCCACATCGGGGGCGGTAGCGGCGAGCTGTCGTGGACCGTGTTCCCCGAGCACCGGGGTCAGGGTGTGGCTGGGCGGGCGGTGCGGCTGATGATCCGTTACGCCTTCGATGAGCTGAAGCTGCACAGGGTGGCTGCCTACGTAGACCCCCACGACCCGGCTTCGCTGCGGATCGCCGGCCGGGCCGGGCTGCGCCGGGAGGGGCTCGTGCGGGCCGCACACGAGCGCGGGGGTGAGAGCTCCGGTGAACCCGGCGCTGAACGCCAGGACCGGGTGCTGCTGGCGCGACTGGCGACCGACCCCGAGCCCACCTCCCGCGATGGTTTCATCGGGGTCCTCAACGCCGCGCTGCCGACCAAGCGGGTCATCGCCCAGGGCCTGATCCGCAACAACGCCAGGGAGATCCTGCTGTGCGAGCTGACCTACAAGCAGGAGTGGGATCTGCCCGGCGGAGTCGTCGACCCGCATGAGTCGCCGGCCCACGCGGTCGTCCGCGAGATTCGTGAGGAGCTGCAGGTCGAGATGGTGCCGCAGTCGCTCGTGGCCGTCAACTGGCTCCCGTCGTGGCGCGGATGGGACGACGCGACGCTGTGTGTGTTCGACCTCGGCGTGGACGATCAGCTGATCGCCCGGGCCCGGCTCGAGCCTCGAGAGCTCCGGGCCGTGCACTGGTGCACTCTGGACGAGGTCGAGCGCCGGGCCGCTCCCTACGTCACCCGGATGCTGAGGCGGCTCGCGCACCAGACGGACGGGACGGCATACCTCGAGGACGGCTCCGACCCGCGCTGGTGAGCCTGAGAGGCAACCGGAAGCACGCCCCGCCCGAGGAGCAGCGGAAGGAGCAGGCAGACCTGACCGTACCGGCCAGCCTGTCGGTCGAGCATCCGAAATTCCAGGCGGCGATCCCGGTGCCGGCCGAGCTGTGCGCCCAGCTGATTGTCGGTCTCGCTGCCCCTGCCTGACGACGGGGTGGTCGGCGGCGGCTACCGTCGCTGTGGTGACCTCCCGCGCCGCGACTGACTCACCCGCGCTGCGCCGCGCCACCCGTGGCGTGTACCTCGTGTTCATCGGCTCCGGCCTGGGGTTCGCCAGCTGGGCCGCCCGTATCCCTCAGGTGCGTGAGGAGCTCGACCTCACCCCTGGCGCCCTGGGCCTGGTGCTGCTGGCCATTGCCGTCGGCGCCCTGATCGCGCTGCCCTCCGCGGGTCTGATCGTCCACCGCCTCGGCGCGGCGAAGACGATCGTCGTGATGTCCCTGATCTGCGCGGCGGGCATCGCCACCGCGGGGGTGGGAGTCCAGGTGGGCGTGGCGCCCCTGGTCATCGGCCTGGTGCTCATGGGCTTCGGCAACGGCGCGTGGGACGTGGCCATGAACGTGGAGGGGGCCGCGGTCGAGCAGCAGCTCGGGCGCTCGATCATGTCCCGCTTCCACGCCGGCTTCAGTCTCGGCACGGTCACCGGCGCACTGCTCGGTGCCGCGATGAACGCGCTGCACGTATCGGTCACCGTGAACCTGCTGCTCGTCGCCCTGCTCCTCGCGGTCGCGATGCCGTTGTCGACGCGCGGCTTCCTGCCCGCCGGAACCGAGGGGTATGACGAGCCCGGCAGGAACACCCACCCGCTCAGGGCCTGGATCGAGCCGCGCACCCTGCTCATCGGCCTGTTCGTTCTGACGATGGCGTTCGCCGAGGGCACCGCCAACGACTGGATCGGCGTTGCCACGATCGACGGTTATGGAGCGACCGCGGCGCTGGGTTCCGTGGCCTATGGCGTCTTCGTCGCCGCGATGACCATCGGCCGGTGGTACGGCACGCAGATCCTGGACCGTTTCGGCCGTGTCCCGGTGCTGCGGGCCTGCGCGGCGACTGCCCTGGCCGGCCTGCTGATCGTGGTGTTCGGGCCCAACCTGGTGACCGCCATGGTCGGCACCGCCTTGTGGGGGCTGGGCACCGCGCTCGGCTTCCCCGTCGGGATGAGCGCCGCGGCCGACCAGCGACGTCACGCCGCCGGACGCGTCAGCGTCGTCGCGACCATCGGATATGTCGCCTTCCTCGCCGGCCCTCCACTGGTCGGGCTCATCGGCAACCAGGTCGGCGTCCTGCGCGCCCTCGTCGTGACGGCCGGGCTGCTGGCCATCGGACTGCTGGTCGCCGGATCCACCCGCCCGATCGCCGGCGACTGACCGTCCGCGCCGGGACTGACCGTCCGCGCCCGGGCCTGCCGTCGTGGGCGTCACCACCGACATCGGGTCTTGACGTCTTCGCGGGATGCGCCCTACCGTGTAATCAGTCGATTGGTTGATCAAGGAGTTGATTGAATTAATGGAGTCCAGTCCAGAGGTGGAGGACAGGCTCGACCGGGCCTTCATGGCCCTGGCCGACCCGGTACGGCGGCGCATGGTCGCCCGCCTCAGCCGCGGGCCGGCCACCGTCAACGAGCTCGCCGAGCCGTTCGCGATCACCAAGCAGGCCATCTCGAAGCACATCCAGGTCCTCGAGGTGGCCGGGCTGGTCACCCGCACGCGGGACGCACAGCGCCGACCGGTGCACCTGAACCCGCAGACGCTCGAGTCACTCACCGCCTGGATCGATACCTATCGACTGATCCATGAACAGCAGTTCCGGCGTCTGGACGCCGTACTCGACACCATGAGAGAGGAAGAGAGATGAGCACCAACCCTGTCACCATCACCGCGCCTGAGGGCATGCCGTTCATCGAGATCGAGCGTGACGTCGACGCTCCTGTCGAGGCTGTCTACCGGGCTCACCGCGAACCGGAGCTGGTCCGGCAGTGGCTCGGCCCGCACGGTTACGACATGAAGATCGAGCGTTGGGACCTGCGAACCGGGGGTGGCTACCGCTACGTCCACGTGAACGCGAACGGCCAGGAGTTCACCTTCAACGGCGTCTTCCACGTCGCGCGACCGAACGAACTCGTCATTCAGACGTTCGAGTTCGAGGGATTCCCGGATGTCGTCAGCCTCGAGACGCTCGGCTTCGAGGACCTGGGCAACGGCCGCACCCGCCTCGCCATCCACAGCACCTACCCCAGCCAGGAGGCCCGCGACGGAATGATCGCCGGCGGCATGGCAAAGGGCGTCACCGAGGGCTACGAGCGTCTCGACTCTGTCCTGGCCGACCTCTGAGACCGGCGTCGGCACGGTACTGCCCGAGGAACTCATCCAGGCACTATCCATAGTCCGGCTTTCGGGACATAGTCAGGGACGTTGGTCCCTTCGCCCGGGGGGTGATCGCCGGGAGTCTTGGTGTGCTGCCCTCGAGCGGGGTTGTCAACAGAGGAGATACATCGTGATGAGAGAAGACCAAGGCGTCGCCGCGGACCCGGGCGACACCACCCAACAGCCGGCACCGGCGGGGTCGGAAGAGTCGTCGCTGGAGCGCTATCTGGCAGTGCTAGCCGATGGCGAGGAACCGGAGTCGCCAGCTGAGCGTCCTGCCCGGGCAGGTCCCAAGCTCGTGTCCGAGGTGATGACCGAGGGCGTGGTCGCAGCGCACGAACAGGCCGGGTTCAAAGTGATCGTCGCGTCGCTGGTCAACAGCCGGATCAGTGCGGTGCCGGTCATCGACGACGACCGAAAGGTGCTCGGTGTCGTCTCCGAGTCCGACCTGCTGGCGCGGATGGTCGCAGAGCCTGAGCACGCCTCCGCCGTCGAGCACCTGCGCCACGGCAAGCGCGAGCAGCTGGAGAAGATACACGGTGAGACGGCCAGCCTGCTCATGACGGCGCCCGCCATCACGACGAACCCCGACTGCACCATCGCCGACGCCGCCCGGCTCGCGGCGAAGGCAAGGGTTCGACGGCTGCCCGTGGTCGATGCCGACGGTGTTCTCGTCGGGATCGTGACCAGAGCCGACCTGCTTCGGGTCTTCCTGGAAGCCGATGCGCAGATCCACGCCCGGATACTGGACGACGTCGTCGTTCGGCAGATGGGGCTCGCACCCTCGGCCGTGGAGGTGTTTGTCGATCAGGGCGTCGTGACGCTGCGCGGTCAGCTCGCCGACAGCCGGGTGGTCCAGCAGCTTCTGGAGAGCGTGCACGCCATCCCGGCCGTGGTGGCCGTCAAGAGCAGGCTCACGTCTCCCGCGCACGATACGCCCCGGAGGCCAACCAGCCCCCGGTAGCCGCGCACCCGGCTGTCACGACCCGGGAAGGCGGCCCCCAAGGGCGAGCATGCGGCGGGATGGCGTCGGGGGCGCTTTCCACGGACAGCCGCGTGCTCTGGTCAGGTCCGGGTGCGGTAGTGGAGGTGAACCACCCCGTTGCCGAAACGGCGTTCGTCCAGCAGTTCGAGCTCACAGCGAGCATCGTCGGGCAGGAACTGCTTGCCGCCTCCCACCACGACGGGCGAGACGAACAGGTGGAGCTCGTCGACCAGCCCGGCCCTGATCGCCTGGTCAGCGAGGTCGGGGCCGCCCACGTTGTCGGGGCCGCCCACGCTGAGGTCGGGGCCGCCCACGCTGAGGTCACGTCCGGCGTCTGCCCTCATCTGCCGGACCGCTTCGGGATCGAAGTCTCGCTCGATCCGGGTCCTGTCGCTGGATACGGTCTCCAGCGTCCTGGAGTACACGACCTTGTCGGCCGCCCGCCATAGCTGCGCGAAGTCCTGTATGAAGGGCGGCTGGCCGGCGAGCGAGATGGTCTCCCAGGCGACCATCACCTCGTACATCCGGCGCCCGTAGAGGTAGGTGCCGACCGGACGCTCGAGGTCGTTGACGAAGGTGTGCACCTCCTCGTCCGGCACGCTCCAGTCGAAGTTGCCGTCCTTGTCCGCCACGTAGCCGTCGAGCGACGTGATCCCTGTGTAGACCAGTGTGGCCATGCCGGGCCTCCGTTCCGTATTCCGTATTCCGTACTCTGGGCTCCGGCTGTGCCTCACCCCGGCCCGCAGGTCGTGGACCCCATCGAAGCCCACTTCGGGCGGGTACGCGAGTTCGTGACCGGGGGCGACGCGCCGGGCGCAGGGACGGTGCGAGAGGCCTCCCTTTGGGACAATCGCCAAAGGCCGGGGCTTTCTCACCCGACCGTCACGATCGAGGGGACCTGCCATGGCGACCGACCCGCACGACGGAGCCGCCGCGGCGGCCGACCACGACTTCTCGACCCATGACGGTGAGGCGCGAGCCCAGCGCACCCTGGTGCTGTTCGACCGCTGGTCGGTCCTGAAGGCCGGGTCCGTGATCCTCGGCCTCATCGCCGCGTTCATGATGGTCCTGTGGCTGTTCTCCGTCACCGGCCACTTCCTCTTCCTGATCCTGCTCGCGTGGTTGTTCGCCATCGCGCTCGAGCCGGGGATCCGCCGTGTCATGGGCTGGGGCCGGTCACGGGGGACCGCTGCCGGAATCGTCGGAGGCAGTGCGATCCTGGCCGCCCTCGCCCTCGCCACCATCTTCGGCCAGCTCTTCTTCACCCAGATCGCGGCGTTGGTCCAGAGCCTGCCCGACGTGCTGACCTCACTCATCGACTGGGTCAACAGCACCTTCCACCTCTCTCTGGACGCGAACGCCATCGTCTCCTCACTCAGCATCACTCCCTCCCAGATCGCGGGATGGGCGGAGTCGCTGTCCGGGGGCATCCTCGGAGTCGTCGGGTCGCTCGGGTCCGTGGTCTTTGATCTGGTCACCGTCCTGGTGTTCGGCTTCTACTTCGCCGGCGATGGCCCGCACTTCTTCCGGGCCATCGCCTCCGGGCTGCCTCCCCAGGCGCAGCGGGTTGTCGTGACGGTCTCTGAGATCACGACGGCGAAGACGGGTGGGTACGTCGTCTCGAAGATCGTGCTCGCGGCGATCTCGTCGTTCTTCCACGGAATCTTCTTCGTCGCGATCGGCGTCCCCTACTGGCTGCCCTTCGCCATCTTCGTCGGCATCACGGCACAGTTCGTCCCGATCGTCGGCACCTACCTCGGGGTGATCCTTCCGGTGCTCGCCACTGTCTTCGCGAGCCCCTGGAAGGCAGCGGCGATCGTCGCGTTCGCCGTGGTCTACCAGCAGATCGAGACCTACTTCTTCACCCCGCGGGTGAGCAGGAGGACGATGGACGTCAATCCGGCGATCGCCCTCGCGGCCGTCTTCGTGGGCGCCGCGATCTGGGGCCCGATCGGCGCCATCATCGGTATTCCGCTGGCCGCAGCCGGGGTCGCGATCCTCGAGACCTACCGGAGCAGGTACGAGCTGGTTCCCGAGATGGATGGGGTCGGGTGACCGGAGTCGAGATGGACGGCTGGTACCAGACCTATCTGGTCGACACGGGCAGGTCTGCCGCGCTGTGGGTCCTCATCGGGTTCGTGGTCACCTACGCGAGCACCCGCTGGATCACCCTTCGGATCTGTGCTCGGCAGGCCAGGAGTGCGGGGCCGGACGGCTCGGCGATCAAGGACGTGTACATCGGCGGTGTCCACATCCACCACCAGGTCTGGGGAATTCTGCTCGTCCTCGTGGTCGGCCTGCTCCTCAGGCGGGATGGGGGAATGGCGGGTGGCCCGGGGACAGTGACCCGGCGTCCACCACGGGCAACGGCGCCCGCATGGTGAGCACCGCCTCCTCGATCTGGCGGGTCCAGTCCAGCCGGGTTGCCTCGAGCAGCCGAAGCATCCCGGTGTTCTGGGCCAGCACGATGGCGACCACCTCCAGGAAGCCGATTCGCTCGGCCAGCTCCAGCATGTGCCGGAGCAGCCGGGTCCCGATGCCGCGGCCCTGGTAGGCGTCCTCGATGATCACGGCGATCTCGGCCGCGTGACCGTCCTCGGGTGCCGCCGGGAACACGTTGCCCAGACCCACGATGGCGCCCTCCTCGCTCATGACGACCAGGGTCGCACCCCGGTGCCCGCCGGTGAGCCGGCGCAGGCTGATGTCGCGCCATTCGCTGGCGCCGCCCAGGTACCGCTGGTAGCGGGTCTGCACGGTGCACCGCTCGTGCATCGCCGCCACCGCGTCGCCGTCCTCGGGGCGGGCCAGCCGGATCCAGACCGTGCCATCTCCGGTGACCGGCTCGACCCAGCCGAGTGCCTCGGCGTCACCCGCCACCCGGGAGGCGGAAGCCGCCAGACGCAGCAGCGCCGAGGCCCGTGTCCTCTCAGCCCGGGCGAACGGGGCCCAGGCCCGATGCAGCACCACGTGCTGGTCGGCGGTCCACTGCAGCCGCAGGACGTCGTCGTCGTCGTCCTCGCCCTCGGTCGCGTTGGTGACCTCGAAGTGGTCCGCCTCCACCAGCGTGGCCGCCGCGAGCGGGGCCGACCCGGGGTTGGTGACCAGCTCGGTGGCGTAGTCGAGGACCCGGGTCGGCAGGTCGAGAGCGTCCTCGGCCGACCCTTCGGTCACATGGCCGTTGGTGCCGGCCACCATGGCCGCAGCCAGGAGGGTGTCCGCACTGACCTTCTCCGGCACCGTGACTGCCAGGTCGATCGTGCGGGTGCCATCACCGGAGGCGAGCATGCTGCTGGCCAGGACGTGCACCTGCAGTGTGCTCAACGCCCTGATCAGCAGGGCCAGCCCGCCCGGACGGTCCGGGATGTCGATGCGCAGCCGCCAGGGCACACGGGCGCTGTGCTCGGCCACCAGGAGCAGCTCCGCAGGTGCGAAGGCCGTTCCGATCCGGGCCATCAACGCGTTCCAGCTCTGCTGGCTCGGCTGCTGGTCCACTACGGGGTGAACCATGGCGAGGCCGACCGACAGGGCCAGCGCGAAGTGGACGAAGACGCCGTCGTCGATGTCGTCGTCGATCCCGCCGGCCCGCCGGGTCTGCTCGGCGACCGTCTTCATGTTCGCCCAGCGCCTGAGCACCCGGGCTGACTCCAGGGCGCGGATGTCGTCGTCCCGGTGGGCCCGGGTGAGTGCCTCGAGCTCGAGGAAGCTCCAGCTGCGCGCAGGCTCTGCGAAGATCTCCCCGGCGGCGTCGAGCAGCACCGCGAGCGGGGGCTCGGCCTGGGGGTCAGCCGCCGCCGCGGCGAGGCGATCGGCGGACTCGGAGGTCAGCTTGTCGGCGATCACCCGGGCGAAGAGCTGGGCGCGGCCACCGGTCAGCCGGGTCACCGTGCGGGTGGTGACCCCGGCACGCGCGGCCACCATCTGCAGCTTGGTGCTGCCGAAGCCGTTCTCGGCGAACACCTCGGCCGCGACGTCGACGATCTGCTGCCGGAGCTCATCGTCCTTGGTCACCGGGCCCTCACCGCCCCGGGTAGCTCCGGGTGGGCCGGCATCGAGGCACCGGTGTCCATCAACCGGCTCGTGAGCCAGGTGATCTCCCCGGCTGCGGTGCCGGGGGTGCCCGACGGCGCCATGATGTGGCTGAGAACCACCCGGACGATGGCGTCGATGACCGTGGTGAGCCGATGCGGCTCCAGGGACACGGGGAACGAGGCGAGACGTTCGGCCAGCACGGCCTTGGCGGCAGCGAGCAGGGAACGTGACTGGGTGGTGAACGGGGGCAGGAGCTCCGTGTCCGCTCCCTGGGTCGCCGACACGATGGCGCGCAGCAGGGCGCTGTCCTGCGCCAGCTCGAGAACTCCGCGGACCGCGCCGTCGACCGACCCCAGCAGGTTACCGGGGTGCTGGTCGAACGCGCGCTCGACCACGGACAGGAATCGCGCCAGCTCGTCCAGGACCATGGCCTCGGCGAGCGCCGGCTTGGACCCGATCTCGTTGTAGACGGTCTGCCGGCTCACACCGACGACCCCCGCGAGACGCGCCATGGTGACGCTGGACCATCCCGAACCTGTCGTCAGCTCCACCGCGGCCGCCACGATCTGTTGCCGCAGCGGGCGGACCCGGCCCGGTTCGATCGCCGCCCCTGTCGCCGTCCCCGTCATGATCTTCATGGTAGACAGTCCCGGGCAGCCGCGCAGAGCGGTCGCCCTCGCTGGTGTCGGACGGTGCGCCGGGGTTCATGGCCCGGTCAGGTGACGCTGTCTGTGGTCAACCGTCGTCCCGGTCACCTGAGCACGGTCCCGGTGATGATGAAGTCGGCCTTCTCGCGTACTCCGCAGTCAGGGCAGGGCCAGGTGTCGGGCACGGCGGACCACGGGGTGCCGGCCGGGAAGCCCTCGCGCGGGTCACCGGCGGCCTCGTCGTACACGTAGTCGCAGCCGGGGCAGCGGCCACCGCGGGTGCTGGCGGGCGGCGATGCCTGGGCAGGGCCGGGGCTGGTCCCGGGGGTCGGCTGGACGGCGAACACGGACGGATCGGCGGCGGGAGTGGCCGGCGACAGCGCGGGCGCGCCGTACCGGGCCAGCACCTCTGACCGGCGACGCGGCTGGATGTTGGCGCGGCTGAGGTCCCCGTCGAAGTGGGCGAGCACGCGCGGATCCATGACTCGGCGCCACGCGGGCGGGACGAGCGCGACCAGGATCATCCCGGCATACCCGGTGGGCAGGACGGGGGACTCCTCGTAGCTGCGCAGCCCCTGATAGCGGCGGGTGGGATTCGCGTGGTGGTCGCTGTGCCGTTGCAGGTGGTAGAGCAGCACGTTCGTGGCGATGTTGTTGGAGTTCCAGCTGTGGCAGGGGGCGATCCGTTCGTAGCGCTCATGGCCGGGGGCGCCGACGCGCTGGCGCAGTAGTGCTCGAGGTAGTTGACGGCCTCCAGGAGCGAGAAGGCGACGAACGCCTGCAGCAGGAGGTACGGAACGATCCCGGGGCCGAGCCAGGTGAGCATCGCGCCCCACAGGACCACCGACATCAGCCACGCGTTGAGGACGTCGTTGCCTGGGCGGAACGGGTGCTGGCCCCGCCGGGCGTAGCGCCGCTTCTCCAGGCGCCAGGCGCTCCTCAGGGAACCCAGCACGGTGCGGGGCCAGAAGCGGTAGAAGCTCTCACCGACCCGGCTGCTCGCAGGGTCCTGCGGCGTTGCCACCCGGGAGTGATGGCCATGGTTGTGCTCCATGTAGAAGTGGCCGTAGAAGCTCTGGGCCAGGGCGATCTTGGACAGCCACCGTTCCACGTGCTCCTTCTTGTGACCGAGCTCGTGTGCGGTGTTGATTCCGATGCCGCCGATGAAGCCGATGGTGAGTGTCAGGCCCACCTTGTCGACGACGGTCAGGTCGCCGTGGCGCAGGGACCAGAAGGCGGCGCCGAACCCGGCGTACTGCAGGGGAAGGAAGAGGTAGGTGATCCAGCGGTAGTAGCGGTCGCTCTCCAGCGCCGTGATCAGGTGATCCGGCGGGTTGGAGTGGTCGAGTCCGGTGACCAGGTCGATCGCGGGGACGATCCCCAGGACCACGATGGGACCGATCCAGAGCCACACGCCCCAGCCGGTCAGCGCGTGCAGTCCCAGCGCGGCGAACGCCAGGGAGGGCACCACCAGGGCGATCAGCCACAGGTAGCGCTTCTTGTCCTTCCAGCGCTCGGTCGATCCTGCGGGAATGGTTCCAGCTGCGTCGGTGGGGCTGTGCATTGACCGGTCTCCTGACGTCGAGGTTTACAAACCATAGAGGATTGTAAACCTCGGCGGCAAGAGTCCGGCGGCAGCAGGAGGGACCAGTCAGAGGTGTCGATCGGGACCGGCAGTCAGCCGCAGGCTCTGATGCTGTCCATCGGGACAGCCGGGCTCAGGCGGGGCCGTCAGCGGACCCGGCCGTAGGACACCGTGGTCCAGATGATCGCGAGCCTGACGTGGTCCCCGGTCCTGGGGGAGTGCCAGATCCTGTTGGCCCCCGCGTAGATGCCCACGTGGTAGATCCCTCTGGCGCGACTGGAGAAGAAGACCAGGTCGCCCGGCCGGCGATTCGCCGGCGCCACCCGGATCGTGGCCCGGTACTGCAGGGTGGTCGTGCGTGGAATCGGCTTCCTGGCACGTGCGTAGGCCCACATCACCAGGCCGGAGCAGTCGAACCGCGTCGGGCCGGCAGCCCCGTACCGGTAGGGGGCGCCGTTCTTGGA
>DASVKO010000100.1:0-8535 GCA_036385355.1 Dermatophilaceae bacterium
CCGAAGCTATTTCAAACCTATTTACGCACGTCAGGGCACGGATTGACCGTCAGAGGCCACGTAACTTCGGTCTAGAAGCAACGCCTTTTCAGCCGCCTGCACGCGTGAACGGAGGCTCGCGACGTCACTGGCTCACCACACGATGTGCCGGTCGTGGTGGGCGCAGTAGTGGTGGCACTTGGCGTCTCCCCGCGCGACAGGTGAGGTCGCTGACACGACCCAATCAGCCGAGCCGCTGGGAGTTCAATCTCGGCGGAGGATCCTGTTGCGCTACAGCTGCAGATGCAGGCGGAGGGCCTCGTCCACCTCGGCCATGACCTGCGCCGGTACCTGACCCAGAACAGGTCCGATGCGTTCGACGGTCACCGATCGCACCTGCTCGGCTTGAGCCTTTGAGTCGACACGTAAGCCGGTCGCCTTGGCCCGGAGAAGAACCTGAAACGGAAAGACACGGACGATGTTGCTGGTCACGGGTACCACGGTCACAACACCGCGCCCGAGTCGGTGAGCTGTGGCGTTGGCCCGGTCGTTGCTCACGATAATCCCGGGCCGGCGCTTGTTGGCTTCACTGCCTCGCGCCGGCTCGAGGTCGATCAGACGTACCTCACCGCGATGCATCGGCGAGCCCGTCGGCAGCCGTGGCTTCCCACAACGCCTGATCGCCTGATGACTCCCATTCATCCCAAGCCGACGCGTAATCCTGTTCGAGGTCAGCGTGACGAAGCAGGTGGATCGCCTGCTGGAGGGCCGCGGAACGTGAAGGGAGACCTGAGGTGTGTGCGTACTCGTCAAGGATGGCTACGTCTTCCTCCGGCAGGCTCACGCTAAGTTTCATACTGCGATGCTACCCGGGTAGCACTAGTGACCGCAAGGCACTAGTGACCGCAAGGCAACAGAACATCCCGAAGAGCGATGGTCTACCGGTGCCGTCGGTGTGGGATGGCCGATACTTGAGTACTCCTGGCCGACGGCCCCCGCCATAGGACGGTTAGGAAGCCGACAGAACGCATCGACGATCGCAATCCGTAGGCCGAGAGGCCCGGCCCTGACCCTTGACGACAGGAAGAAGGATCACGCTTCATGTCGAAGTCGAAGGTCGTGCTGCCGCCTGTCGTCCGTGAGAAGGCGGCGCAGCTTGGGGACGCAGGTGCTGCCTGGCTGTCTGCTCTCCCTGACATCATCGACGATCTCGAACAACGGTGGTCGATCACGATCGGGGAACCGCTGCACGGCGGGACCGCCTCGTACGTTGCGCGGACACGTACCGTCGACGGCAGGAACGCAGTGGTCAAGCTCTCCGTGCCCGACCCAGCCTTTACCCGTCAGATACAAACCCTCGCCGCAGCCCGCGGCCGAGGCTATGTCCGCCTACTTGCTCATGACGCAGGAAACTATGCGGTTCTGCTAGAGGCGCTCGGGCCGCCGCTGAACCGTCTCGGTCTAGCGCCCGAGGTCCAGATCGACACACTGTGCGAAATGCTGCCCGCGGCCTGGCAGGTTCCAGCGCCCACCGGCACGAACGCCGAGCCGGCGTTGAACAAGACCCGCAGCCTGGCCGAACTTGTTGCCCGGCTTTGGGAGGACCTCGGGCACCCCTGCTCGGAGCGGGTCACGGAGTACGCCCTTCTGTGCGCGGAGCGCCGCGCGGCCGTGTTCGACCCGGAGCGTTGCGTCATCGTCCATGGTGATGCGGCATCCGCTAACGCCGTCCAGGTGCTGGCACCCCGGGCGGGAGCTGAGTCAGGCTTCGTGTTCGTCGACCCCGACGGGTTTCTCGGCGATCCCACCTACGACCTCGGTGTCGTTCTGCGTGACTGGTGCCCAGAGCTGCTCGCAGGTGATGCGCCGTCGGTAGCCCACAGATACTGCCGGCAGATGGCCACCCGGACCGGGATGGACGTTGCGGCGATCTGGGAGTGGGGTTTCCTCGAGCGCGTGTCAACGGGCCTGTACGTACTCTCCCTCGCTCCTGAAGACCTCACTCGAGCCCATCTCACGACGGCCGAAGCACTCCTCTGAAGCCCTGCGCCAACCTCTGAGTCCCCGGGACGATCCCTACGAGAACGGGTCAGCCCCATCGCGGGCGGTCAGAGTAGACAGAACCGTCTCTGTAGGCCGTTCTGGCTCAGGGTGAGTGGCGGTCAGGTTGCGCAGCCACCGCCCTGAACGCAGCCGGCGCCATCCGAGCGCCAGCCGAACGACCTCCTCCAGTGACAGCAGCAGGTAGACCGCCCACACCGGGAAGCCGAAGACGAAAGCCGACGAACGCCGTGGGTACCCCGACGACCCACGTGGCCAGCGACTCCATGATCAGGACGAAACGGCTGTCGCCACCGGCGTTGAGCACCGCGCCGACCAGGATCATGTTGGCTACCTTCACCCACAGGAACCCGGCAAAGACGAGCAGGCACAGCTGTCCCAGGTGCCGGACGTCTCCCGACATCGCAAACAGCCCGACGTACATCGACGAACCGGCAGCCACCAACACGCCGATCCCCAGCGCAGCCACGACACCTCCGCTGATCAGCTGGTTCCCGCGCAGGCTCGCGTCGACGAGATCGCTGCGGCCGAGGCGTTCCCGACGAGCACCCCGGCGGTGCTGGCCAGGCCGGTCAGGAGGCCGATGGCCAGCGACTGCACCGGGAACGTCATGGCCATGGCCGCCAGTGAGTCCGTGCCCATCCGTCCGTAGACCACCACGTACGCGGTCTCGCCCAGCACCCACAGCAGCTCGTTGAACGCCAGAGGCAGCGCCACCACCGCGAAACGGCGCAGCAGCCGCGCGTCGGCACCACGCAGGTCCGCCAGCCTGGTCACCGCAACAACGTGGCGGGTGGCATAGGCGCCGACCAGGATCACCGCGATCTCGACGAACCGCGCCGCCGTGGTGGCGATGGCGGCGCCCTCCAGACCCAGCCGGGCCAGGCCCAGGTGCCCAAAGATCAGCAGCCAGTCCAGGGCCAGGTTGAGCACGGCCGCCGCAATACTCGCCCACATCGGCAGCCGCACGGCACCGGTGCTGCGCAGCACCGCGGAGTACATCAGCGTGAGCATGGTCGGCAGGTAGCCCAGCGCGATGATGCGGACGAACCCGGCACCCTCGGCCAGCACGCTGCTATCGGCGGTGAACGGCGACATGACCGCCCGAGAGAACACCGTCACAGAGAAGTGATTGCGGTGGCGAACACGAACCCGAGCAACAGCCCCAGGCCCAACAGATGGCGGATACGGTCGCGGTCGCCACTGCCCCAGTGCTGCGCAGCGAAGATGGACACGCCGGTGGCCAAGCCGGTCAGTGCGACGATCAGGACGCCGGTCAGCTTGGAGCTGATGCCAACGGCGGCCACCGCAGTCGTCCCGAGCTGACCCACCATGAGCTGGTCGGTCACCAGCAGCAGCGACATCACCACGCTCTGCGCGGTGATCGGGACCGCGATGGCCCTGACCTCGCGAAGGAAATCCCGGTCCATGCTCATGATGCGACCGGTAGGTCGAGGGAGGCGTCGGCCTCCGAGCTGCCACGCCTGAGCCGCATCAGCAGAATGCAGACATACAGGATGGAGCCGTCACGATGAGGTCGATCCACGAATCGCATGCCACGCCGCTCTTTCACCGAAGAGAGTCGACGTTTCATCCCATGCAAGTCCCAAGAAACGGCCGGGGTCGCGACACCGGTTCCATACTCTTCCCGGCCACGGCCGGGACTGTCAAAGGGAGAGTTGCCTCGGCATCCGGTTTCCCAGGGAAGCAGCCAGTGGCCCGGTCCCCCGTCCCGCATACCGAACGCTGACTGACACTCAATATCCTTCGCGGCAGCCGCCAACGAAGAAGTCCTCGCTGTGCCGGCCGGGGAAGATCCGGCACGGGCGCGCCTGTTCCCTGAGGATCTTCAGTGGGGGAACCACGAGGTCGCGTCCCCGGGGGCGGTCTCCAGGGAACCTGGGCTGGCCACGTTCCCGTATGACCCGTCCGCACCAATCACCGGGACACGGGTGTTGAACGGAGACGAGACATCCTTCACCTGCTTGGCAGTGAGATGCCCTCCCGTGATCCTCTCCGCTCGCGCGCCTCTACGCGCCACCGGCGAGTCGATGGTCCCGCGCGGGCTCAGGGTCTGGTGGCCAGACCGGCGCAGCGGCCTGCCTGCTTCCACAGCCCGAGCAGCCGCGGGGCATCTGCCCCTGAATCAACCTCTGGTATGCCGTCCCTGCCGATGAGCATCGGCGTCCAGACCGCCTTGCGCACCACGGGGCCCGGGGGCGGCTTCGCCGCGGTGGCGCGTCTGACGTCGACGGACAGGGTCAGCACCCCCGTGCGCGAGTCCGGTTCGTTGCTGCGCCACCACACGAAGTTGCCGAGGCCGTAGCCGACGTAGGCGTCTCCCAGCCAGCCGGCGCCGTTGACGCGGTGCGAGTGCCCGCCCACCACGACATCAGCCCCGGCCGCTTCGAGGGCGGCCGCCGTCGAGGTCGACTGGCCGTCGGGGCACTTTTGGTAGTCCAGTCCCCAGTGCAGGAAGACGACCACGACGTCATGGGTCCGCCGGGCTTTCTTCACGGCGGCGACCAGCCGGGTCACCGGCGCGCTGCTGGCGATGCCGGGGGAGTCGGAGTCGGCCGACCAGTTGAGCAGTGTCATCTCGTAGACCTGCGAGGCACTCAGTACCGCGACGCTGACGCCCTTGGCCTTCAGCGTCGCCGGGGCGAACGCCTCGTCCTCGTTGGCGCCTATGCCGACGATCGGGATCGGGCTGGCCCGTTTTGCCGCGAGGGTGTCGCGCAGCCCGACCGGGCCGTAGTCGACGCCGTGGTTGTTGGCCATGGACACCGCGTCGACGCCCGCGCTGGCCAGGGTGTCCAGGGCCGAGGCCGGGGCCCGGAAGTGGAACTCCTTGCCGATCTTGGTGCCACGCGTGGTGATCGCCGTCTCGAGGTTGACCATCGAGAGGTCGGCGGCGCCGAGCGTGGAGCGCAGCCGGTCCAGGCCATGCGGGTCGCGAGCCAGCGGTCGCAGGTAGTCCTCGAAGTGCACGTCGCCGCCGAAGGCCAGGGTCAGCGTCCCCGGATCGCTCGCGACGGGGGCCGCACCAGTGGCCGCGGGCTTCCGGGCCGGGCTGCTCGACGTGGCGGTCGTCGGCGTGGTTCGCAGGGTGGTCTGGATGCCCGAGGTCCGGCTCGGGCGCGCCAGGGCCTGCCCGCCGTCGGCACAACCCGCTACGGCCATGACTGCCAGGGCCGCCGCTCCGGCCATCCATCTCGCACGCATGCGGCGGAGTCTATCTAGCCCCGGGCTAGACTCTTCTCGGAGCGCCGGGAAGTCTGGTCGGCAGTGGTTCGATGCTGCCCACCCACGGAGACCCTGATGACCGCTCGCAAGACCGCACAGCCGTTCCCCATCGTCACCCTGACACCGACGCGGAGGACGTTTCGATGAGCACCCCACCCGGACCGCTGCGGCTGCTGGCCCGCGGGTCCTGGCCCGAGACGGCCCGCATTGCCGACGTGCTGCGTAGGGAGACCGTGGGCGGGGCGTTGCTGCTGGCCGCTGCGGTCGCCGCCCTGGTGTGGGCGAACTCCCCCTGGTCGGCGGCGTACTTCACGCTGGGTGAGGTCCAGGTCGGCCCGCAGTCCCTGCACCTGCGCCTGACCCTGGTGGCCTGGGCCTCGGACGGCCTGCTCGCGATCTTCTTCTTCGTCGCCGGGCTCGAGCTGAAGCGCGAGTTCGTCGCGGGCGACCTGCGCGACCCGGCCCGGGCCGCTGTCCCTGTGGCCGCAGCCTTCGGCGGCGTCCTCGTGCCCGCCGCGCTGTATGCCGCACTGAACGTCAGCGGGTCCGGCGACATCTCCGGCTGGGCCATCCCGACCGCGACCGACATCGCGTTCGCCCTCGCGGTGCTGGCCATCATCGGCTCTCACCTGCCCTCGGCGCTGCGCACCTTCCTGCTCACCCTGGCGGTCGTCGACGACCTGATCGCGATCACGATCATCGCGGTCTTTTACACCCAGGACCTGAGGGTCGCCCCGCTGCTGCTCGCTATGGTCCCGCTGGCGCTGTTCACGGTGGCGGTGCAGCGCCGCATCCGGTCCTGGTGGCTGCTGCTGCCACTCGCGGCGGCCACCTGGACGCTGGTCCACGCCTCCGGGGTGCACGCCACCGTCGCCGGCATCCTGCTCGGGTTCGCCGTGCCCGTGGTGCGCAAGTCCGCCGGGGCGGGGCCCGGGCTGGCCGAACACTTCGAGCACCGGTGGCGGCCGTTGTCCGCATCGGTCGCCGTCCCCGTGTTCGCCTTCTTCGCCGCCGGGGTGACGCTGGGCGGGGTCAGCGGGCTGAGCAGCGCCCTGCGCGACCCGGTCGCAGTCGGCGTTCTCGTCGGGCTCGTCGTCGGAAAGCCCGTCGGCGTCCTGGCCGCCACCTGGCTGGTCGCCCGCTTCACCCGAGCGGAGCTGGACGCCGACCTGTCGTGGTGGGACGTGCTGGGCCTTGCGACGCTGGCCGGCGTCGGGTTCACCGTGTCGCTGCTCATCGGGGAGCTCGCGTTCGGCCCCGGGACCGATCGCGACAGTCATGTCAAGGTCGCAGTCCTCGCCGGCACCATCACGGCCTCCACGCTGGCCGGCATACTGCTTCGCGTTCGTAGCAAGCACTATGGGCGCATCTTCGCGGCGGAAGCGGTCGACGCGGACTATGACGGCACCCCCGACGTCTTCCAGCCGGATCGCTAGGCACGGCAGGCCGGAACCCCTCCGCAGGCCCGGCCACGCGTCAGCGAGTCCGCTCCGCGCGCGGCGTTGGCGGCCGACCTCCGGGCAGGGCACGCTGTGCAGATGACCAACGAGCCCGGCACCGCCCCACGCCATATCGGCATCCTGCTCTTCGACGGCGTCGAGGAGCTCGACGCCGTCGGCCCGTGGGAGGTACTGGCCTGCTGGACCCAGAACCACCCGGATGACGGCTGGGCCGTGTCCTGCCTGTCCGGGGAGGGTCGGCCGGTGACCGCGTCCAAGGGGATGGTTCTGGGCGCCCATCACGCACTCGCGGACGCACCGCCGCTGCAGGTGCTCGTGCACCCCGGCGGCCGGGGCACCCGGGTGCTGCTGCGCGACCCGGAACATCTCGACTGGGTTCGCGCCCAGCGGGCGGCCGTCCCGTTGATGACCAGTGTGTGCAGCGGCATCCCGTACGACCCCCAGACACCCATCTGAGGAGATGCCAGGGGTTAGCATCTCGGTCATGCCCAAAGTTGCCACCGCCGCCACCGTCTCCCGCGACGAGCTCCTCGAGTTCCTGCGCTCCCGGCACAAGGGAATCTATGTGGCCACCCGCAGCGACGGGAGGGCGCAGCTCTCCCCGGTGAGCTGCGGCGTGGACCCCGAGGGCCGCATCGTGGTGTCGACGTACCCGCAGCGGGCCAAGACGAGCAATACCCGCCGCGACCCCGAGGTCAGCATCTGCATCCTGTCCGACGACTTCGACGGGCCCTGGGTCCAGGTCTACGGCACAGCCGAGGTGCTCGACATGCCGGAGGCCGCGGAACCGTTCGTCGACTACTTCCGTTCCATCGCCGGAGAGCACCCGGACTGGGACGAGTACAAGCAGGCGATGTCCGACCAGGGAAAGTCGCTGATCCGGATCACGCCCACGAGCTGGGGCCCGGTGGCGCCCGGCGGCTTCCCGCCCGAGGTCGCCGAGCGGATGGGCTGAGCACTGCGGTTCCCATCATCGGCGAACCGCCGGTGCGGCCGGGCATCTTCATGAAGCTTCGCTGAAGGTTCCGCCGCTGCCCAGTCCCGATGACCGCGCCCAACGACACGTCCCCGACACTGGAGTCATGAGCCAACCGGCAGGCAAGCCACTTCCGACCCGAGCGCCACCGAGCGGCCTTCGCGTTCTGGTCGTGGATGACGAACGCGCGCTGGCCGACCTTGTGGGGTCCTACCTCTCCCGGGACGGCTTCGAGGTTTCCACGGCCCACGACGGGCAGCAGGCGATCGACCAGGCCCGGCAGGTCGATCCCGACGTGATGGTGCTGGACCTCGGCCTGCCGGTCATCGACGGTGTCGAGGTCTGCCGGGTGGTGCGGACCTTCTCCGACTGCTACATCGTCATGCTCACCGCCCGCACCGAGGAGATCGACAAGCTCATCGGACTGTCCGTCGGGGCAGACGACTACCTGACCAAGCCGTTCAGCCCCCGTGAGCTGCTGGCCCGGATCCAGGCGATGCTGCGCCGTCCCCGTGCCTCCACCACCAGCGGGCAGCCCGCCCGCGAAGCGCCGCCGCGGGTGTTCGGGGCGTTGAGTGTCGACGTGGCCGGACGGGAGGTCCACTGTGACGGCGAGCCGGTGGCTCTGACCCGCACCGAGTTCGACGTGCTGGAGGCCCTGTCGGGCCGGCCGTCGATGGCCTTCTCCCGCCGTCAGCTGATCGACGCCGTGTGGGACCAGACCTGGGTCGGTGACGAGCACCTGGTCGACGTCCACGTCGGGCACCTGCGCCGCAAGCTCGGCGACGATCCCGGCTCCCCGCGCTACGTGCG
>DASVKO010000101.1:0-5064 GCA_036385355.1 Dermatophilaceae bacterium
GACGCTGAACCTGCTTCCCGTCGTCAACGAGGTCCTGGTCGGCCTCGAGCAGCAGGTCCCGACGCTCTTCGGCAAGCAGCTCAACCTGCCGACCCTCACCAACGGCGAGATACCGGCCGGGCTCCAGACCAAGATCGAGGATGCCCTCGGGGTGACCCTGCCGGCCAACTTCGCCGCGATCCCCATCTACCAGGGGAACCAGCTGTCTGCGGCGCAGCAGGCACTGGTCCAGGTCAAGCAGTACCTGACGCTCCTGGTGGTGGTGTCGGTCCTGGCACTCGTGCTCGCCTTGTGGATCTCTCCCAGACGCCGGCGCACGACTCTCCAGCTCGGCCTCTGGCTCATCATCTGTGTCGTGGCGCTGACGAGCCTGATCCGGACCATACGCACCCAGCTCATAGAACAGGTGCCGGGCGGGGTCATGCGTTCCGGCGTCGACGCCGCCGTTCAGATCGTCTTCGTCACCCTGCGTGAGCGGGGAACCCAGCTGCTGTGGCTGGGCATCGTGATCGCCGTGGTGGCGTACCTGATCGGACCGGGGCGCGCAGCGGTGGTATTTCGGCGCTGGAGCGTCCATGCGGGGCACTTCCTGGGACAGAGGGGTCGTCGCTACGGTTCCCTGGCGGTCGCCGAGGGCCCGGGCTTTGCGCGCGCCAACCTGGACGCCCTGCGGATCGGTGGCGTGGTGGCGGCCGGTCTCCTCCTGTTGTTCTTCACCTCCTGGGCGGGCCTGTTCTGGATCGCCGTGCTGCTCGGGCTCTACGAGCTGCTGGTGACCGCAGCTGCGGGCGCCGCTCACGAGGACACCGGAAGATCGCCCGGCGCATCAGCCGGTGAGCCGGCGCAGAGGGGGGGCACGGTATCCCCTGCCTGACATCCACCACGGCGTCGTAGTCGGCCAGGTCGCCCGGGTCGACGGAAGATGCTCATAGATCACGTCCGACCGTGTCTTGAGGGTGCTGAAAACACCCTCAAGACACGGCTGGTTGTGTCTTGTCGAGGTTCTGGCTGTGGTGTTGACTGGGTCGACCGGACCGTCGTGGTCCGGGCCCTGGCGGGATGTTGCCTCGGTGAGAATCCGGCGGGGGGTTCGACTCCCGGAGGGCGGCCGTCGCGTGAAGGTCGAGAGCGGCGATCAGGACACGGCCGGCGGGACCGGAGCCGACTCACAGGCTGACCCTTCGGTGCCTCATCTCGACCCCGGGTCGGTGAGGTTCACCATCCCCCGGCAGGCCGAGGGTGTCTTCCGTCGTGCACGCCTCATCGAACGCCTCGAGTTGGGGGCAGCCGGACCTCTGACGCTGGTGAGCGCACCTGCAGGCACGGGCAAGACGGCGCTGGTCTCGGCCTGGGCGTTGCGCGCTCAGGCGAAGCGCCCGGTCGCCTGGGTGACTCTCGAGGCGAGGGATGAGGTGCCGACGAGATTCTGGTGGTCCTTCACCCAGGGGCTGGGTCGCTGTGGTGTCGTGGCACGCCCGCCATCCAGACACACCGACGCGGTCGAGGCAGATGGCGGCTACCTCGACACGATCGTCTCGGCCCTTCTGGAGCGTGCGGACCACAGACATGCAGAACCTGTGGTCGTGGTCCTGGACTGCGAGGCGGGTATGTCGGCCGCGGTCGCCGAGGATCTCGACCGTCTGCTGCAGCGCTCAGAGGGGTGGCTGCGGCTGGTGGTCGTCACCCGGGTCGATCCTGTCCTTCCGCTTCACCGCTACCGGCTCGCCGGAAGCGTTGTCGACGTCCGGGTGGCGGACCTTGCCTTCACGCTGGACGAGGCGCGTGAGCTCATGTCCAGAAGTGGCATCGTCCTGTCCGACACCGCGCTGAGGACCGTTGTCGATCGCACCCAGGGCTGGGGGGCGGGCTTGCGTTTCGTGGCAGCCTCCCTGGACAGGCAGCACGACCGGGAACGCGCCGCCGTGGAGTTCAACGGGGCCATCGGGGACGTCGCCGAGTACCTGATCGCAGAGGTGCTCGACCGGCAGACCCCCGATGACCGCCGGCTACTCCTGGAGACCAGCATCGTTGAGGTGCTTCGACCCGGCCTGAACGAGGCGGTGGCCGGCCCGCAAGCACAGCGCGCGCTGGCCCGGCTTGTCCGCGGTAACGCCTTTCTGTATGAGATCGAGGACTCTTTCGACAGCTACCGCTACCAGCCGGTGTTTCGCGATCTGCTGCGCGCGCAGCTGGCCTACGAGTCGCCGGCCAGGGTCCCCGAGCTGCACCGGGCTGCCGCGGCGTGGCTGGCCGACCAGGGACGGGTCGAGGAAGCGGTTCGACACTCGGCCGAAGCCGGTGACTGGGAGGGCGCGGCGCATTACCTCATCGACGATCTCGCCATCGGGCGGCTTCTCCTGCCCGGGGCGGAGGCGCTCACGGGTGTGTTCGCACGGCTGCCCGCTGACACGCCGGGCGCAGCGGCCTCACTGGTGCGGGCCGCGCTCAGCATGGCGGTGTTCGACGTTGACGCGTGTGAGGATCATCTGCTTCGTGCCGAGGGCCAGCTGAACGCTGCGCACGCACCGCGCTGGAATGCCGCGGCTCTGGCTCTGCAGACAGTGAGACTCACCCACGCGGCAGCGACGGCGAACGTCGACCGTGGCCTGGGGGCCGCGAGCGCCGCGGAGCAGCTCATGCACGTTCAGGTCGGCACCCGCCTGGGTGAGCATCCAGAGCTGTCGGTGCTCATCGAGTCGGGCAAGGGTTCCGCCTGGCTGGCCACGGGCCAGCTCGACGACGCGGTCGAGGCTTTCGCCGCCGCCGCACGAGCGGCGGAGCGACCCGGGTTCGAGCACTCGCTGATCCACTGCCTCGGTCATCTCGCACTGCTGGCGGCGATGCGCGGTCAGCTGCGCAGGGCGGGTGAGCTGGCCGCTCAGGTGGCCACCGTGCAGCGGGAGGCTCGCATCGATCCCGCCGGGTGCCCGAGCGCTGCCGTCGCCCTGGCCTGGGTCAACACGGAGATGTACGACCTTCCGGCTGCCCGCCGGCATGCCCAGCGGGCCGCAGAGTCGGTGGCCATGGCCCATGACCCGACGTCGCGGGTGATGCTGGCTCTGGTCGAGTCACGGGTACGACGTGCCCGAGGCGATGTCGCCGGGGCTCTGGCCCGCGTCGCGGCTGCCCGGTCGGAGGTGCCGGTGCCGCCCGTGTGGCTGCAGGACGTGCTCGGCATCGAAGAGGCGGAGCTCACGATCGCCGACGGTCAACCTGCGCTGGCCGTTCAGCTGGTTGAGGGGTTGTCCGAGCCGGGAAGCCCGGAAGGCGAGCTCGTCCTGGCGCGGGCGAGGATGGCCAGCGGCGGGGCGTTCGAGTCCCCGGCCTCGACGTTGCGCAGCGCCGCGGCATCCCTGCCGACCCGGGTGGGCGACTGGCTGCTGGAGGCAACCCGTCAGCTGGCCGGCGGGGAGGAGCTGCGAGCATCCCAGGCGCTGGAGCGATCCCTTCGGCTGGCGGCTCCTGAACGGCTGCGCCGTCCCTTCCGGGAGGCCTCGCCCCAGGTGCGCCAGCTGTTGCGCGGGGACCCGCAGCTGGCCGCCGACAACAGCTGGCTGGGGTCGGCCACCCTCGATGACGTTCACGCTCTCCCGCCCCCCCGGGGTGCGGAGCCTGACCACCGCCCGGCCAGGCCGGCGCCGAGCGCCCTTCTCGAACCGCTCACCGAGAAGGAGCGGGAGGTGCTCGGCCACCTCGCGGAGCTGCTCACGACGGATGAGATCGCGGGCACCATGTTCGTGTCGGTGAACACCGTCCGCACGCACGTGCGCAACATCCTTCGCAAGCTCGATGCCTCACGTCGCAACGAGGCCGTACGCCGAGCCCGTGAGCTGGGAATCATCGCGGGCTGGACGGCGGCGGAGCCTACAGGTGGCTCCCGGCCGGCGTAGCTGGTTGTGTGCCCGGTCGCGACCCGAGAGCGAGGGAGACCCGGGGGCCCTGGGACGAGCGGCACCAGCAGGGGAAAGATCGGCACCAGCAGGGGGGGACGCAACCGCTTCCTGCTGGTTCGCGGCCCGCAGGAACGGGAGGACGCCGGCCCGCCGATGGCGGCGGTCCGGCGTCCTCGAGCTCATCGTTCCCAGCCTTGGTGGAGGGACCCTCCTCAGACTTCTCTGGCTGCCTTCATCTCGGAGCCGTGCGCGATGATCGCGTAGAGGACGAAGAAGTCAATCGCCAGCAGGGTGATCGACCAGACGGGGAACGCCGTGGCCCACGCGAAGTTGATGAGCGCGCTGATCGACACGAGGATGACTCCCACCGTCCGGGCCCACATCCGACCCGTGAAGAGCCCAAGCCCAGCAAAGAAGACGAGGACTCCGGCGAGGAGCTGCAGCCAGCCCCACTGGGTGTAGCTCACCTGGATGGTGAGTCCGGAGGTCGGGAAGGAAATGTAGCTGTGGCGGAAGAGCGCAACAAGGCCCTCGAACGCGTGGAACACGCCGAGGATCATCATCATGGTGCCGGCAAAGACGATCCAGCCGACCCACCCGGTGACCTCGGACTCTTCCATGGACTGCCTGGACATCGATGAAGATCCAGCCATCACGACTCCTTCAACAAGGGGATATGTAAGAAAGCACCTAAAGCCTGATCTCGACCGGTGCAAGCAGCCTCATCCGCAACGGGTGAAAAGTGCAGGCGGGTATCCCGGGCCTGTTCGCCGCGCCAAGACCGCGCCAAGACACTGCGGGCGTGAGGGACTCCGATTCGGTCAAACGTGGCGATTCGGTCAAACCTGCCATGGCCGGGGCGTGGCGCTCTTACCATGAAGTATGCCGAGCAGTGCTGCGCAGTCGCCGGAACCTCCGCCTCGCCTGGGGTCAAGGGCTCTGGCTGGCTGCCGTCCTGCCTGTCGCCGGCGGCAGGAACCGTGAGCGGATGAATACCCTCAGAGAGCGCCTGGCCCGTCTGCGACGAGGCCGTATCACCGCCTTGCGCGGGCTGTCCGGGTTCACTTTCGCCGGCGTGACCATCCTCGCGGTAGCCGCGATCTCCGTTCTCGTTCTGGTCCTGATGGGCGCAACCGCCCCGGACTCCGCGGTCGCCCGGAGCGCCGTGCCC
>DASVKO010000102.1:0-1565 GCA_036385355.1 Dermatophilaceae bacterium
CCTCCGCGACCGCCAACGTGTCCTGGTACCGCAGCCAGGAGTACTACGACTCCGGCGACTGGCGCGGCACCTGGGAACTGGACGGCGGTGGAGCGCTGATGAACCAGGGTGTGCACACCGTCGATCTGCTGCTGCACTTCATGGGGACACCCGTGCAGGTGTTCGCACACACCGCGCTGCTCGGCCACACCGGCATCGAGGTCGAGGACGTCGCCGGTGCGCTCGTGACGTTCGAGAGCGGAGCCATCGCCACACTGCTGGCCACAACGAACGCCTTCCCCGGCATGTCCACCCGCATCGAGGTGCACGGCTCCAAGGGCTCGGCTGTCGTCGAGCGAGACCAGCTGGCGTACTTTCATGCCGCGGACGCGCATCCGGAGGGTTCGTCGGCGAGCGGGCAGGCCGGCAACCAGGCATCCAGGGAGGTCGGCGACGACGACCTGAGCCAGGGCCGGCCAACCCCGGAGCTCTTCGCCGGCCACTACCGGCAGTATGACGACATCGTGCGGGCGATCTCGACGGGCGGCGAGCCCGGCGTCGGAGTGGCGGATGCGACGAAGGCGCTTGCCCTGGTGCGCAGCGTCTACCTCTCGCAGAGCACCGGCGGTCCCGTGTCGTTCGCCGACGTCATGGACGGGGTCTATGACGATCTGCCGGTCGTCACCGGCAGCGACACCGCAAAAATGGAGGAACTGGTATGACGAACACTGCCCCTGAGCCGCACGTGCCGCGCGTCGCGGCGAACCCGATCCCGTACTGGGCGGCGGCGGGAAAGACGCGCGAGGTGTTCGACCGGGCCTTCGCCGACTACCAGCAGATCGGCTTCACCGCGGTCAAGGCCGATGTGCCGGAGGGAATGGGCGCGAGCGAATACCTCGGCTGGATCGAGGGCTACGGACTCTCGCCGTCGCTGAGCCTGTTCAACTCACCGTTCGACGAGACCGTGAACATCGAGGATGAGATCGAGCGGGCGAAGGCGTTCGCAGCAACACAGGTGCAGCTCGGCCTCGACCGCACCATGATCTCGTCGATGTCGCTGCCGGCGCGCATGGCGAGGCCGGCCCTCGGTGCCGGCTTCGACGAGGACCGGTTCCAGCTCGTCGTCGACAACGTCGGCCGGGTCAGCGAGGCTTTGCAGGCGGAGGGGCTGCGCCCCCTCCTGCACTCGCACATCGGCGGGGCGGTCGAGACCGAGGAGGAGATCACCAGACTGCTCGACACGCTGGGCGCCGGCGTTCTCGGGTTCGGGCCGGACACGGGCCACATGCGCTGGGCCGGAATAGACGTGCCCGCGATCATCCGTCGATATGGGGACAGGATCGGCGGCATCCATATCAAGGATGTCTTCCCCGACTACCTCGACCCCGCCAGTCGAGAGGGCATGGGCTACCGCGAGATGGCGGACACCCAGCGGGTGTGGGCGGAGCCGGGCCTCGGCGTCATCGACTTCGACGCGGTCGTCGCCGCGATGCCGGAGGACTACGACGGGGACTACATGATCGAGGTCGACAAGCCGAGCGTCGCATCCGTCTTCGAGTCCCACCGGATGTCCTATGACTGGGCGA
>DASVKO010000103.1:0-13150 GCA_036385355.1 Dermatophilaceae bacterium
TGGCGCCGTCGAGCACCAGCCGATCCAGGATGTCGGTGGCCACAGGCTGGTCGCATCGGTGACCGACGCAGACGGCAACGTCATCGGTCTCATCCAGGCAAGCTGAGCACCAGGTTGACCGTTGAACCAGCGACGCGGGCCGGCATAAGCCGGTGAGTCCGCCGCCTCATGCCAGGAGTGCTCGGTCGCGCACCGCAACAGTTCGGTCAAAGCGAGGTAAGCATCCGCCGTCGAGAGGCCTGCACGGACCTCACTGGCCTATCGGCCCTGTAACCACGCACAAGCCGGCGCGGCAGACAGAAGTAGATGCGGACATCAGGTTTTGATGTCCGCACGCCGATCCGGCTACGGAGCGACGAAGCCCGTGCTTGTGCTGGGTCTGCGCAGCTCTCTGCACCGTGCCCGTAGACCAGTGCGCGCACGGGACTGGCGAACATCGCCGAGGTGGATCCGTTGAGGACGGAAGATGGCCATGATCGCGCGTGAGGGTGAGCCGCCCACGCCATGAACGCCAGAACCTGCCTTTGCCCTGTTCGTGCCTGAGTCGCATGGTGAAGAACCACGACCCCGCCTCGGGCGGCCAAGTCGGTCGGACCGAAGGCGGGATGGCGGTTAGGTGGCCGCGCCGGGCTGGTCGCGTCACAGCCGTTGAGCTTCGCGCCGGGGACTGGCAGCGCCACAGGGACGGGATCTGTGGCCAGTAGGCTCAGCGGTTGCAGCAGCCCCCTCCACAAGCGTGGGCTCTGTGTTTTGGCAGCTGATGCAGGTTGTGTATCTGCTGCCAGAACCCACGGCCCAGGGTGCTCAACGAAACCCAATCGTTCGTAAGGCTCGTCGTTGGCGAGATCAGGCAGCGGCCCACGCGACTGGCGGTTTAGGTGAGGCAATCCTTCCTCTTGACATGCGTCACCATCGACATAAGTCTGGGCGGTATAGCCCGGTTCCCTATCGGCAAAGTCGGTGGGTCATGGTTGACGGTGAGACGCGTGGGCTTCCGTCTGCGTGAGGGTGCGGTGTAGGCGCCAATGCGCGTTGCGACCCTGCGTTCAGGGTTGCAGAGGTTGGACGGGAAGGCGGGGAACTGCGACCGTGCGCGTGTCGCGCTACTTCGTGGCCTGGGCCTTGGTCAGTGCTTCGTAGCGTGAACAGGGCGGCCAGTAGGTCCGCATCGCTGACAGTGGGCTTCAGCCCGTACAGACCGAGGACCACCCTGTCGAGGTCGCGGTGGGCCTTGACGAGGTTGACAGGCGTGGCGAGGGGGTCGTACAGGTCCGCGAGCGTCGAGCTTGGGTGTGCGGCGCGAGCGGCGATGACCCCGTGCGTGGCGTTCGACACAGCCGACTTCTAAGCATCGTCGAGGCTGGGCCACGGGAAGTTGTTGTAGGTGACCTCGGCACTGATGCGGAAGTCGGACTTCAACCGGCCGGACACGGTGGCGTTCCAGGCAGTGAACACACGGGCCTGATAACCATTGCGGTTATTGGGTTATGACGATTGCGTTCGCCCCGTTCGGGCCGGGATTAGATTCCTGGTTCGAATGGGGCGTTTCGCTTGCCTGGCCGCTTCACCCGGCCAGTTGGGGACCTGTGGGCTGGCTCAACGGCCCGTGGGAACGGCCCGCGCCGGCCCTGGGGCATGCGAAGACCCACTCGGGGCGTGCGTCATCTCCGGGTGGGCGTGCTGGACGGGCGGTGGCTACACGGACGGCGGGGCGTACCCGCCGCCGGGCGGGTTCTCGAACTCGTCGGAGACTGCCTGGAGCCGGGCCTTCGCGGCTTCCTTCTCCGCCGCGTGCTTGGCGCGGGCCTCGGCGCGCCGTGGCTTGTCCGCCTCGCGCTTGATGGTGATGCGCCGTGGCTTGCGCGCCTTGCGCTCCCTCGCGTCGTCAAGGGAGCGCACGCCGGTGCTGCGCTCGCGCCAGCGGGCGACCTCCGCGAGGTTCGCGGCCATCGCGTTGAGCAGGACCGCCAGGGTCACCTTGGCGATGCCCATGACGCGAATGTCGCCTCGCCGCACGGACTGCGTGGCCTCGTCCTTGATGTGGGAGAACGCGCTCTCGACATTGCTGCGCCGGTGGATGGACCACTGGTGGGCGGCGGTGCCGGGGATGAGCGGCTGCCAGAACGGGAGCTCGTCGAAGGCCACGGTCACCTGCGTCTGCCGGCACACGGTCGGCTTCTGGGCGTTCACGATGACCGGCAGCGCGGTGCCGACCTCGATGCGCCCAGTCTTCGATGCGGGCTTGTTCGCGCACTCCATGGCGTGGCCGGCCAGGCTGGCCCGCGATCTTGGCCTGAGTGCGGCCAGCGTTCGCGCCTCCCACCTGTCGTTCCTGGCAGGACTGGCCCGCGCCGCCGGGGCGAACCAGGTCATCACCAGGGCCCAGCGACCCGACCTGGTCCGGGTCGCCGGCCTGCTCGATAGGCGGCCGGGTCACCAGGACTCCAGACATGGCGTCATAATTCGTGAGCGGTCAGCGCGAGTTTTGACGTCGCAAGCGCGGTGCCACGTAACGGGTTTGGTCGTCGGTCAGGTGCTCACACAGTTCTGACCAGCGGTTATGACCCGTCCGGTGGAAGTTGAACCATCATGATCACCGTCGTCCACCGTCTCACTGTTGGACTTCACCATCCCATCAATTTTGACGCATCCAAGGCGAGAAGCAGCGTGCCCACAGTTACAAACAGCCAGGTCAAACGGTCAAGGCTGCTGGCTTGACGTGCATCATGTCCGGAGTCCTGGGTCATGGGTGTGCCACTCTTAGGTGAATCGTGGCCGCCGACCAGACGACGGCGATGACGAGTAGGCCGGGCAGCCTCGGTCCGGTCTAGGGGAAAGAGCCAGTGGTGGATCCAGGACTTGATGCTGACGGCCGTGACCGGACAGTCCCGGCCTCGGATCACCCTGTCGCGTCACGGTTGAGGCTTCACGTTCAATGCGGCGGTGGCGGCAGATGAACGATCCCGGCGGCGTGGTCAGTTCGGCAGCGGCAACCCGGTCACCCCCGCCGCTGACTGAATCGGCGATGATCGTTGCTCTCCTGACCGGCCTACCGGAGTTGCGCACCCAGGAGCAGGCGATCGGGGTGCTTCTGCGGCTGGCGCAGGAGTTGTGCGCACCGGCCGCGGTGGGGTTCGCCCCGATCGACTCGACCGGGTCCGACCCTGTTGTCGCGCTGCCACCGAACCAGGAGACGCTGGGCATGGTTGAGGCCGCGGCGGGCGCTCTGGCAGCCGGTGGGCTGGCTCGCCGGTGGGTCAAGGTGGGGTCGGGCTTCGCGGTGTCCGTCGAGGTCGGCGGTGACCGGCTGGGGATACTGGCGGTTGCGGGGGTGGCCGCGCCAGAGCGTGTCGAGCAGGATGCGCAACTGCTGGCCAGATTGGCCGGCCCGCTGGCCTTGGTCATGGCCGATGCCCGTTCCCGACGGGCGCTGGTCGCAAGTGAGGACCACTTTCGCCTGCTGGCGGAGAATGCCAGCGACGTCGTATGGCAGATCGACCCAGATGGCACGGTGGTGTGGGTGTCGCCGTCGGTTGAACGCGAACTCGGATGGGCACCCGAGCAAGTGGTGGGCACGAACGTTCGTGACCTGATCCATGCCGACGACGGGGACGCCAGCTCGGTGATGAGGGCGCGGTTGCTCGCCGGCGCCGATGTTTCCGCTCTCGAATGTCGAGCCAGGTGCGCTGACAGCAGCTACCGGCTGATGTCGCTGCAGGGCCGAACGCAGACCGGTGCTGACGATGCGGTGACCGGCCTGGTGGTGGGTATGCGGAGCCTGGAAGGCGAGATCCGGGAACGGACGCAGTTGGCGTACGAGGCTGAGCACGACCCCCTCACCGGCTTGTCCATGATGGCCGTGGCCGTGGCCCGCATCGACGCGGCGCTGGCCGGGTATGCCGAGCACGGATCGCATCGCGAGGTGGGAGTGCTGTGCGTGGGGGTCGACTCCCTGAGCAAGGTCAACGAGGCACTGAACCACGCCGCCGGCGACCAGGTCCTGCGGGAGATCGCATCCCGGATCTCCGCCGCCGTGGGTGGTCCTGACCTGCTGGCTCGCCGCTCCGGGGACGAGTTCTTGGTGCTGCTCCCGGACCTGCCCGACGAGGCGGCCGCCGGGGTCGTGGCCGAGCGGATCCGGCTTGCGGCCAAGGGCCCCATTCCCCTTGAATCGCAGGTGTTCGGCGCCTCGGTCAGCATCGGCGTCGCGACCGGGTCATGCGGTGCCAGCGGTGGCGACCTGGTCCGGGATGCCGCCACCGCGATGCACTCGGCCAAGGGCCACGGTCGCGATTGCTGCGCGTACTTCCATGCTGAGCTCGGGCAGGCGGCCGAGCAGCGGCTGCGCATGGAGCAGGACATCGCCGACGGGCTGCGTGACGGGCAGTTCGTGCCCTGGCTCCAGCCGATCGTGCGCCTGCCGGACGGGGCCGTGACCGGCTACGAGGCCCTCGTGCGCTGGGTCCGCCCCGGCGGGGACATCGTGCCACCCGACGACTTCCTGCCCGTCGCCGAGCAGACGCTGCTGATCGTCGAGCTGGACCTGGTCGTCCTGCGACGCTCCGTGGAGATGCTCGCCGCGCTGCCCGCGCCCCTGAACGTGGCGGTCAACGTCTCGGCGGTCACGCTGGCCCACGAGGAGTACGCCGGCTGGGTGCGCCGCGCCCTGACCCTGTTCGAGGTCGACCCGGTCCGGCTGCACCTGGAGTTCACCGAGACGGCACTGCTGGCCATCACCGACCGCGTCCGTCGCACCATGGCCGACCTGGCCGGCACCGGCGTCGGGTGGTACGTCGACGACTTCGGCACCGGCTACTCCTCCATCGCCCACCTGCGGGACCTGCCCATCGCCGGCCTGAAGCTGGACATGTCCTTCGCCGCCGGCATCGCCGCCGGCGACACGAACTCCGAGCGGATCGCCCGCGCCCTGCTCGGCCTGGCGGAGGGCCTGAGCCTGGACACCGTCGCCGAGGGCGTCGAGACGCCCGACGTGGCCGCCGTCCTCGCCGAGCAGGGGTGGCAGCACGGCCAGGGCTGGCTGTACGGGCACGCCCGGCCGGCCCCCGACATCCTGGCTGGTCGGTAGGCCCCGCAAGGCAACGGTCAACTCCGCTTCGCGTGCGCGGCCGTCAAGTAGCGAACTACCGGGCCACGTCCCGCGGGATCATCAGCAACTCGACGAGGATCTCGCCCTCGTCGGACAGGTCGCCGATGATCCGGCGAATCGGCTCCGGCAGTTCCCGGATCAGTGTCGGCACCGCGATGATCTGGTCCTCCCGTGCCCGGTCCGGGTCGGTCAGCAGGTCGATCACCTCGACCTCATAGCGGTCGTCCGCGTACTCCTGGCACGCGCTTCGCAGGTTGTCGACCGCCCGCTGCGACGCCGGCGTGCGATCCGTCACATACAGCCGCAGCCTGAAGACGGCCTCGCCGCCGGGGCTCGGCGTCGTCGTGTCGGCCGGCATCACATACCCGGTTCATGGTCGGGGAAGTCGGCGGTGCGCGCTGCCCCCAATTCGGTCTCCGTGGCCGTCGTCGTGAACTGGAGCTCGGTCTCCAGGTCCATCTCCGATTCCAGCTGCTCGCGGTCGGTCTCCAGCTGCTCGCGCAGCTCGGCGATCTGCGCCTCGACCCTCTGGGCGTGGCGTGCGAACGCGCGCCGCCCGCGGTCCACCGCGATCTCCTGGCGGACTGCGGCGGCGGCTGCCCGCGACAGTTGGGTGTTGCGCGCCGAGCCGGTCAGGATGCCCGATGGGCCGACCATCACGTTGACCAGGGTGGGCCCCTGATCGGACAGGGTGAACTCCCGGACCTGGTTCGAGTGGGCCATTCCGCGGCTCTTGATGACGAAGACCAGACGGTTGCGCTCGCCATCGTTCTCGACATTGCGCAGCTGCAGCCACGTGTCGGTCAGGGACGAGATGCCCAGGGTGGTCGACTCCAGCACCGCGCCGTGCGACAGCGCGGTGAAGATGGCCGTGACCCCAGCGGCCTTGAGCATGCCGATCTCGCGGGTCACCGCCGAGATCACCTCGCGCTCGCTGCCCACCCGGTTCAAGCTGCCCAGGCCGTCGAGCACCACCAGGGACGGGCCGAACTCCGCCAGCTGCTCATGCAGCCCCACCACGTGGGACTCCAGGCCGAATGCCGAGGCGCGCTCGGACCACAGGCGCAACAGCCCCGCCTGCACGTAGGGGTCCAGGTCGATTCCCACCGAGCGCATGTTGCGCAGCAGCTGGCTGGGGGACTCCTCGAACGAGCTGAACAGGCAGCGCTCGCCGCGGCCGCAGGCGGCGTGCACCGCGGCGGCGGCGACCGCGGTCTTGCCGGTGCCCGCGGCGCCACTGATCATCATCGTGGACCCGCGGAAGATCCCGTCCCCGCTGAGCATCTCGTCCAGGTCCGGCAGCCCGGTCGTCACCCGCTCCTCGCTGGCCGTGTAGTTCAGGCCGATCGTCGTGACCGGCAGCACGCTGAACCCGTGCTCGCCGATCAGGAACGGGTACTCGTTCGTGCCGTGGAACGACCCGCGGTACTTCACCACCCGTAGCCGGCGGATCGACAGCTCCTCGTCCACCCGATGGTCGAGTGCGACCACGCAGTCCGAGACGTACTCCTCGAACCCGTAGCGCGTCAGCCCGCCGCCGGTGCCCTGCTCCCCGGTGACGACGGTCGTCAGGCCCCGCTCCTTCAGCCAGCGGAACAGGCGCCCGATCTCCGCCCGAACCATCACGTCGTGACCCACCGCCCCGAAGAGCAGCTCTATCGAGTCGAGCACGACCCGCTTGGCACCGACCGAGTCGACGGCGGCCGCCAGCCGGATGAACAGCCCCTCCAGGTTGAACGTGCCCGCGGCGACGACATCCGCGGGCGTCGCATCGACCGAGTCGATCACCAGCATGTTGGTGCGTTCCAGCCCGACCAGGTCCCACCCCATCGACGCGACATTCGCGGCGAGATCACGGTCCGACTCCTCGAACGCCATCAGCACGCCCGGCTCACCGAACTCCAGCGCCCCATGCACCAAGAACTCGATCGCGAACAGCGTCTTGCCCGCGCCGGCCGACCCCGCGACCAGCGTCGCCCTGCCCCGCGGCAGCCCACCATCGGTGATCTCGTCGAACCCGCGAATCCCGGTCGGCGCCTTGGGGAGCTTCGGCCCCGCCGACCACCGAGAACCCTGCATGTCAGACACGTCGCCTCCTTGCATAGTCACCCCGGTGCCCCGCCGACCGGGTGCGCACGAGCGACGTCGCGTTCATGGTACAGGCGCTGCGACCCCCACGACCGATCCACCAACAAGCACCCTGTGCTGCTCGGGTCCCCACTGACGACGCGCTTCCCCACCTGCAGTCGGATGCACGGCCTTGGGCATGGCTTCGACGGTGCCCTCGGCTACCCCCGTGTCCACAAGGGGTGAGGCTAGGCGACTGGGCTGCTGTGCGGGCGTTGTCATGGCTTCACGAACCGGCTGCGGTGCGCTTCACGAGTGTTGTACGGGCTGGCGGGTGGCTTCTTCGTCGCCGCGTTGATGCGTCCGCGCAGGCGTGACAGGCGTGCCTGGACCTGCGTCCAGTCCTGGCCGGGTCGTGCGGCCGCCACACCGTCCTCGCAGATGCCGGCGGCCTTGCGGAACACGGTGAGCTTGTCGTGCGTGGCCTTGTCGTCCTCAATGATGGCGGCGTAAACGACGGTCAGGTGCGGGTCTCGGATGCCGGACTTCCACAGCTTCTCGACCGCGGGGCGTGCGAGGTCGGTGTGTCCGGCCTGACGAAGGGCGGCCGCGGCGGTGACGGCGACGGAGTTCGCGGTGTCGGGTGCGACGGCGTGGACCCGCGCCCACCAGGACTTGCCGGTGAGTGGGGACTTGGCCGGTCCGGTGAGGTAGGCGACGGCGCTGGCGGTGATGACGTGGCCCTTGCTGGCGTACAGCGCGGGCCACAGCAGGCGACGGGTGCCGCTGGTGAACCGGCAGCGTTCTGGCTTGCCGGCCTGGCAGTAGTCGCACAGGTCGCAGCCATCGCACGCGGCCCAGGCCGGCTGCGTGGCGAGGACGGTGACGGCCTTGCCGAGGAGCATCACGTGGTCGGTGCGCGTGGTGGTGTCGCGCCAGCCGGCCAGGGCGCGGGCGGCACCGGCGACCAGGAGCCCACGCTGGAACCGGGTGAGGGCCGGGTCGTTCATCGCGGCGAGTGCCCACTCGTAGCAGGCGCGTGCGGTGGCCGGGCTGGTGATGCCGTCCTCGATGCGCTTGTGGAGGTCGGGGCAGGACAGGGTGAGGCAGCCACCGAGGGCGGCGTCGCGGTCGCGCTTGGTAAGCAGGGGCAGGTCGTGCAGTTCGGCGTGCTCGGCAGTGATGGCGGGTCGGGGTGTCGTCGGCGTGGGGACGGGCGTGGCCGGGCTGGCGAGGCTGCGCAGGTCGATGGTGGTGGCGTCGAGTGCGGCCAGGCATCGGAGTGTGACTTCGCGGACGATGAGGGCGTCGGCGTTCGCTTCGTGCTTGGCGACGTTGGTCAGCTCGAATGCGCGTGCGAGGTCGTCCAGCGTGCTTCCCGGGGCGACCAGCCCGGCGGCGTGGACGAGGGTGCGCGTGTCGAGGAGGACGACCGGGGGCGTGTCCTGGTCGAGGAGGGCGTACTCGTAGGCGAGGCGGGCCGCGTCGTAGGCGATGTTGTGCGCGATGAGGTAGACGGTGCCGTCGTCGAGGGTGAGCAGGTCGCGCAGATGGTCGGCGTGCACGGCGAACGGCTTGGCACGGGCGAGCTTCTTCGGGTCGAGGCCGTGGATGTGGGCCGCGCCGTACTCGCCGGGGTTGACGAGACTGGACCACGACTCGACCGTCGCGCCGTTCTCCAGGCAGTAGACGGCCACGGCGAGGACGCGGGCGCTGTCGTGCAGGCCTGTCGTCTCGGTGTCGATGACGACGAACCGTGCCCGGTCCCACACGCCGCTCATCGCTTGCCCCACCGTTTGCGGGCGTCCTTGCGTGCGTGGGCGAGGGTCTGCTCCAACACCTCGGGCTGGTGGAGTGACGAGTAGCCCTCGGGGTCGTTGACCTGGCGGGCCGGTGGCATCCAGCCGTCGCCGGCCAGTGCGGCCTGCGTGAGGACCTTCTCGATGTCGGCGGGCCGGGCGAGCTTGCCGCCGAGGCGCAGGGTGAGCAGGTCGCAGGCACGGTTGACGCGTTCGATGTTGCCGAACCGCTGGGCGCGACCGGCGAAGAAGGGCGTGACCTCGTTGCGTATGGACGCTTCGAGTGCGCCGTTGCCGCGTGGGACCTGCGGGTGCGTGGCGAGGTAGCGCAACGCGGCGAGCACCTTGTCGCCGTAGTCCTTGCGCCACTTGTTCGGTCGGAGGTTCGCGGGGACGGCCTGCGCGTTCATGCGCCGGTCCAGGTCGGTCCACCACTGTGTCCACGCGGTCTCGTCCGAGAGCAGGGACATGCTCTCCAAGCGTGCGAGCAGGTCGCCGGGCACGAACGGGCTGGTGAGCTTCGCGGCGGTCAGCTTGGCCATCGCTCGGCGCAGCTGCTGGACGACATGGAACGCGGACGGCACCCACACGAGGTCGGGGTGGAGCTTGCGCAGGCGTTCGACCATCGACACGATGCCGTGGGCGCTGTCGGACACGATGACATCGGGCATGAAGCCGCACTCGTACACGAGCAGCTCGTAGGCGTCGGCCGTGTGCTTGGGGTAGGCCCGCACGAGGCGCACCCGGTGGTCGTAGCGGGACGGGTCCAGTCGGCTCGGGAAGTACTCGACAGCGACGAGGACGCTGAACAGCATCTCCTGCGAGGTGATGCCCTCGTCGGTCACGTCGCCGAACACGGGCACGTCATCGACGACCAGGACTCGCGGCAGCGCCGACCCGACGGCTTTCTCGTCCTGCGCGGCCAGTTCGTCCTGCCAAGCGTCCCACACGACCGGGGCGTACACCTCGACCCATGATGCGCCCGTCTGCCAGTAGTGCTTGCCGAGGCGCTTGGCTGGTGGGTTCGTGCGGGTCCGGGCGGCCTTCTGCCCTGCCGCCCACTTCCCCACGCTCGCATACGACTCGCCCTGACTGAGCCGTTGGAGACCTTCGGCGACGACACGCATCGTGAAGCCATGACCGCGACCTGATGCGAATGGGCCGCGATGCGGGTTCTTCACCGCGTCCGCGTCCGTCCAGTTCGGGTCCTTGTCCACCTTCTGCCGAGGCAGGTCCAGCGTGAACGTGTGCGACGCGCTGCCATCAGTCGGCTGGCACTTGTAGCGCTGATGCTTCGCGCCGCTGGCGTTGTTGGTTCCCCAACGCGACACCTTCCCGCGATGGCCCTGCGGGCACTTCACCGCAGCGAACACCGGCGGCGTGTCTGCGTCGTAGCACTCGCTGAACGTGTGGCTGCGCCCGTCCATGACACAGGAGAACCGGTGAACCCACTTCCCGTCCTTGCGCTGCCGAGAGCCGAACGACCGCACGCGAGACCCCCGATGCCCGTCGAACGGGCACGGTGGCACGTCACCGCCGCTCGTGAACCTGCCCCCTACGCGTGCCCCCATGCTGAAGACTGTACGCGGGGTGGGTGACATTCACCGTCAACCACTGCCCACCGACTTTGCCGATAGGGGGGCAGCAAACCGTTCGGTCCCACCGGTGGGCAAATTACTGGACGAGCCGCCCACTGTGGTGACCGCGTGAACCTTCCTCTTCCTCGTCCGCAGATTGGTCTGGAACTCCGTAGCAAAGGGCAGGGCCCTATATGCAATGGCCCGCCGGGTCCCTTGTCGGCATTCTGAAACCGGAGGTGTGGCCCGAGAACGCCCTGCAACTTATGGGCGACGGACTGCTCGGCATGCTTCAGGCGCCGACCGAAGGCATCGACGAAGCGGCGCGCCGGTGCGTGGCTGCGTTGTGGGACCGCGGCTGGGAGGACGACGCCGACCTCGCGGCCGGACTCGAGGCGGCACTAGGGTTCGGGCCAGCGCCGCTGCTGCGACCGTTGCCGGTCCCTAGTGAAACTCGCGGGCGTGTTGGAGGCCGACCCGGCCGCCGGCGGCGGGCGCATCGATCTGCGGACCGGAGATGTTTGGCGCCGCAATCGGCGATCGAGTACGCCGAGGAAACGGAGGAGGACGACGACGATGAGCGGTGGCTTTGGGTCGAGTGCGAGGGTTCCCGGGAGGGGTATCGCGACATGGAACTCTTCATCGCCACGCTTGATCACCAGGTCCGCGCGCTCGACGGCTTTGGATGGCCCCCGGCAGGCTTCCGCTCATGCGATGGGTGTGCGTTCATGGTCCGTAGACCGGTCCCGTTGCGAATACCTGGCCGCCAGCGGTCCTTGGTGACGACCGCGCGAAATGCGGCCAGATCCGGTGGGAACACCCCCAACGTTTGGGACCACCGAAACGACCTCGCCTCGTAAGTGCTCCCCGTCGCGATGGCCAAGGTGAGATTAGGACGGCGTTTGCTGGGGTGGAGGCAGCACCCGCCCATTTTCCCCATCCGAAACGCACTCAACTGCATGCCGCATTTCGCGCGGTCGTCACGAAGCAGCGCTGGCGGCCTTGTCTGGGTGAGGGATCGTGTATCGGTGTGTGATCATCGCGAAGTGTTGCTGTTGGCGGCTCGAACTAGGTCAGCCGGCCACGCGCACAGCGGCCGTGGCGCCAACGATCGCTCAGGCCTACGACCTCGAGAGATCGTTGCTCTTCTGACCAGCTCATGGGCCACGTGAAAACAGCTGGGTCACACCACCCCCTCGGCACAGCGCCCCGTCAGCACAGGCGAAGAGAGGTGGGCGACGTCCAAGGCAGCGTCGCTTACGCCATCTCCCGGACGTGCAGGTGCGCGAGAGCCAGCTCGAATTCCCCGACATCGGTCACCGTGGCACCGATGTCGCCGGCGGTGCGGGTGCGCAGCCCTTCGGCTGCCGAGCGGGACGCCACCAACGCGTCACGGCTGGCGTACGTCACCGAGGAGACTGCGCGACCCGTGGCGGGGTCGACCATCAGGCTGGCGCTGCAGAAGCCGTCGATCTCCTCCAGAGCTGGCAGCAGTGCCATCCGGTAAGTGTCGATGGCGTGGGTAATCCCGGCGGTGTCCATACTGAGCCAGGTGCAGCGCACGCAGGCGCCTTCGCCCGAGGCCGCGCGGCGATGTACCACCGCGATGTCCCAGACGTCGACCGACGGCTTGGCTCCGAAGATCTCCGCTCCACGCTCGCGCTTCGCCATCATCAGCTGGTCGCTGGCGTCGAGCTCTTCCCTGGTTGACCAAGCGGTCGTGATGATGCAGCGCCCGGACTCGCGGTCACTGATCATCGACAGGCCGGTCCAGCCGTCCATGGCGGTGAGTGCCGGCATCGCCTCGTCCCGGACGTAGGCCACGCCCTTGTCGATCGTTTCGGGTCGTGCCTGATAGATAACAGATTTTGCGTACACGGGAAGACTCCTCTCCTTGGTGTGGTCCCCCGGCAGTAGGTCGAGGCCATTCCACAAGCCCCCGCAAGTCCAGACCTACGGTCGCCGCGAAGCTGAAGCTGGGACCAGAACAGGACGTCATCAAGGTGCGCGACGCTGTCACGGTCTACAGCCTGTGGGGCTCCAGCCGCCGCTCGCATTCCAGCTCGGCATTCACACGCGGCGACTCATTCAGTCTGAGCGCGTGGTCAAACTACGAAAGTATGACCGAACACATCGTCTGTCAACGCTCTCGCAGTTCACCATTGCCTTCGTTTGCCTTGACCTGGACGCCCGCGGGTCGGCCAGGCCTGTCAGACATGGGTAACTCTCTGACAGGGAGACCACTGCCCTTTGGTTCGGCGTCTTGGAGGACGAACGGCCGCGAAAACGAATAGGGGTCACGACCATGAAATGGTCACCATCACAGAAGCCACTGCCCACCGGCGGCCTCCATGGCTATCGTGGATCCTGGGTTGAAACCGCTGACCCCGCGTTGATGCCTACATCGATGCCCTGCCCGACTGGCAGCAGGCCATCTGTCGCCCTATTGGCGGCGAAGGACCATGTCAACGTCTTCCTCTATGACGCGCGCGCCCTCACGGCCATGTTCAAAAACATCATCGCTAACAGCCGCGCCGGCGGCTGGCGAAAGTTGAAGCGCGAAAGCTGATCACGGTCCTTGAGCTGTGGCCGCCCCGCGG